>JANMAO010000153.1:0-5891 GCA_031359875.1 Lysobacter sp.
CCAACGTGCGCCAGGATCTGCAGATCATGATCGATGCCGCCACGCGCCGGATCGAGGGCAGCGAGCTCAACGAGCGCCTGCTGCTGGACTGGAACGACATGCCCAGCGCGGTGTTCCAGAGCGAGCAGGATCTGCTGCAGGAGCAGAGCGCGCCCGAACGCCGTGCCAAGGCGCTGGTTCGCCTCAACCGCTATCTCGGACTCGCGCCGGGCAGCGAATCGGTCTTCACCCAGGCCAAAGCGCGCTTTACCGACAGCCTCGCGGACGGCAAACGGCCTGACGTCAAACGGCTCGGACCGGTCAAGGCCGAAGTCGATCAGGCGATCGCCAATGCACCGACCTACGCCGCCGGCGTCCGCAAGCTGTACGCGCAATTCAAGATCACCGGCGCCGATGCCGCGCTCGCGGAGTTCGACCGACAGGTGGCCGATTACGTCGCCTGGGAGCGCGCCACCGTGCTGCCGAAAGCACGCGCCGATTTCCGCCTGCCGCCGGAGCTGTATGCGTTCAGCCTCAAGCGCGTCGGCATCGATATCGATCCACACCTGCTGATCCAGCGCGCCGAGGTGGAGTTCATGGAAACGCGCGCCGCGATGCAGCAGATCGCGCCGCTGATCGCCAAGGCGCATGGGTTCAAGTCCGATGATTATCGTGACGTGATCCACGCGCTGAAGCAGGAGCAGCTCGGGCGTGACCAGGTCGAGCCCTACTACCGCAACGAAGTGATTCCAGCGATCGAGCATGCGATCACCGCACATCGCATCGTCGATCTGCCGCAAAGGCCGATGATCATGCGCATCGCCTCTGACGCCGAGACCGCCGCGCAGCCGGCGCCGCATATGGATCCGCCGCCGCTGCTCAACAACCACGGCGAGCGCGGCCAGTTCGTGCTCACCACCGGCAATCCCGATGCCAGCGGCAAGACCGAGGCGTTTGACGATTTCACCTACAAGGCCGCCGCGTGGACGCTGACCGCGCACGAGGGCCGTCCCGGCCACGAACTGCAGTTCAGCGCGATGGTCGAGCGCGGCGTGTCGCAGGCGCGCAGCCTGTTCGCCTTCAACTCGGTCAATGTCGAAGGCTGGGCGTTGTACGCGGAGGCCGAGATGGTTCCGTACGAACCCCTCGACGGCCAACTGATCGCGTTGCAGCTGCGCCTGTTGCGCGGCGCGCGGGCGATGCTCGACCCGATGCTCAACCTGGGCCTGACCGATCGCGACACCGCCTTCCGAGTGCTGACTCAGGACGTCGCGTTGTCCAACCCGATGGCCAAGCAGGAGGTCGATCGCTACACCTTCCGCTCGCCCGGACAGGCGGGCAGCTACTTCTACGGCTACAGCCGCATCCTGCAGCTGCGCGCCGAGACCGAACTCGCACTCGGGTCGAAATTCGACCGCCTCGCCTTCATCAACTTCCTGCTCGACCAGGGCCTGTTGCCGCCGGATCTGCTGGCCAAGGCAGTGCGCGAGGAATTCGTGCCGCAGCAGAAGGCGAAGCGCTGAGGGTTCCGACCGGCGCGCCGGCAAGTGCGCCGGTCGGTGACATCCCGGCCCTCGTGCAACCTCATCGGCAGCAGGAATGCGGCTGGAAATGCGCGGTTCCAATGCGCGGATCCGATGCGTGTGCCTGAAGCATTCACCCGGCTTCGAATCCACCCGCTCGCTATACTCGCGTCCTGTCCCCGCGTGCCTGATTGCATGCCTTTGCGGCCTTCAGGCCATTCAGATTCGACCGGAGTCGTGCGTGCCGTCAACGCAGCTGCTGCATATCCAGCGTGCCCATCCCATGCCGCCGTTGGCCATCCATGCCTACACCGCCACGACTGCACTCGGCCGCGGCCGCGCCGCGCAAGCCGACGCCCTGCGTGCGCGCCGGGGAGGCCTGCGCCGCAATGATTTCGGCGATGCCGCGCTCGATGCATGGATCGGTCGCGTCGACGGTCTCGAAGATGCGCCGTTGCCGACGCAATTCGCGCGCTGGGAATGCCGCAACAATCGCCTCGCCTGGCTTGCATTGCAGCAGGACGACGTGCTCGATGCGCTTGCAGTCGTACGCGCGCGCCATGGCGCCGAGCGCGTGGCGCTGGTGCTCGGCACCTCGACCGCGAGCATCGGCGAAACCGAGGAGGCCTACGCGCAGCTGCAAACCGGCGCCGACGGGTCGGCGCAATTTTCCGAGGCCATGCAACGGCCGATCGTGCATACCCCGCATTCGCTTGGCGATTTCGTGCGCCAGGCGACCGGCCTGCGCGGCCCGTGCGTGACCGTGGCGACGGCGTGTTCGTCGAGTGCCAAGGTCTTCGCGCAGGCGGCACGGTTGATCGAAGCCGGGCTCGCCGATGCCGCCCTGGTCGGCGGCGTCGATACCTTGTGCGGCAGCGTGTTGTACGGATTCAACTCGCTGGGACTGGTGTCGGCGCAAGCGTGCCGGCCGTTCGACACGGATCGCGATGGGCTCTCGCTCGGCGAAGCCGGCGGATTTGCGGTGCTCGAACGCAGCGATCCCGCCAGCAGCGGTGGCCACGGCACCCTGCAGCTGCGCGGCTATGGCGAATCCAGCGATGCCCACCACATGTCGACGCCGCATCCCGAGGGCCTCGGCGCGCGCCTGGCCATGCGCGATGCGCTGGCCCGCGCGGGGATCCAGGCCGACGCTGTCGGCTACCTCAACCTGCATGGCACCGCCACACCGGCCAACGACGCCGTCGAGGCGCGCGCGGTCGCCGCACTGTTTCCGGACACGCTGCACGCGAGCTCGACCAAGGGCTGGACCGGGCATACGCTTGGCGCGGCCGGCATCGTCGAGTCGATCTTTGCCCTGATCGCACTGCAGGACGGCCTGCTCCCCGGCACCCTCAACAGCCGCGATCCCGACGCCGCCTGCGGCCCGCAAATCCGCTTCGACAACGCCGACCGCGTGATCCGCTACGCCATGAACAACTCCTTCGGCTTCGGCGGCAACAACTGTTCGCTGGTGTTCGGCAGGGCGGCATGAGCGTTGCATCGCGTCCCGCGCCCGCCGCGGTCGTCGTCTCCGGGACGGCGCTGACCGCCACCCTCGAGGGCATCGGCTTCTGGGCCACCGGCCTGCCGTCCTGGCAGGCCGCGTGCGACTACGTCACCAGCGGCGCGCTCCCCGACGCCGCCCCAGCGCGTCCATCGCCACAGTTGCTGGCACCCAACGAGCGCCGCCGCGCCCCGGAATCGGTCGCAGTCGCGCTCGATGTCGCGCTAGCCGCGTGCGCCGCCGCCGGACGTGATCCGCAAATGCTTCCTTCGGTGTTTGCCTCGATGCACGGTGACCTCGCCATCACCGATTACATGTGCACCACGCTGACGAGTGACCCGACCGCGATCTCGCCGACAAAATTCCACAATTCCGTCCATAACGCCGCCGCCGGCTACTGGACCATCGGCAACGGCTGCGTGCAGCCGACCACGGCGATCAGCAGTTTCGATGCCAGCTTCGCGCAAGGCCTGCTCGAGGCGCTGGTGCAGCTTCGGGCCGGCGAACCGGCGGTGTTGCTGGCGGCCTATGACGCGCCTTCGGCGGGCCCGCTGGCGGCGGTGTCACCCAGCACCGGCCTGCTTGGCGGCGCGCTGGTGCTGTCGAGCGCAACACGGGCCGGTGCGCCCAGGATGCGTTGCACCCTGGTCGATGCGGACGTCCCGCCGCCATCCGGTGCACTGGCTCGCGTCGCCGGGGCCAATGCCATGGCGCCGATGCTGCCGCTGTTCCAGGCGCTGGCTTCGGGCGATGATCTGGCCTACCTGCACGCCGGACCCGGACGCGCACTACGGGTGGAGATCGCCGATGCCTGACATGCGCCCGCACGATGTTCAACCCAGCGCCGCTCCGCTGCGGCTGGACCGCGGCAACGTTTCCGTGGTCATTCCGGCGTTGAACGAGGCCCTCCGAATCCGTGGCGTGGTCGGGGGCGCGCTGGCGCATTGCGACCATGTGATCGTGATCGACGACGGCTCCGACGACGACACCCAGGCGCGAATCGCCGACCTGCCGGTGACCGTGCTGCGGCATGCACAGCGCATGGGCAAGGGCGCGTCGCTGCGCGATGGTTTCCTCGCGGCCCTGAAGCACGGCAGCCAGGCCGTCCTGACGATGGACGGCGACGGACAGCATTCGCCCGACGACATTCCGCGCCTGCTCGACGCCGGCAACCGGTATCCCGGCCACGTCGTGATCGGCGCGCGCCTGCGCAAGCGATCGCAGCAACCGCTGTACCGGCGCCTGGCCAACGAGTTCGGCGACTGGGGCATTGCCTGGGGCACCGGTTACCAGATCGCCGACAGCCAGAGCGGGCAGCGGTTGTATCCCGCGGCCGTCGCCGCACTGGACAACGTGCCGGGCGAGGATTTCGTGTTCGAGGCGCAGATCCTGATCTCGGCCGCGCGCACGCTTGGCACGCGCTGCGTGTCGGTGCCGATCGAGTCGCGCTACAAAAGCGTGCATTCCAGCGAACAGTTCCGCGCCAGCCATTTCAAGCCGGTGCGCGATTTCAGTCGCATCACCGTGCACATCGTGCGGCAGGCGATCGCCCACGGAGGCATGGCTTCGGTCTATCGCAGCATCCGCGCCAATCCCGCCTTGATCCACGATCCCAGCGGCGAATTCGCCCCCGCACTGGCGCCCCACGCGCAGCGCGCAGGATGAATGCATTGAACGTGGCCGCTGAAGCCGCTCGCACCGATGTGGCGATCCTCGGCGGCGGCCTCGCCGGACTGGCGCTGGCGATCCAGCTCAGGCAGCGCGATCCCGACTTCGCGGTCACCGTGATCGAACGCCGGGCGCATCCGGTGCGCGAAGCCGCGTTCAAGGTCGGTGAGTCGCTCGTCGAGATCGGCGCGCATTATTTTTCCCAGGTGCTCGGCTTCCGCGAGCACCTGGAAACCGAACAGCTCCGCAAGTTCGGCTTTCGCTTTTTCTTTTCCGAAGGCCGCGAGGACATCGAGCGCTGCACCGAGCTCGGCGTCAGCCAGGTGCTGCCGACGCCATCTTGGCAACTCGACCGCGGCCGCTTCGAGAATTTCCTCGGCGAGCAGGCACGCGCGCTCGGTGTTGAATTCCGCGACGCCGCGGTGGTGCGCGCGATCGATCTCGACGTTGGATCCGCACATGCCGTCAGCTTCGAGCAGGACGGGGTGACGCACACCCTCGCAGCGCGCTGGGTCGTCGATGCCTCCGGCCGTGCCGGCCTGCTCAAGCGCGAGCTCGACCTCGCCGAAGCGAACGACCACGACGTCAACGCGGTGTGGTGGCGGGTGGACGGCTTCGTCGATCCCAACGCGTGGTCCGACGATGTGCCGTGGTTGCAACGCTGCGACCCGCCCGATCGCTGGCGCTCGACCAACCACATGTGCGGGCCGGGGTACTGGTTCTGGCTGATCCCGCTGGCCTCCGGCGCGCATTCGCTGGGGATCGTCTGTGATGCCAAGCTGCATCCGCTGGAGATCATGAACACGCATGACAAGGCGATGGCATGGTTGCGCGAACACCAGCCGCAGGTGGCGCGATCGCTCGAAGACCCCAGGCACACGCTGCAGGACTTCCTGTTCCTGCGTCACTTCTCGTACGGCTGCAAGCAGGTGTTCTCGGCCGATCGCTGGGCGTTGACCGGCGAGGCGGGTTTGTTCCTGGATCCGTTCTATTCGCCGGGAAGCGATTTCATCGCCATCAGCAACGGTTTCATCTGCGACCTGATCGAAAAGGATCGCGCCGGCAAGCCGTTCGCGCCGTACGCGTCGATCTACCAGCAGCTGTACCAGTCGTTCTACGAGAACACCCTGACGCTGTACCAGGACCAGTACCCGTTGTTTGGCGACGCCCAGGTCATGCCGGTCAAGGTGATCTGGGATTACACCTTCTACTGGGCG
>JANMAO010000178.1:0-13441 GCA_031359875.1 Lysobacter sp.
TGCCCAAAGGTGCGGGTAGCGACCAGGCGGCCATCGGCGTCGTACCAATTCCGGGTCGGAGCGAGCAGTGGATCGACCGTATAGATCAGCCGATTGGCGTCGTCGTAGTAGAAGCGGGTGACATTGCCATCGGCATCGGTCCGTCGAATGACGTTGTTGTTTGCATCAAAGACGTAGCCCGTGGTCAGGTTGAGCCCACTGGGGTCGACCTGCTCGCTGATCCGCCGTCCGAGCGCGTCAAAGGTGTACTGCGTGAGACGGGGATTGGGGCTGCCGGCGCCCTCGGTCATCGTGACCTGGCGGCCTTGCGCATCGTAGGTGAAGCTCGTGGTGAGATTAAGCTTGCCCGCGCCCGGATCTTGGACGAGCTGCGTCAGGCGTCCTTCGCGATCATAGCTCTGGGTACCCACCCGACCGGTGGGGTCGGTGACCTTGAGCCGACGGCCTTGGCCGTCATACTGGTACAGGGTCGTCAACGCCAGTCCGGCCGGATCCTCGATTCGCTTCAGCACGCGACCCGCCGCGTCGTAGCTCAGATCGACACTGCGACCGCTGGCATCGGTCGTGCGGATCAACAGCCCACGCGTGTCGTAGAGATTGGCACTGGCCGGGTTCAACGCGTCCTGCACACCGGCCAGGTGACCATCGCGATCATAGGTGTAGGTCGTGATCTGGCCTTGACCCTGGTTTACGGTCAATGTCCGCCCGTAGCGGTTTTGCACCGTCGTGACGGACACGCCTTCGGGCGTGGTGACCGTCAGACTGCGATTGACATCGTCATAGGTGTAGTTCGTCGACCGATTCAGAGCATCGGTCTGGCTAAGGATTCGATCGAAGGCGTCGTATGCAGTCGACCAGGTTTCCGGGCGTCCTTGCACCGTATGGCTATGCGTAAGTTGCCGACCCAGCCGATCATAGGTGTACGTCGTCGCTACATTCCGCCCGTCGCTGGCACTGACCACGCGACCGAACGCGTCATACACCTGGGAGGTGCTGCGTTGCTCCGGCTTGGCGACCGCTTCGGTTCGGCTGGTGAGCAAGCCGCGACGGTCGTACAGATAATCAATGGTATCGGCAGCCGATGTACCGAATGCCTGCTCCTCGTGGCTGCGTTCGCCAAAAGCGTTGTAGCTGTACTTGGTCAACGCGTTCTCGGCGTTGATGAGGGTCGCCAGCAAACCGCGCGTGGTGTAGGTGAGCGTGCGTCTGGTATCGGTTGCGGCAATGTAGGACAACGTCGTGATCGCACTGGCCACGCTGTTGCGGTCGCCCGGCGTGGCAACGGTCATCCTGCCGGTGTAGGCGATACTGTCGACCACCTGGCCGAAGGCGTTGTAACGGGTCTCGGTGACTTCGCCGTAGCCGTTTAACGCACCGGTCACGCCGACGTTGTCTTCGGCCACACCCCTGACCACGAAGGTCTGTTGCCCCACGCCATCGTAGAAGTACCAGGTCTTGTTGCCCTGTGCATCGATACTTTCAATGCGGCGCCCAAGCGCATCCACGTTGTGGCGCACGCCGTAGGCGCTGTACGCCGTGTCCAGCTGGGCCTCGGTCAGGCTCGGGTCGTTGAGATACTTCTTCCCCAGCAGCGTGCGTGCGTTCTCCGCGCCCTCGCCGCTGATCTGGCCCACCAGTTCGCCGAAGACGTTGTAGCGGGAGTAGTCATTGCGCACATCGGTCGTGGCCTGCGCAGATTCTGTGCGCACCAGACGACCGGCTTCGTCGTAATACAACTGGGTGACCGTGCCTTCCGGATTGGTCTGGGTACGCAACTGCCCCAGGCCGTTGTAGGCCATCCGGCTTTCGCGGTACGTGCCGGCGCGCGTGCGCAGCGACCCCATGGTGTCGCCCGAAGCCCAGCTGAGCTGCGTCGCGCAACGACGCTCCGCACGGGTATTCCCCGACTCGTCAATCACCGATTCGGTCAGATACCCTTGGGCATCCAGCGTGCCAATGACGTTTCCGCGACCGTCGTAGTAGTAGCGCGTGAGCTGATCGCTCGTCGCATTCGCGAGGGGGCGCAATTGCGCCAACGTGCCATTAGCCCATTGTGCTATGGGCGATGCCGTCGAATAGCGGATGAGCGTATTACGTCTACTCGCCAGATCGTAGGTGGTTTCGGTCAGAGACCCTTCTGCATCCAGCTCTCCAACATGTCGACCTGCTGCATCATAGAAGTGACGCGTGGTACGCGCCGTCGCCGCCGTTTGCACCGCATCCGTGCGACTGACCTGCAGCAGATGGCCCACACCGTCGTAGCTGTAGCTCGCAATGGATCCCGCCGCGTCCACTTCACTGACCAGGCGACCTGCGATGTCGTAGGTCGCGCTACTGATGCGGTCATTGGTCAGGTCGGCGGCGACACCGATATCGCTGAAGCGCGCCTTGGTCACGCTATTGCCACTCAGCCAGCCCGTGGTGGTGACCCGATTGGTATAGCGTGTGGTGCGGAGAAGATGGTCGGCGCCGTCGTAAGCCAACTGGCTGACCGCCCCGGTCGCATCGACGGTGGCTTCGACGCGCCCTTTTTCGTCATAAAAGAGGTAGCTGAGGCCGCCGCTGGCATCCTTCGTCGCACGCAACTGCCCGGCGCTATCGTAATAGTTTTGCGTGGTGCGCGTGACGGTCGTTCCCGACACCACTCCCGAATCCGTGACCGCAATCAGCCGCCCTGCCGCGTTGCGGCTCTCTAGATGCGTCGCGCCTGCATCCGTGGTCACCGCGAGCTGGTGAGCCGAATCGGTATAGGCATACGTTGTGGCGATCGTGTTGATATCGTCGGTGCTCGCCGTCGCATAGTCCCGGCGGAGAACACCCAACAACCGACCCATGCCGTCGTAGACGTAGTCGGTGACCTGGCTCCCACTCAATGTTGCACCCGTCGACGTACGCCCGGCCCCGCGTGCCGTGATCTGCTGCCGCAAAAGCCCTTGGGAGTCGTACGTGGAGCGAGTGATCTCGGTGGCGGCATCTAGCACACCAACGCCAGCCCCATCCACCGTGGCATACGCCGTGGTTTGCGCCAGTCGTCCCCACAAGTCATAGCTGTAGGACACCAGCATGCTGTTTGCCTGCTGAGCCGTAGTGGCCCAACTTCCGAGCAAGATCTCGTTGTAGGATCCGCTATACGTCGACCCTAGGTATCGTCTTAGGCTCGCTTGCTGACCAATACCGTTGCCACTTACGGCATAGGTAATTTCACTCACGTCACCAGCGGCATCTACCATGAAGCGCAATCGGTTCTGCGTGTCGTAGACGTATTGCGTGGTCAGTCCACCGGTTGGGGAATTGCGAATCCCGACCCCATCGGCATCAAGGCCGGTATAGCGGGTCTCGGCCAGTATCTGGTTGGCTGTGTTGTAGGTCCGACTCACCGCAGTGGCCGCAGATCCGGCCACGGTTTCCCACTGCCAGAGCACGTTGCCCTTGGTGTCGTAGCTGTAATCACATTGCTTCAGCGTTTGCGCCCCACGCACGCTCTTGACCTGCGTCAGGTCCCCAACGGAGTTGTAGGTGTAAGTGGTGACGTCGGACAGTCCGGCGACTACGGGGGACGTCACACTCGTCAGCTGGTTCCCGGCATCATAGGCATAGACCCACGTCCGGTTGAGGCTGTCGGTCACCGTGGCCGAGCTGGTGGCGTAGGTATAGGTCAGCGTTTCGCCGGCGCCATCGGCGTCGTTTGAATTGGTATCTCCCTGGGTGACGGTCTTGACTCTGCCATCGGCGTAGTAGGTGAAACTACTAACCGTTCCGTCGCTCTGGATCACGCTGGAAATTTGTAGAGTAGTTCCGACGTAGGCATACGTCGTTCGGAAGCGCGTGCCGTTGTTGTTCGCTGCGGTCGCAGCATCCCACGCATTGTCAGCGACGTTCCCTGGCGTCAGGTCGGTCTGCACCCAGCTCAACCGGCTGGACGTGTCGTAGCCATAGGTCACCTGGCCGAGTACCGCGCCTGCTTGACGTGTGGAAAGACTAATCAGACGGCTGCTGGAGTCATAGCCGAAGAGCAGCGCGTCAGCTGTTGTGGTGCCATCGTTGGATCGGATCTCGCTGATCCGGTTGCTGGCGTCATACAACACATCCCACGTCGTGGGGCTGGCGCCCAATGTCAGATCGCGGATCCGGATCAACCGGCCCTGCAACACAGGATTTGCGTTGTCGGCGTACAGTTCCTCACGCCGCGTGCTGCCTTCGACATAGGTCCAAGTACTCGTTCCAGATGCCCAGGTTAAGGTGTCGTGGGCCCCATCACCTTTGGATGACTGATAGGTATTCGCACTGACCCAGACAAAGTCCTGATGGGCTCCGTCCCCGGTCTCTCGCCGCATCACGCTGCCGGCAGTATTAAACGTGCCGCTGAGCAGCGCGACCCGCCGCTCGAATCCGGTCAGCCAGCCATCCGCTCCGGTCTGAGCGACCAGCCCCAGGCTGTTGTAGGTCCGCAGCTGTGCGACCGGCAGGCCGCGGAACAGCAGTTGCTCGTCCTGGCTTTGCAGGATTAGGTTGCCGGTGGCGACATTGACGTATTGGCGATCCCTGCCCTGCCCGATCTGGGAGTTTCCGCCCGCCGCCGCACCCAACTGCGTCAACGACGTATCGAAAAGGCCCAGCCCGTTCCCCGAAATTACTGCCGACATCGCCAACCCCTTGATTGCTGGTCACCGGCCACCGAACTTCGGTGACCCTTCCTGCTTTATCCGGGGTTGTGGGGAGCGGTTTAGGGGCGGATCAAAAATCCGACCGTCCGGTGCATCGCGCACCACAGTGAATCGCCCAGCGAGGCGGCCAAGCAGGTTCTTTAGCAGCGGCGATCGGCTATGGGTATCGCAAGGTCACCGACGACTGCGGGATTTGGGTGAGCGCTACGACAAGCACCGAGCCGCGCGGCTGCTGCACGGCGAAAGCCCGGCCGGCACAGGTCGGCTATGGGCGCCATCCCCGTCCCCCCGTCCCCGTAGCGCCGGGCGTCCATGATGGCGCCGACTCATTGCAGCCTACGGTCCACCGCTTGGATCGACTTGCCTTGGTTCATTCGTCGCTGAGCAAACCGCCGGGACCAAGGATCTTCAACGAGAACCAATTGCGAAGACTGCGTTGAAGTGGGCGCGCGCTCGCCAAGCCTTAGCCGTTTCGCTCATCGTGTGCACGAATCAGTCCAACGGCAGTGAGGCATCAGCGCTGACGATGGCCGTTTGGCGGCGCCGCCCGAAGTCAGCTTGATGCTGCACTGGACTAGGGGAACTCATTGTCGAGACCTCACTTGGATACGGCGCTAGTAGGCAGCGATCAACATCTTCCCATGTCATCAGATCGTCGCAATCTTGATTAACGACATTCGTGATGGGATATAACTCGTACCAAGGTTCAGAATTGCATTCCGACGTACTGGAAGTGGCACCGATTCGCTTCATGTGATTCATTTTCGACCTCGCATTGGTTTTTTGATGGCTTCTGAGATAGCCCATCTTGCTACTGGGCTGGCTGCTATCAGTGCTGTGTTGTTGCTGTGGTAAGGACAGAAGATGCACGCAGCGAAATCTTCTTCCTCCGCATCTTGCACCGCTCGGTAAAGCTGATGTCTTGGTCTTGGAATAGCGATAGAGGCAGGTCCACCCCGGCTATGCATGGCCGCATGTTTCTGCAGTCGCAAGATCGACCAGCTTCCCTTCTGTGGAAACAGCACATGCAACGTCGATCGCTTCAACGCTACGACTACCTCGCGCATAGGCATTGGCAAAGGCACTCATCAATACGACGCGAAGGTTCCGAACCGAACCGTCCATATAGGCCAACGCTCGGCCGGTTCGGTCTGATAAGCAATCCTCGAACCGACGCCCCCAAGCGTGTCCTTTACGCATGTCGCGATACACGCATCGGACGACGGTCGTTCGCTGTTCGAACGTCAGTTCTGGCACGTCGAATCGAACCAGACGATTGCGAAGCGGCTCTGAAATTCGTTCGCCCTCATTGGCGGTTACGATCCAGTTGATTGCGCTCGCATCGAGTCGGACATCCCGGCAGGCCTCGTCCCGAAATGCCTTGGCGGTTTCTGGCTCAAGCAACGCATACAGTGCTTTTTCAGGAGAATAGCGGGCTTCGACTGACACTTTGTCGAGCTCGTCCAGCACAATGAGCGGATTGGCCACCGCGCCGTAGACCAGCTGATTGAAGATCAGGCCCGGCGCGCCCCCACCCCAGCCCAAGTCGCTGCCGGTCAGCACCCAGTTCGCCGTCGCCGTTTCCATGTTGAAGATTTCAAGTGGCACCTGCATCAGCTTCGCCAGACGCGTGGCGAAGTAGGTCTTGCCGATCCCCGGTGGCCCGGCCAAGAGGATAGGCGGCAACCGAAACGCGCGGTCTCCTGCCTGCTGCAACATGAGCAACTGCTCAATGCGATCGATCATCTGGCGAAAGTTCGGCATCTCCTGACGCAGCAGCTCACAGTGATAGCGAAATTGTCTGGGTACCCGGCAAAGAGCCCGTTCCCCGACCGGTTCGTGCACCAATCCCTTCAGGATGGCGTCGAGCATCTTCCGCCGGTCGCTTCCGCGGCTTAGCCGTTCCACCGTTGCTTCCACGCGTCCCACGTCGGAGGACTCAAAGACCTTGCGCGCGCGGTTACGACCCAAGCGCCGGGCTGTCGTTTCGACGCCAGATGGCACATCCGCGTCCGGCGGCACGATCGAACCCCCCGGTGTGGGGTCCAGTCGCTCTCCAGCAAGAAGTTCCCAAGCCTGCTTGGCGATGCCCGCAGGAACGTACACATGGCCCACCCGAATGAAGTGCGGTGGCTCACTTCCCTGCGCGCTACGAACCGCCATGTACGTTTCCTCCGATTGCCCACATTTATAACGATACTAGTGAACCTATTGCATCTAGTCAATAGGTACCCTAGGCTTTTTGTAATTGGAAATGGCAGGGTGGAAATGAAGGAATCGGAGATAAGGGGATCTGAGCGGGCGCTGGCGCTTGTGCCTCGCGAACCGAGATTTGCCGTACGTCTGCCACTGCGCATGTCTCGGGAAGGCACCGCACCCGTGCAGATCGCCCTTCCGACCGCGCTCCACGACCGACTTCGGGTGGAGGTGTCGGGCAGCCTTAATCACGCCCTGATCGCCTTGGCGCGACAAGCGCTTGCGTGGCTGGATGCCGATCGAGCGACGCTGAAAGTTCGTCTGGCGCACGATCCATTCAACCGGAAGTCGGCCCAGGACCGGCGCCCCTCTGCGGACGCCGAGATGGATCGGCGTTTGGATTGGGCCTATCCCCATTCCATGTTTCAGGAGGTGCCGCGGGAAGGCACCGTCGTTGCGGCACTGGATGGCCGCCCTCCCCGATTGAATGTGGTTTATGTGCAGATCGGGCTGCCAACGGATCTGCAATTGCGTCTGCGTGAGCAAGGGGTGGGATCGGTCAGCCAGCTCTTGGTATATCTCGCGCGCTACGCGCTCATGCGCCTTGAGGCGTCCGGTTTTTCCTTGCACGTCAATGAAGAAGTGCCGGAGGCCACGGGGAATCACACTGCGCGATCAAATCTGCTCGGTCCGCTTTACAGACTCTCTTCGTCAACGGTCGGAGAGCTGATTCGTCTCCTGAATGGCTATCCCGTGAATACGGAGGTAGTTCTGTCTGCGTCCGACGGATCAGCTCACGCAGGACGTATTGCCGTCACCGAGGATCGAAGTCCGGGGGGCGGGTTGAATGCTGTGGTTCTGTTTGAGGATCTCGGCGGCGAGCCGCCCACTTCTGTTTAATCCACTTCTGCTGTCTATCCTTACGCGAGTCACGCCAGGTGGCGTGGCTGACCGTCATGGGCCGCACCCAAGCACCTTGGGCTCAGACATTGACGCGACAGCGGGACATCCCGCCGGACCAACCAGGCTGAGCGAGCCTAACTGCCCGGTCGTTCGAGCAATCGGCAAGGCTCGACCTCAAGCGCCGCCGCGAGCTTGGTGATGTTGATCAACGAGATGTTGCGCAGTGCCCGCTCCACACCGCTGAGGTAGGAGCGGCCAATACCCGACTCCATGGCAAGACGCTCCTGGCTGATGCCGCGCGTCTTGCGCAGTTCAATCAGACGCGCCGCAAACTGGACGAGCGCGGGGTGCGTGGGGAGTCGGGCGGCTGGGAGCGGCATGGCGCTAGGCTAGGCTTGACAACAATCGGAGGCCACGCCATAAAGGAGCACGCCCTATAGGGCACACAGGGGAACCAAACGATGATTCGACATGTTGTCGCGATCTTGTGCGCGGGGTTGATCGGGGTTGCCGAAGCGCAGGAAGTAGACACTTACCAGCAGGCTCAACTGTTCCTCTCCCAACTCACCATTAAGGACGGTGGACTTGCCTGGGCCGGTCTGGCGCTCGGTGGCGCGCGCTCCGATGCGGAACGCCGATGGGGGAAGAAGTTTGTTCTGGCTTCCCGAGCCGAGGGCGGTCGCAACTACCCCACGATGATGAAGAATGGCGTTGGCGTCCGGCTCACCTTCGAAGGCGACGGCGGCCCTGAATACTTCACCGAGGTCTGTACAAGTGCGGCGGGCAATCTCAGCCAGGCCGAGGTAGATCGTCTAAGGCACGTTGCCCTCCAAAAGCTGCCTGGCTTGAGCAAACCAGACGCCAGTGCGCCTGCAGACGAACCTCTCTCTACCGAAGAGAGCGAACTGGCGATCGGTGCGCAGAAAATCTGTGCACGCATTGGCGCGGCATTCTGACCACCAAATCAGTTCGCTCTCACACGCTCATCCCGCCCCTCACGCTTATTCGCCTACATGGGAGAAACCATGGCGATTGTCTCCGGAATCCTGCAGCAGAAGTCCAACGCGTCCTGGCAGACCGGCTTCTCCAACTATGCGTTCTGGGTCATCGACGGCAGGCGCGTCGACAAGCTAGTCATTGATGATTACCTGGATTCGCTCTGCGAGATCGGAAAGCCGATCAAGCTTTGCCGCCTCAAGCACGGACTTGTCACCGCGGTGGAAACTATGACTGGCGAGAAGGTCAAAACCCGTTATCTGCGTAACGTGTTCGCTTCCTTGCTCAAGTTCAATCTGATCGCGGTGTACGCGCTCCTCTCGCTGCCGTTCATGATCGTTGGTGGACCGTTGGGCTTTGTGGTTTTGGCCAGCCTCATCTACCTGTATCCAGCAAGGGGTTACTTCAAGGCCAATCGGGAAACAGAGACGTTCTTGGGAAGTGAGCAGCGGCAATGAGGCTCTGCTGAGAAATATTTCCTGAATCGCCCCGGATTTCGTAGACACCTACGAGCCTGATTGTCCCGCCTGCCGTTCGAACTCTACCGGAGAGACGCCTCCATTGGAGCCGTGCCGGCGCTTGGGGAATGCATGCCATTGGTTGCCGTGAACTGGCTGCCCTGATCGAAGTGCAGCATCAGGCCGGGAGCACGATTGCGCCGCCAGACCGCTACCAACAACGCCTGCAGGACCAGGTCCGCGTGCATCTGGCCCTGCATGGCCCAGCCCACGACCTGACGCGAGTACAGGTCCAGCACGACCACCCCATCGGTCGACAGAGGCCATTTCGCTAACGTCGGCTATCGGCCAAGAGCAACCATTGGGAACGAAATGGCGGATCAAGATCCGCCCTACAAATTCCTTGTTTGCGTACGGCGGGTTTTAACCCGCCTTATAGGCCTTAAGCCTATTTGGCTTCACCCTCTCCGCCAGTTGGGAGACGTTTCCTATTACGTCGCTTCAGCTTGCTTGCCTCTAGTACATTTTCCGTCAGTTCTTCTGGTGTAATTTTTCTGACAGCTATCGCATGCCCAGCGATATTTCCTTGTCTGGAATATGAGAACTGCTCGTAGTTGCTGCGTATGGGACATACCTTGCCAGGTTCAAAGTCCTTGGCAAAAGTCTCCGACTGTTCTATCGACGCCAAAGTGTTCTGGTAATAGTCGGAGAATCCGTCATCAGCATTCATAGATCTGACAACTTGTTTGAGATCGATGGACCGAGTGTTTCGCCAATGACGAGGCCAGTCCAAGACAAGACCGCTGGCCTTTTCTGTAGCGTCCTTCTTAAGTTGCTGACTAAAAGCGAGGCTAAAACGTTTTGGAATTGTTTGATTAGCAAACGAAGGACACATTCCGGCACCAATGAACTTCTGGCCACGCTCCAGAAGGTTTGCGTCAATTATTGACTGGCCTAAGAAAATGTTCCTTTCTTTATCGAGGATGGCATCGCCAACAGCCAAAGCCCCTCGGAGCGGTAATCCGACTTGCAAACTTCGGCACATCAGCTCGTTGCAGGTCTCTAGAAATGCGTCGCAAGGGATCGGCTGAAAGAGCCAGTCATGCATTGAGTCCTTGGACAGTTTGTCCAACTCATCCGTCTTGCGATCGTGCAACTCCGTCCAAGTGTAATTTGCCCATACCAAGAAGGTATCGCTGGCATAAGCAGCATGGACCTTGGTCATGAGAATAATTTCACCGCCAGCACACCAATAAGGACCTTCTTTCAAGTGCGGGAAGAAGGTCTTCATTTCAGCGAAGTGCTCATCTCTCTTCACTACGATATCGATGAGCGCTGCATATCTGGCGGTCATTTCCTTTAAACCCAGCTTTTCAAATCTATTTTTGAACCCCAAGACATCGAATATCCCCACAGCGTATGGACGAACAACGATGGGATTCTTTGCCGAGATTGCACCAAGGCTTTTGAGATCGGTTTTCACTGCACCTAAGGCCTTAAACTCGGGGCCGACGACTGCGGCCATGAAAACATTCTAGCCCAGCACCTAATGACTCGAATGGCCGCTAAGGGTCGGAAACAGACGTCGGCGAACCGATGCCTTCGATCACATCCGCTCTTCGACGCAGTCGGTAGTGGATGCAATCGAGGCGATAAACGCTCTGCCAAGACGTGGCTTTTTTAATGAGCGCCGACTCGAATTCCCATCCTCGAATTGCGCGGAGTGGCGCCGGGTACCAGTTACAAGATGCCGTACTCGCCAAAGAACCCGTAGGAGTCGATGTACATGGGCAACTGGTTTACCGATCACTGGAAATGGGTCGCGGCCGACCCGGTGGCTTTCATCACGATGGCGATTGTGCTCGCGGGCCTGGGCTTTGCAGCCGCCAAGGCGATCTATAGCGAACGTATCGAAGTTCTTAAGAGCCGTCTTGACGGACGGGCCGCGGGTGCGCCTGCGTCGGGCTCCGTCCCGGGGGCTGCCCTCGCGTCGATCGAATTTAGCTACCCGACGATGGGGCGCTTCGGACGGAATCTGCTGGCTCACCTTACGCATGAAGTGACCGTGGGCGATCACCTCTCTATGCACGCTCTCGTGCCTGAGGACCGCCAACTCCATCTCGTGCTGCGCGGCGTGCCGCCGATCTACGTTGAAGACACATCGGCGGCCTGGAGCTTCTCTGTCATGCGAGTTACGAACTGGGTTAATTCCCTGTACCAACAAACCATGGAGGGCGCCGAGCAGCGCTTTGACGCCCTAGCTGGCCCTGCCGACATGGATATTGTCTTTCATCGCGCAGGCGACCTCGTTATCGAAGCGCACGAAGGGCACAGCCCCGCCGCCGTCTGGACCAAGCGTGTGCGGGTGCGTGCTGCAGGTGGCGAAGTGACGGGACCGAGGGTGCAGGGATGATTGGCCGTGGCAGGATGAGACCCCCGCTGAAGCCTTGAACACCAGCGAGTGAGCTCGACCGCCTTAAAACGCTTGAACTTCAAATCCTAGGAAAAGCAATTGGCCAGGCGTAAAAAGACGGCGGAGAAGCGAGTGGAGTTTAAGGGCAAAGTTCCCTCAATCATCCGTGATAGGGCGGACGGGAGATGCTCGGTTCCGCGCTGCAAGAATCCCACGCGCGGTCCAGCCGCGAACACCAGCGGCTCAATCAACCTGGGTATGGCCTGTCACATCTACAGCGCCTCGCCGGGCGGACCGCGAGGGTGGGGGGACAAGGACGAGAAATTCATCGGAAGTGCGGAGAACGGTCTCTGGTGCTGTCAAGTGCACGGCACTTTGATCGATAAGAACGCGGGCGAGGGCTATCCCGTCGAGGCCCTCTTCGCTTGGAAGGCATTAGCGGAGGCGCGGGCCTCAAAGCTAATCAACGACATCCCGTCTCCTCTGGGCTGGGTCGACACGATCGAGTTACTGCAGTTTCCTCACGCGAAGGGGCTTCCTAAGCTGAAGCTTTGGCGCCACACCCTTGTGGCCGGGGTGCACCTAAGCGGACAAACATCACTTTTGCAAGCGGCTGCTGCCGTAACACTTAGCGAGTATGTTCAGCGCTTTGCTACAACCAAATTTGACACCTTGGCTGCGGATGCACACTTCGCTGCTCGAGTTACGTACTCGACGGTGGACACGGTGGACAAGTGGGTGGACATAGAAGCGCGCGGTTCGTTCATCATTCGCATCGAGAAGGACCGCAAGTGTCTGCTGCCGCCTGGCGACGTCGAGGTGGTGTACGCGGAAGAAAACGATCTGCGGTCGCTCAATCATGAAGATGATCTGGACTTCTTGACACGGCTGCTGCGCGTCGACCGCAGCGCCCTATACGCGATAGCTGAGGCCATCGACTTGCGCCTCGCTCCCGGGCGCCTCCATTTCCGCGAGGGAGTGCTGACGGACGACGACAGCATGGAAATCGTGCGCGCTCGTCGCAAGCCAAATGGGGAGCGCTATGTCGAAGCGTACGTTAGCAAGCTCGTGGGCACCGAGACGTACCAAGTGGCTTTCGGTGCACTTTCGCGGAGCGAGAAGGGCCGGCTAATTGTGGCCTTACTTATCGCGAAAGCTCGTCGAATCAGCGAGGAGCGCCTGACGCTGCTCATCGTTGAAGATCCAATTGCAAACTTCGACAGGTCGAACCTTCTGCGACTGCTGGACGTCATCAAGGAGCAACCCTTTCAGTCGATCGTCTGCATTCCGCCCTCCCGATACACGGACGTGGTTATCAAAGATTCGGAAGGCGTGTCACTGCAACGACTAGATGAACTAAATTCCTGGCGACTCTGCTGGCTTCCTGAGCAGCTTTACGATCTCAAACCCTCACCCCGAGAGTAGCCGCGGCTGTAATAGATGGGGACGCTCGCGACATGACTCAGAGTGATGTGTACCCGGAAGACTATGTAGAGACTGTAGAGCAGGCGCGGCGCGAGCGAGGCAGTCGCTTCGAACCGCCTCTGCTCGCATCCGTGCCAGCGATGGCCCGATACAGTCGCATATTCCTGGGCTTCCTGATCTGGGGAGAAATCGCACCTCATCATCCGATCGTTTCTGCGCCAACCGATCAGCTTGATCACGTGTGCCGGTCGCCGCTGACCGCTCTGCTGTAGGTGACACGTCCGCTATCGGCCTATTCCGTTGAAAAACTCGATTGAATTGGCGGATTGAAGCTGGTCAACTGACTCCCCATCAGTCGAGCGGAATTCGTCGCGATGATGGGTCGT
>JANMAO010000180.1:0-16298 GCA_031359875.1 Lysobacter sp.
TTGTCGCGGATGCTGGCGAGCACCTTGGCGGTGTCGACCATGGTGTCGGTGCCGTGGGTGATCAAGACGTGGCGTGCGTCCTGCGCGGCGATGGTCGCGCGCAACAGGTCGCGGTCGGCGGCGTCGATGTGCAACGAATCCTTGCGCAGGATCGGGATCACCCGGAAGCGGAAGGCGACGCCGAGTTCCTCGAGGATGCGACCGATCTGCGGCTCGCCGACCTGGTAGTCCGACTTGTCGTCGAAGTACACCTTGTCGATGGTGCCGCCGGTGGTGACGACCAGTAACTCTTCCATCCTGCCTCCGTCCATCGTCATTTCGTCAGTTGGGAGTGGCGCGAATTATACGGCCGCGCTCATTTGCCCTTGGGCACGTTGTTCTTGGGCATGCTGTCTTTGGGCGCGCTGTTTTTGGAGAAGCGCGCACGCAAGCCAGTCAGGCTCGCGGCCAGCACGATCGCCAATGCCAGTGCAACTTCGGCCAGCGCGTACATCCGCTCCGGGGCTCGCGTCCACGCCACCATGATCCCGTGCGAGAACCACAGCAGCGCCAGCACCCCGGCCCAGAAGCCGGTGCGTGCGCCGGCACCGCGCAGCAGCGCGATCGCCAGCCACAACGGGGGCAACGCGAATATGGCGACCGCGACCCACTGTGCGTCGCGACCGAACCACGCGGCGTACAGCGCAACCAGTGCGAGCAAGGCGACGCACAACAAAACGCGTGCGCGGGTCATGGCGCCAGCCTCGCGGCGAGTTCGGCAATGCGGCGCCCGAGCACCCGCGCGAGCGCGGCTTCGTCGTCGCTGGGCTGCGTGTCGTCGCGCGTGCCGGCGACATGGCTGGCGCCATACGGCGTGCCTCCGCCGCGCGTCGTACTCAGCAACGGCTCGGTGTAGGGGATCCCGGCAATGACACAACCGTGGTGCAGCAACGGCAGCATCATCGACAACAGTGTCGCCTCCTGGCCGCCGTGCATGCTCGCGGTCGAGGTGAATACGCCCGCGGGTTTGCCGACCAACGTGCCGCTGGTCCACTCGGCTCCGAGGCCGTCGATGAAATGCTTCAGCGGCGCCGCCATGTTGCCGAAGCGGGTCGGACTGCCGAGCAGCAGGCCGGCGCATTCGACCAGGTCACTGCGTTCGACGTAGGGCGCGCCCTCCTCGGGGACCGGAGGCGCCGCGACCTGGGTCGAGGTCGACACCGGCGGCACCGTGCGCACGCGCGCGTTCATCCCGGCCACCTCGCCAACGCCACGCGCGACCTGCCGCGCGAGCCGGGCCACCGAGCCGCCGCGGCTGTAATAGAGGACCAGAATATCGGGCATCGCGAACTCCTGTGCGTGCGCAAGGATAGGGGATGCGCGCCCGCTGTGCGTGCTTGGACGGCGGGCCGTCGCGACGCCAACCCCGCATCGGTTACCCTGCGGCCGATGGAACCAATGCGACCCTTCCACCTGTTGCGCGACCACCTGCACCAGCGCCTGCGCGACCGTGCGCGCGCGCATTCGTTCTTCCGCTTCGTCGGCCGGCGGTTCCTTGACGACCGCTTGTTCGAATCCGCCGGCGCATTGTCCTACGAGACCGTTTTCGCGCTGGTGCCGTTGACCATGGTGGTGTTCGGCGTGCTGTCGGCGTTTCCAATGTTCGATCAGTGGCGCAACCAGCTCATCGACTACATTTTCTCCACGTTCGTGCCCAGTTCGGCACGCGCCGTGGAGATGTACCTGCGGCAGTTCTCCTCCAACACCGGAAAGCTCACGATCGCCGGCGTAATCGTGCTGGTCACGATGCTGCTCATCACCCTGACCAGCGTCGAGACGACCTTCAACCGCATCTGGCGGGTCAAGACCGCGCGTCCGAAATTCAGCCGTTTCCTCGTCTACTGGACGGTGCTCACGCTCGGCGCCCTCGTGGCAGCGGCCAGCCTGGCGTTGTCGACGCGGCTGTTCGCGCTCGCCTTGTTTGCGACCGGCCCGGGCCGCGTGCTCGAAGCGGTGATGCTGCGGCTGGCGCCGATGGCGATCGAATTGTTCGCATTCACGGCGATCTTCCGGGTGGTCCCGCATCGCACCATCAAGTGGCGACATGCGCTCGTCGGGGCCCTGCTATCGGTGCTGATGTTCGAGCTGGTGAAGTGGGGGATCGGCCTGTACCTCGGCAGTTTCAATTCCTACCAGAAGATCTACGGACCGCTGGCCTTCGTGCCGGTCTTCATGCTGTGGATCTTCTTTGGCTGGGTCTCGATCCTGTTCGGAGCCTCTTCCGCGGCTTCGCTTGCCGCGTTCCGCTACCAGCCGGCAACGATGCGGTTGCCAGACGGGTTTGAGATCTATGGGCTGCTGCGCATGCTTGGCCGCTTCGCCGAGCGCCGTCAGCAGGGGCAAGGACTGCACAGCGAAGAGATCCAGCGGCTGGAACCGATGTTGACCGACGAACTGGTGCAGGAACTGCTCGGGCAGTTGTGCGTGATCGGCCTGCTCAGCCGCGCCGAGTCCGGCGAGTGGATGCTTGCGCGCGACCTCGACACCCTCACCATGGCCGATCTTTACGAAGCCTGCCAGCTGCGCATCCCGATTGCCGAAGCGCATCTGCCATGCCACGACGATGCACTCGGCGCTGCTGCACTTGCCGAACTCGATCAGCTGCGTCTGCCGTTGCGCGACCTGCTCAAGCGCCGCGTCGCCACGATCTACCAGGACAAACCCACGGGATCTCCATGAATTGCTTTGCCATCAATCGCTTGATCGCCCTGTCGTGCCTGGCGTTGCTGCTGGTCGCGTGCAAGCGTCCTGCGCACAACGAAGCGCCCGGCGCGCCATCCGCCAGCACGCACGCGCCGGCCAGCGCGGCGCCGACGCAACCGGCTGCGCCAAAAACTGCCAATCCCGCGCTGCCGTCATTGCAGGTCAAGACCATCGATGGCGCGCCGTACGACCTTGCTGCGCACCGTGGCAAGTGGGTGGTGGTGAATTTCTGGGCGACCTGGTGCGCGCCGTGCCTGAAGGAAATGCCGGAACTGTCCGCGCTCGACGCGATGCGTGAGCACATCGAAGTGATCGGCCTGGCCTACGAGGAAATCGAACCGGCAGAGATGAAGGCGTTCCTGCAGAAGCATCCGGTCGTGTATCCGGTCGCGATCCTCGATGTCTATGCGCCACCCGCCGATTTCGCAACCCCGCGCGGGCTGCCGATGACGTATCTGATCGCACCCGACGGCAAGGTCGCCAAGCAGTTCCTCGGCCCGGTGACCGCGAAAGATATCGACGCCGCGATTGCCGCCGCCGGCGGACCCAAGGTCGGCTGAGTGCGAAGACGATGGGTGCAGCCGTTCGTTTCGTGGTCAGCGGCAAGGTCCAGGGGGTGTTTTTTCGCGCCAGTACCCGCGCCGAAGCGCAACGTCTCGGCCTATGCGGTTACGCGAAGAACCTCGCCGATGGCCGGGTGGAAGTGCTGGCAGTTGGCACGGACAACGCGCTCGAGCAACTTGCGCAATGGCTGCACCACGGCCCGCCGCAGGCGCGCGTGGATGGGCTGGAGCGACACGACGCAGGGGATTATTCTGGCAGGGGTTTCTTGATCGGCTGATGGCAGCGCTTGTCAGATCTCCACCGGTGCGCCCAGCTCTACCAGCTGCGTACTCGGGATTCGGAAAAAGGCGGTGGCAGGTGCCGCATTCCGGTGCAGGAAGGCGAACACCTGGTCGCGCCAGATCGGCATGCCGCGACGTGGGCCCGCCACGATCGTCTCCCGGCTTGCAAAATAAGTGGTGTCCATCGGGTCGAAGTACAGCCCGTCGTTGTCGCAAGAGCGCATCAATGCGAGCGGCACGTCCGGTGTTTCCATGAAACCAAAGCGGACGCGAGCCTGGTAGAAGTCTTCTCCGATGGTGTCGATATGAAGGCGCTGCTGTGGAGGGACGAACGGTATTGCAAGGGTTTCGACTGTCAGGAAGACATTCCGCTCGTGCAGCATCTTGTTGTGCTTGAGGTTGTGCAGCAGCGCCTTGGGCACCACGTCCTGCTGGGGGCTCAGGAATACCGCTGTACCGGGAACTCGCGCAGGTGGCGACAACATCAGGCTGGGCAGGAACGCATCGACGCGGATGCCTTCCTTGCGAATCTCCGCCTGCAGCAGTTGCCGCCCGCGGCGCCAGGTACGCAGGAGGATGAACACCACCACGCCCAACAGGATCGGGAACCATGCGCCGTCCATGAACTTCACGACATTGGCGAAGAGGAAGGCAACGTCCACCAGGACGAACAGTGTGGCGAGCGGCCAGAACACCACGGGCGGGATTGCCGAGCGCGCACGCATCGCCACGATCAGCAGGATGCTCGTCATCAGCATGGTGCCGGTGACCGATACGCCATAAGCCGTCGCCAGTGCCGTGGAGCTGCCGAATCCGAGCACCGTGGCAATCACGCCCACCATCAGCATCCAGTTGATCGCGGGTACGTAGATCTGGCCGATGGTTCCGCTAGCCGTGTGCTTGATCGCCATGCGTGGCAAATAGCCGAGCTGGATTGCCTGTCGCGTAACCGAGTAGGCGCCCGTGATCACCGCTTGCGATGCAATGATCGTGGCCAGGGTTGCCAATACGATCAGCGGATAGAGCGCCCAATCGGGCACGCCCAGATAGAAGGGGTTGTCCACGGCGTGAGGATTGGCAAGCAGCAGCGCTCCCTGGCCGAGGTAGTTGAGCGTCAGCGACGGCAGGACCAGGAAATTCCATGCGTACTGGATCGGTCGCCGCCCGAAGTGCCCCATGTCGGCATATAGCGCTTCGCCGCCGGTGACGGCGAGCACGACTGCGCCAAGAATGAAAATGCCATGCCAGCCATGATCGACAAAGAACCTGGCGGCCCACCAGGGATTGATGGCGTGGATGACATCGGGGTTGTGTGAGATGTTGACGCCGCCGATCACCGCCAGCGACAGGAACCACACGATGATCACGGGCCCGAAAGCGCGGCCCACCTGGTGGGTCCCGAAGCGCTGCGTGGCGAAAAGCACCAGCAGGACCGTGATGGTGATTGGCAGCACCCAGCGCGTCAGGCCGGGCGCGGCGATCTCCAGCCCTTCGACGGCCGACAGCACCGAAATGGCCGGGGTCAGCACACCGTCGCCAAAGAACAACGCGGCACCGAACACGCCGAGGATGCCGACGGCATAGGCGGCACGGGAATTGGCTGGCAGCGCGCGTTGCGCGAGCGCGGTGAGCGCCATGATGCCGCCCTCGCCATCGTTGTCGGCACGCATGATCACGGCCACGTACTTCACCGTGATCACGATCACCAGCGACCAGAACACCAGCGACAGGATGCCCAGCACGGTCGCGTGATCCGGAGTGAGCCCGTAGTGCGGAGTAAAGGCTTCCTTGATGGTGTACAGCGGGCTGGTGCCGATGTCGCCGAATACCACGCCAATCGCGCCGAGGATCAAGGAGCGCATGCCCGCCGGTTGGGTCGCATGCGCAGGGGTGTCGTTGGTGGTGCAGTCTTCGTCCATCATTCCTTCCAACAAGGCCAGCAGCGCTGGTGCTGCATTTGCAAGACGCTTCTGCCTGCGGCGAGAGTGTCGTGGAGGGCTGCGTAAAGGCGAAAGGCTCTGAAAGCGGGAGCGCATAAATTCTGCGTAAAGTTCGAGGCAGGGGTCGCGGGAACTTGGACGGGGCACAATGGCGCCGCGGAATACGCGGGCAAGGAGCACCCATGCCAGAGGTTGCCAACCGATTGACCAGCCACGGCAACGACGCAGCGAGGTTGTTCGGCTATGCGCTGGCGCTGCTAGGGACGGCCCTGGCGATCGGCACGGGCATCGTGCTGCAGCACTGGCCGGGCGTGCACGACGTGTCGCTCGTTTTCATGCTGGCCGTCATCGGCGTGGCCTCGCGCACGCACATCGGCCCTGCCGTGTTGACGGCGGTGTCGTGTTTCCTGGCCTACAACTATTTCTTCATCGAGCCGCGCTACACGCTTTACATCGGCGCGCGCCAGGGCGTGGTCAGCGTCGTGTTGTTCCTCGCGGCAGCATTGCTGGCGGGACGCATGGCCTCGCGGCTCGCCACGCAGGTGCAGGCGTTGCGGGCGGCCAACGTCCATGCGACGGCGCTGCAGGAGCTCGGACGCCGGCTGGCGATCGCGGCCAGCGAGGAGGATGTCGTCCAGGCAGCCCACGCGGTTTTCCGCGGCAGTCTCGCGGCCGACGTATGGATTCGCCTCGGCGATCGAGGACTACATGCCAAGGGCGTGGAGCCGCCCGGAGTTCGCGTGCTGCGACGCGTGGATGCGGGCGATGGAACGGGTGAGCACACCGAAACCATCGAGGAGTACGGGTGGTGGTTCCTGCCGCTAAGTACGCCGGATCAAACCCTGGGTGTCGTCGGCATCAAGTTACCCGCGCACATCACCCAGCTCGACAATGAGCAACGACGATTGACGCGCGCGATGACCGATGACATCGCGCAAGCAGTGGTGCGCACCCGGCTCGTCGCCGATCTGGAGGCGGTGCGCATGGCGGGCGAGACCGAACGCCTGCGCACCGCGTTGCTGTCGTCGGTCTCGCACGACCTGCGCACGCCGCTGGCGTCGATCATCGGCGCGGCGAGCAGTCTGCAGGGGTATGGCGAGGCGATGCCGGTCGAGGATCGGCTCAGCCTGCTGGACACCATCCGCAGCGAAGGCGAACGGCTGGATCGCCATATCCAGAACCTGCTCGACATGACCCGGCTGGGGCAGGGTGGACTGACCCTGCAGCGCGACTGGATTGGCGCCGACGAGCTGATCGGGTCGGCGGTGGCTCGCATGCAGCGCTACCAGCCGCGTGCCACGTTTCGGGTCCGCATCGAAGACGAGCTCGAACCGATCTGGGTCCACCCGGCGCTGGTGGAGCAGGCGCTTTTCAACGTGATCGAAAATGCGGTCAAGTTTTCCCCGCCCAACGAGGCGGTGGCGATCGATGCCCATGATGACGAGCGCGGTCAACTGCGTATCGAGGTGCGGGATCGTGGACCAGGCATTCCCGAAGCCGAGCGCAAGCGCATCTTCGAGATGTTCTACAGCGCCGAACGCGGCGATCGCGGGCGCGACGGCACCGGCCTGGGACTGGCGATCTGTCGCGGCATGATTGGGGCGCACGGTGGCGGTGTCGAGGCGCTTGCGGGCGACGACGGCAGCGGCACGACCGTGCGCATGACGATTCCCCGGCTGCAGCCCAAAGGCGGTGAACGAGGGTTCGACCCATGACCGCCGATCCAACCCCGCTTCCGACTCCCGCAGCACCCACGCGAGTGCTCGTCATCGACGACGAGCCGCAGATCCGCAAGTTCCTCGACATCTGCCTGCGCGCGCAGGGCTATCTGGTGGAGTCGGCGGAGGACGGCGAAGCGGGGCTGGTCGCATTGGCTACGCGCGGCGCCGATCTGGTGATCCTCGATCTGGGTTTGCCGGACAAGGACGGGCATGCAGTGTTGAAGGAACTGCGGCAGTGGTCGAAGGTGCCGGTGATCGTGCTGACGGTGCGCTCAGGCGAAACGGAGAAGGTCCTGGCGCTCGATGGCGGTGCCAATGATTACGTCACCAAGCCGTTCGGCGCGCAGGAACTGATGGCGCGCGTCCGCGCGCTGTTGCGATCACGCGTGGCTGGCGGCAACGCGCCTGTGTTCGACGATGGCTACCTGCACATTGATCTCGCCCGGCGTGAAGTGCGGGTGGCAGGAAAACCCATCAGCATGGCTCGCAAGGAATATGCATTGCTGGCCCTACTCCTGCGCAACGCTGGCTGCGTCGTCACCCAGCCGCAGCTATTGCGCGAGGTGTGGGGTCCCACGCACGAACAGGACACGCACTACCTCAGGATCCTCGTGGCCAAGCTCCGCCAGAAACTGGGGGATCAAGCGACAGCGCCTCGCTATATCGCGACAGAGCCGGGCGTGGGCTTGCGTTTTCTGGGCGATCAATTGCCTTGAATGCAAGACAAGCGCTTCTGGCCGCTCCCTAGTTGTCCGAGAAAGGGATCGGCTTGAGCACGCCAAAACGTTCCTTCTGCAGCTTGCCTGCCAGCGGCGCGAAGTCCTGGGTCGACTCCGGGACGCCGGTGTCCGGCAGCCGCCGAAGCAAGTCACGAATCAAGGTCAGGCGCCCGCGCCTTTGGTCGTTGAAGTCGACCAGCGTCCACGGTGCGTAGTCGGTATGCGTGGCCTTGAGCATCGCTTCGCGCGCCCGGGTGTAGTCGGCGTAGTGCTTGCGCGCCTCGACGTCGATTGCGGATAGCTTCCATCGTTTCTATGTATCGTCGAGGCGCTCGGCAAAGCGCTTTTCCTGCTGCTCCTGGTCGCAGCACAGCCAGTACTTGAACAGCAGCACGCCGTCGTCGACCAATTGTTTTTCGAACAATGGCGCCTGTCGGAGGAACGCCTGGACCTGCGTATCACTGGCGTAGCCCATCACCTTCTCGACGCCGGCGCGGTTGTACCAGCTGCGATCGAACAGGGTGATCTCGCCAGCGGCCGGCAGGTATTCCACGTAGCGCTGGAAATACCACTGGGTCTTCTCGCGGTCGGTCGGCTTTGGCAGCGCGGCGACCCGGCACTGGCGCGGGTTGAGGTGCTCGCGCACGACGTCGATTGCACCGCCCTTGCCGCCTGTGTCGCGGCCCTCGAACACCACCACCAGCCGTTGACCCGTGGCCTGCACCCAGCGCGCCATCGCCACCAGCTCGACCTGCAACGGTGCGAGCTGCTTTTCGTAGTCCTTGCGCTTGAGATTTTTCATGGCGAACGGTTCACTCCCGAAGTCGCGGACGCAGCGTGGCGAGGTTGCATGGTTTGGTGCGTGCGTCGAGTTGCGCACGAATGATCTTGTCCCATGCGGTGCGACAGGCGAAGGTCGAGCCGGGCAAGGCGAACACGAACGTGCCATTGGCAAGCCCGGCAAACGCGCGCGACTGCAGCGAGGAAGTACCGATCTCCTCGAACGAAATTGCCCGGAACAATTCGCCGAACCCGGGCATCTGCTTGTCGAGTAATGGCAACAACGCCTCCGGCGTGGAGTCGCGGCCGGTGAAACCTGTGCCGCCGGTGACGAGGATGCCGTCGACGTGAGCGTCGGCAATCCATCGCGACACCAGCGCGCGCAGTTGGTAGCGATCATCGGGCAACAGCGCGCGTTCGTGCAGTCGGTGGCCTGCATCGCCGAGCGCAGCAATGAGGTAATCGCCCGAGCTGTCCTCGACAAGCGTGCGCGAGTCCGAGACGGTCAGCACACAGAGATTGAGCGGGTTGAAAGCGCGTTCGGTGGTCATGCAAGGCAGTGTAGGGCGGGTTTCAACCCGCCGCACCGGGCGTGGCGGGCGCAAGTACCAGCGAATACCACTGGCTTGCATCCTCATCCCAGCCGGCGGCGGTATAAAGCGCGCGCGCCGGGCCATTGTCACGATGCGTTTCGAGCATGATCCCGGCGGCGCCGTCCTCGCGCGCGAACTGCGCGGCGGCATCGAGCAATGCGCGGGCAACGCCTGCGCGGCGTGCGTCCTGGGCAACAAACAAATCGTTGAGGATCCACAGCCGCGAGGTTCGCACCGACGAAAACATCGGATAGAGCTGGGTGAAGCCGCAGGCGCGGCCCTCGCGTTCGGCGAGCAGGACCACGGACTCATTCGACTGCATCCGCGTTTGCAGCCAGTCACGCGCGCGTTGCAGGTCAGAGGCTTGCGCGTAGAAGCAACGATAGGCGTCGAACAGCGGCGCAATAAGGTCAAGATCGTGCATGTCGGCGCGACGGATGGCGATGGTCATCAGGTCCCTGCCGGCATGGATGCGTTTTTCACGGGGCATCCGAAAGTCGTGCCAGTTCGTCGGCCTGGTGCTCGCGTGCCAGGCGTTCGATCAGCCCATCGAGGGCACCTTCCAGCACGTTGGGCAGGTCATACAGCGTGAGCCCTTCGACGCGGTGGTCGGTGATCCGCCCTTGCGGATAACTGTAGGTGCGGATGCGCTGGCTGCGGTCGCCGCTGCCGACCTGGAGCTTGCGGTCCTGCGCCTGCGCGGCCTCGCGCTTGGCGGTTTCCGCCTCGACCAGCATTGCCTTGAGTCGCTTCATCGCCTTGTCGCGGTTGGCGTGCTGGCTGCGTTCGGTTTGCGACTCGACCACGACGCCGCTCGGCATGTGGGTGATGCGGATCGCGGACTCGGTCTTGTTGACGTGCTGGCCGCCGGCACCGGAGGAGCGGAACGTGTCGACCTTCAGATCGACCGGATTGATTTCGATCGCGATCTCGCTGCTGTCCTCGGCGATGATCGCGACGGTTGCGGCGGACGTGTGGATGCGGCCCTGGGACTCAGTCTCCGGGACGCGCTGCACGCGGTGGGTTCCGGACTCGAACTTCAGTTTCGAATAGGCACCGCGGCCCACCACGCGGGCGACGATTTCCTTGTAGCCGCCGTGCTCGCCGGTGCTGGCCGATTCCACCTCGACCTTCCAGCCCTGGCGTTCGGCATACCGTGCGTACATGCGAAACAAATCACCGGCGAAAATCGCAGCCTCATCGCCGCCGGTGCCAGCGCGAACTTCGAGGTACAGGTTGCCTTCGTCGCGCGCGTCGCGCGGCACCAGCTGCGCCATCAGGTCGGCGTCGAGTTGCGCAAGGCGCGCGTTCGCTGCGGCGATCTCCTCTTCCGCCAGTTCGCGCAGCTCCGGATCGTTGCGCATGCTTTCGGCAGAAGCCAGGTCGCGCTGGGCCTGCGTTTCCGCGGCGAGCCCGAGCGCCACCGGCTCCAGCTGCGAGAACTCGCGCGACAGGTTGCGGAAGCGCTCGTTGTCGGCGACCACACCGGGATCGGCGAGCAGGTGTTCGAGTTCTTCGCGCCGTTCCAGCAGCGCTTCCAGTTTGCGACGCAGGCTGGGGGTCATGCGTTGGCGTCGCCTGCGTCGTCGTCACTGTCTTCGGACGGCATGGCCGTTAGCGGCGGAAACAGTTTGTCGGTGGCGCGCGCGAGTTCGCTGTCGCCAGTCAGCGCTGCTTCGCGCAATGCAATGGTCGGTGCGTGCAGCAGGCGGTTGGTGAGCGTGTGTGCAAGGAATTCGAGCACCGTGTGCGGGTCCTGTCCACTGGCAAGCTGCTGTCGCGCCTTCGCCAGCACTTCGACCCGCGCGGTTTCGCCATGGGTGCGCAGGCGTTTGAGCGGCGCGATACGCGTGCTGGCGGCCAAGGTTTCGACGAAGCGCGACACCTGCATTTCGACGATCGCTTCGGCGGCATCGGCGGCTTCACGCCGGCTGCGGCGATTGTCCTCCACCGCGCGTTCGAGATCGTCGATCGTATAAAGGAAGACATCCTTGAGCGTGGCGACATCGGCGGCGATATCGCGTGGCACCCCAAGATCGAGCAGCAGCATCGGCCGATGCCGGCGCCGCGCCAGCGCCGCGGCGACTTGCGTGCGGTGCAGCACCGGCTCCCGGCTGGCAGTGGCGCAGAAGACGATGTCGACCTCGGCAAGATGGCGATCGATTTCCGCCAGCGGTAGCGCCATGCCGCCATGACGGCTGGCGAGTTCCTGGGCGTGGGCGAGGGTGCGGTTGGCGACAAGCAGGCGCTTGACCCGCGCCTGGGCGAGGTGGCGGGCGACCAGTTCGATCGTCTCGCCGGCACCGATCAGCAGCACCGCGGAGTCTTCGGGACGCGCGAACGAGCTTTGTGCCAGCCGCACCGCGGTCGAGGCCACCGAGACCGGATTGACGCCGATGCGGGTGTCGGTGCGCGCGCGCTTGGCGGTGACGAACGCCTGCTGGAACAGGCGATCGAGCTGTCCACCCAGCGTGCCGGCAGCGCGCGCCGCGGCCCAGGCTTGCTTGACCTGGCCGAGGATCTGCGGCTCGCCGAGGACCAGGGAATCCAGGCCCGTGGCGACCCGGAACAGGTGGCGCGCCGCATTGGCATTGCGGTGGTGGTAGAGATAGCCGCGCAGATCCCGCTGGCTGTCAGTCGCACCGTCACCCGGATAACTGGCGAGCCAGTCGCCGAGCGCGCGGCCTTCGTCGTCGGTGACGGCGTAAAGCTCGGTGCGGTTGCAGGTCGACAGCAGTGCGACTTCACGCACCGAGGGCAATGTCCGCAATGACGCCAGCGCCGATGGCAGGGTGTCGTCGGCAAACGCCACCCGTTCGCGCAGGCTGACCGGCGCGGTCTGGTGGTTGATGCCGACGGCGAGCAGGGTCATCGGGACGAGAGCATGCTCCAGGACAGGTGATTCCACGACGGCAGGTCAAGCCGCTTGCGCTAAGCTTCCGACGCAATGGGCCGCCATTTTACGGCCCGGTTGCATCCGATGCCCGTTCAGTTGCAGTCATCGTTGTTTTGGCGGCGTTTGCCGGCCGGGCTCGGCGCAATTGCGATCGCTATCGCTGTGGCCGCCGCCGCGCCGATCCTCGCGGCCAATCCCGACCGCCATCGCGACGGCCCGTTGACCTCCACGCTGGCCGGCGAATTCGCATTGCAGGCGGGCAAGCTCGATGACGCTGCACGCTGGTATCTCAATGCCGCGCGTGCTGCCGATGGCGACGCCGGGCTGGCCGAACGCGCCACCCGGATCGCGTTGCTGGCGGACGACAATGTCCGTGCCGGTGAGGCGCTGAAGCTGTGGCGCAAACGCGCACCGGATTCGCTGGCGATGCGCGCCGCCGAAGCCACCCTGTCGCTGCGCCGCCACGACGAGCGCGCTGCACGGCAGCAACTCGAGGCGCTATTGCGCGGCAAGGACGCCGATGGCTGGCGCTACGCGCTGGCAGCGCTCAGCAGCGACGCCAAGGACCCCAGGATTGCGGCGCGCCTGCTGGGCGAGCTGGTCGACGCCAAGGCGATCCCCGATAAGTTGCAGGCGTGGCTGGCGTTCGGCGGCCTCGCCCAGCGGCTGGACCAGGCGACACTGGCCGAACGTATCGTCAAGGAAGTCGTCGCCCGTTTCCCGGGGGAGCCGCGCGTGGCGCTGCTGCGCGCCAGCCAGCTGCGCGAGGTCGGCAAGACCGCCGAGGCCCGGCAAGTCCTCGCCGGGCTCGATGGCGCCACGCGCCAGGTGGCCGAATTGCGTCTGGCCGTCGCCGCCGAATACGACGCACTCGGCGACCCGGAGGCCGCTGCCGCCGTGCTCGCGCGCGGGCCGCAGGACAACCAGAGCTACAGCCTGCGGGCCACGCTGCTGGCCAAAGCCGAGGACAAGACCGCACTGCAGCAGCTGTACGCGGAATTGCAGCGTGACTCGAGCAAACCTGATCCGGATCGACGCCTGCTGCTGGGCCAGACTGCCGAATTCCTCAAGCGCATGGATGAGGCGCTGGCGTGGTACCGCAGCGTGCCCGGTGGCCCGCAACGCTGGCAGGCGCGGCTGCGCGCGGCCAACGTGTTGCATGAGCTCAAACGTGGCACCGACGCTTATGCCGACTTGCGCAAGCTGCAATCGGACGCGGCGGCCGACGTGGACACGCGCCGCGACGCCTATCTGCTGGAGGCCGACCTGCGGCAGAAGGACAAGGACCTGCCGGCCGAAATGGACGCCTTCGCACGCGGACTCGCCGCCTATCCCGATGACGGCGCACTGCTGTACGCGCGCTCGTTGAGGTGGGAGCGTCGCGACGACGTTGCGCATGCCGAGGCCGACCTGCGCAAGGTGCTGGTCGCCGAGCCCGACAACGTCGCCGCGCTCAACGCGCTGGGTTACACCTTGGCCGACCGCACCACCCGCTATGCCGAAGCACTGGAGTTGATCGATCGCGCCCGCGTCGCCGAGCCTGACAGTCCCGCGATCATCGACAGCTACGGCTGGGTGCTGTATCGCCTCGGCCGCACGAAGGAAGCCCTGGTCGAACTGCAGCGTGCGTTCGCGCTGCAGAAAGATCCGGAGATCGCCGCGCATCTGGGCGAAGTGTTGTGGGTCAGCGGCGACAAGGCCGGCGCGCGCAGGTATTTCGAGCAGGCGCGCAAGCTCGATCCGGAGAATCGCTCGCTGCAACGGGCGCTGACGAGGACCGGCGCATGAGGGTGATGCGGGCGGGACTCGCGACGGCCGTGGCTGCGTTGCTGGCCGCTTGCGTTGCGCAGCCGGTGCGACAGGCGCCGCCAGTTGCCAATCCAGCCGCAGAGGCCGCGCAGCTCAACCGGGTCGCGGTGCTGGCAACCCACGCGCAATGGTCGCTGCAGGGACGGGTTGCGCTGTCGAACGGCCACACCGGCGGCAGCGGTCGCATCGACTGGCATCAGGACGGGCCGCGATATGAGGTTGGGCTGAGCGCACCGGTCACCCGGCAAAGCTGGCGATTGAGCGGCGATGCAACCCGCGCCCGGCTGGTAGGCCTCGCCAGCGGCCCGCGCGAGGGCGCAGACGCCGAAACGTTGCTGCGCGAGACGACCGGATGGGTGATTCCGGTCGCGGCGCTGGCGTCGTGGGTCCGCGGTGCCGCCGATGCCGGCTTGCCGCCGGCGAACTTGCAGTTCAACCCCGACGGCCATCTCGCCCGGCTGCAACAAGCCGGCTGGACGATCGATTATTCCGCCTGGCAGCCGCAAGACGGGCTCGGCATCGAGCTGCCACATCGACTCAATGCCAGTCGGGGCGATGCCCGGGTGCGGCTGGTGATCGACGCCTGGCAGGAAGGCGCGGCGACGCCGTGATCGATGCCACGACGTGGTCCCGCTGGCCGGCGCCGGCCAAGCTCAACTTGTTCTTGCGCATCACCAGTCGCCGCAGCGATGGCTATCACGAGCTGCAGACGCTGTTTCGGCTGCTTGACTGGGGAGACAGCCTCCAGTTACGGATTCGCGACGATGGCCTCATCGTCCGCCATGGGACTTCCGCCCCGGGCGTGCTGGCGGCCGATGACTTGGCGGTACGCGCCGCGAACGTCCTGAAAAAAGCTGCGAACATCGGCCAAGGTGCAGATATCCACATCGAAAAGCACATTCCAAGCGGCGCCGGCTTCGGTGGTGGTTCGTCCGACGCCGCCACCGTGCTGGTCGCGTTGAACGCGCTCTGGAATGCCGGCCTGGGCGTCGATGAGTTGGCGGATCTCGGTCTGCGCCTGGGCGCGGACGTCCCTGTGTTCGTTCGCGGTGACAATGCCTGGGCGGAAGGCATCGGCGATCAGCTCGAGCCCGTCGATGCGCCGCCCGCCTGGTATGTGCTGGTCGATCCCGGCGTGCATGTGCCGACCGTCGACTTGTTCCAAGCCCCTGAATTGACGCGGGATGCGACGCCCGCGACAATGGCCGACTTCGTTTTGGCTGCTGTTGTGCAACGCGAAGGGCTCGGCAATGCATTCGAGCCGGTGCTGCGTCGTCGCGAACCGGCCGTCGAGGCCGCGTTCCAGGCGTTGGCGCGGATCGGTTGGCCGCGCCTGACCGGAACGGGCAGTGGCTGCTTCGTTGAATTCGGTGATCGCGCCTCCGCGCAGGCCGGGCTGGCCATGCTGCAAGACGGCATGTCGCCGCCGGGCCTGCGGGCATGGATCGCAGCGGGCGTGACGCGGTCGCCACTGCATGTGGCGCTGGACGCGTGGCGCCTGCAGGCAGAAAGCAGGCACATGTAGGTCATACAGATTCAGACCATCCAAAAGTTGGGCGATACATATTTAGAGCCATGCAGGGGCGTCGCCAAGTGGCCCAAGGCACCAGGTTTTGATCCTGGCATTCGCAGGTTCGAATCCTGCCGCCCCTGCCAGATTTGATAGCGAGTGTGGTGGCAGGGATTGGCGGCAGTTCCCGCAACGGTCAGGGCAGCGCGGAGAAGACAGTGCAAGACGATCGCAACCTGCTGGTGTTCACGGGCAACGCCAATCGGCCATTGGCTGAAGCCGTGTGCAAGGAGCTCGGCATTCGCCTCGGCAAAGCTCAGGTAGGCCGATTTTCCGACGGCGAAGTGCAGGTCGAAATCGAGGAGAACGTGCGTCGCCAGGAAGTGTTCGTGATGCAGCCGACCTGTGCTCCGAGTGCTGAAAACCTGGTGGAATTACTGGTGCTGATCGACGCGCTCAAGCGCGCATCGGTGTCCAGCGTGACTGCGGTCGTGCCGTATTTCGGCTACGCCCGGCAGGATCGGCGACCGCGTTCGGCGCGGGTCCCGATCACGGCGAAGGTCGCCGCGCAGATGTTTTCCACCGTCGACACCGACCGGGTGCTGACGGTGGACCTGCACGCCGACCAGATCCAGGGCTTTTTCGATATTCCGGTCGACAACGTGTACGCGTCGCCGCTGCTGCTGGCCGATATCTGGCGCGCATATGGCACCGACAATTTGATCGTGGTGTCGCCCGATGTC
>JANMAO010000086.1:0-3331 GCA_031359875.1 Lysobacter sp.
CGCGCAGGCGACCCATGTGCAGAGCGTGCTGCAGTTGCCCGCCGGCGCCCGCGTGCTGGCCGCATCGTCCCAGGACACCTGCCAGGGGTTCCGCTGGGGCGAGGCGACGTGGGGCGTGCAGTTCCATCCCGAATTCGCCACCGCGCACATGCGCGGCTACGTGCATGCCAAGCACGATGCGCTGGCCAGCGAGGGCCAATGCGCGAAACGGCTCTCGCGTACGATCAGCGCCACCCCGCACGCGCGGCGGGTGTTGCGGCGCTTCGTGCGGCACGCACAGACACTGCATTCGCTGCACACAAGGGGATGAGATGAAGGATGTTCGCAAGGTGCCGGCTTCGGCTGGCGCGGAATGGCTGCTGGGCGGTTTCCGGCTGTTGCGCCAGGCCCCGTTGGGGTTGGGCTCGCTGGGCGCGGTCTACGGCGTGATCGCGCTGCTGGTGCCGTGGAGCAAGGGCATCAACATGACCTTGTTTTTGCTGCTGGAACTGCTGCTGATGGTGCTCGGGCCGCTGCTGATCGGCGGATTGGTCTACGCCGCCCGCAGCGTTGATGGCGGCGGCAATGCGGTGCCCGGGCAATTGCTGCAGGGCGTGCGCGATGGCAAGACCGCACGCCTGCTGGCGACGCTGGTCCCGCAGGTCGTGGCGGTGCTGTTGTGCGCACTGTTGCTGGTGCTGATGATCGGTAGTGACGGCCTCGCGCAGATGGCGCAAACCATCGAGCGCCTGCAGGGACAGGCGACTCCCGACCCGGCGCTGGTGAGCGCGCTGCCACTCGGCCGGCTGACGCTGTGGATGTTGCTGGTGCTCGTCATCGGCGTGGTCACCAGTTTTTTCACCTTCGCCGCCGTGCCCGAGCTCATGTTCACCGACAGCGCGGCAGTCGACGCGATGCGACGCAGCCTCCGTGCCTGCATGCGCAATTTGCCGGCGCTGATCGTGTTCATGGTGCTGACCATGATCGCGGTGGTGGCGATCTACACGGCGGTGATGATGGTCGCCCTGGTGGTCAAGATGGTCGCCGGCGAACAGGCGATGCAGATCATTGCGCAGCTGCTCGCGACCGCGATCCTGATGCCGGTGCTCACCGGCGCGATGTATCACGCCTGGAAACAGATGCTCGCCGGCGATGGCGCAATCGTCTCGCCAGCGGTTTCGGGTTTCGAAGCCTAGGTCAAGCTGGCCTAGGTCAGGCTGGCCTGCTGAAGCGCGGCCATGTAGCGCGCCAGCATCCACGCCAGCAGTGCAACGCTGGCGAGCACCTGCAGCGCAAGCCATGCCCGGGCCCAGCCCGGCAAGCGCGGATTGTCGTCGCGGCACAGCACCCGGGTACCGGAGAGATAATCGTGCAGCGCGCGCCTTTGCGGTGGGATTGCCGCCAGTAGATGGCCGAGATTCAACGTCAACCAGGACAGTGCACCGGCGCCATGGCGCACGACAATTTGCGACAGCGAAGGACGGCCGTCATCCGCGGCCGGGACCACCACCAGCCCCAGCGCGTGCTTGCCAGGCGAGCCCTGCCAGCGCGAGCGCTCGCAACCGACGTGGTACAGCGCGGCGAGCACGGCGTAGCACAGCAGCCACGGCCACAGCATGTGGCCGACGCCGGTTTGCACGGCGTCGGCGCTCGCCTGCACGTGCGGGTCGGCGAGCAAGGTCGAAGCCAGTCGTGTCGGCGTGGTGCCCTGGAGGAGCGCATCGGCAAGGCTGCGACCGAGATGATCGGACAACTGCCGCATCGCGGCCGCGGCCTCCGCCCCGCCGGCGACCAGGCGCGACCACGCCAGCAGCGTGGCGAACAATCCGAGCACGGCGAAGTCCAGCGACCAGGCGGCGTAGCGACGCCAGAAACCGGCCGGTACTGCCGTCATTCCGGCGGGATATCGCGGTTGCGGGTGGGCTTCACCGCGCGCGCGGCGAGAATGCCGGCCTCGTACAGCAGCACCATCGGCAGCGCCAGCAGCAGTTGCGAGACCACGTCTGGTGGCGTGATCACCGCGGCGACCACGAAGATGCCGACGATCGCGTAGCCGCGCGAATCGCGCAGCTGCCGTGGCGTCACCCAACCCAGCAGCACCAGGATCACCAGCGCGACCGGCAGCTCGAAACTGGCCCCGAACGCCAGGAAGATCACCAGCACGAAATCCAGGTAGGCGCTGATGTCGGTCATCATCGTCACCCCGCTCGGCGTCACCCGGTTGAGGAAGGTGAACACCGCCGGCAGCACCAGGAAATACGCGAACGCGCAGCCGATGTAGAACAGCGCAAGCGCCGAGCCCAGCAGCGGCAGCGCCAGCTTGCGCTCGCGCCTGTACAGGCCCGGCGCAACGAAGGCCCACAGCTGGTACAGCAGCCAGGGCATGGCCACGACCACGGCCACGAAGAATGCGAGTTTGAGCGGCGCGAAGAACGGCGAGGCGACATCGACTGCTATCAGCTGTCCGCCCTTGGGCAGCTTGTCCAGCAGCGGTTGCGCCAGGATCGAATACAGGCGGTTGGCGAAGGGCAGCAACGCCACGAACACCACCAGCAAGCCGGCCACTGCGCGCAGCAGGCGCGAGCGCAGTTCGATCAGGTGGTCGAGCAAGCGTCCACCGGGCTCGTCGTCAGCGCCCGGGATCGACATCGTCGGCGGACGGCGGTGGGTCGGGCAGCGGGTCGTGCGGTGGGTGCTGCGCCGTGGGGTCGAATGCCAATGTTTCCGGTGATGGCGTTGGCGTCGGCGTTGCGCTGGGCGGCGGCAACGGTGTCCCGCGCATCAACGCATCCTCCGCGCCCTGGAGTTCGCGCTGGAAGTGGCTGCCGGCATCGCGTAGCGACGCTTGCGCATCGCGCAACGAAGCCTGGGTCTCGTGCAGGGTGCGCTTGAGATCCTCATTGGCGATTTCGCGCTCGAATTCGGACTTGACCGAATTCCAGTGCGCGCGCGCGCGGCGCATCCACAACCCGGCAAAGCGCGCGGCCTTGGGCAGGCGCTCGGGGCCAAGCACCAGCAGGGCGACCACCGCGATCACCAGCAGTTCGGAAAAGCCGACGTCGAACATCAGTCCTGGTCCGCGCGTAAGGAGTCAGCGCGTAACGAAGTCAGCGCACGACCGGCGGGTTGCGATCGTCGTCGTGTGGCTTGGTGGCAACGTCGACGTCCTCGCGCCGGGCCTGGTCAGACAGCTGCTCCGGTGGCTTGGTTGCGTCATCCTGCATGCCCTTCTTGAAGCCCTTGACCGCGTCGCCAAGGTCCTGGCCGACGTTCTTCAGGCGCTTGGTGCCGAATACCAGCACCACGATCACCAGCACGATCAACCAGTGCCAGAGGCTCAAACCGCCCATGT
>JANMAO010000231.1:0-32457 GCA_031359875.1 Lysobacter sp.
GTCGACGACGGCGTGCTGCTGGTCGTCGCCAAGGATGATCACCGCGTGCGCATCGAGCCCGGCTACGGTCTGGAAGGCGCCATCCCGGATGCGATCGCCAACCGCATCATCCAGGAATACCTGGTGCCGAAATTCCGCGCCAACGATTACGCCGGCGGCCTCGCCGACGCAACCGCGGCGCTGAGCAAAGTGATTGATGGCGAAGCGCTGCCCGCACCAATGGCCGGAAATGCCGCGGACAACCCGCCACGTGGCAAGCATGGCGGCGACTGGATGTTTGCGTTGTTCGCGGCTTTCTTTGTCGCCCAGATCGCGCGCGGTATTTTCGGCCGGGCGCCGTCATTGTTGCGCGGGATTGTTGGAGCCGGCGTCGCCGGCGGCGTGGCATGGCTGATTTCGTCGCTGCTGCTGGTCGGAGGGCTGGGTGCGGCGATCGGTTTCCTGTTGGGGCTGATCAAGCCGTCCGCCGGAGGCTTCGCACGACACGGCGGCTGGGGCGGCATGGGCGGTGGTGGCTTTGGCGGCGGCGGATTCGGTGGTGGCGGTGGCGGTGGCGGTGGCGGCTGGTCGGGCGGCGGCGGCATGAGCGGGGGCGGTGGCGCCTCCGGGAGCTGGTGATGACGACGGGCATCAAGGCGTTGCCGCGTGCGCTGCGGCATTTGTTCGCCAGGTCGGCACGGACGCTCTATCCGCCCGATTGCCTGCAGCGGATTGCGGCGGCGATCGCCGCCGGCGAAGCCACGCATCGCGGCCAGGTGTGTTTCGCGGTGGAGTCTGCGCTTCCGGTCGGGCGGCTCCTGTCGGGGCACGACGCCCGCAGCCGCGCGCTCGAGGTGTTTGCGCATTTGCGGGTATGGGATACCGCGGCCAATAACGGCGTGCTGATCTACCTGCTGCTGGCCGACCATCGGATCGAGGTTGTCGCCGACCGCGGCCTCGACCCGCGGGTCAGCGCCGAGCAGTGGCGCGGCGTCTGCCAGTTGATGGAAGAACGCCTGCGAGCCGGTGAGCCCGAAGCCGCCGTGTCGCAAGGCGTGGCGGCGGTCTCTGCCTTGCTGGTCGACCATTTTCCGCGCACTGGCGATGTCGACGCCACCAACGAACTTCCAGACCTGCCACAAATCCTGTAGTGCGGATCCGAGTGTCGCGCGAGCCCCGTACATTTTCGGCACGTAGCCCGGTCGTCGGGCAAAATAGCGACAGCATCTAGGATCCGCATCCGTTTTTGCTTCCGCATGACGCATGCGGATTTTCATTTCTCGCCGAGCCCATCATCCGCATGATCTTCCTGAACCAGATCAACCCGATCGCACTCCACCTCGGCCCGGTGCAGATCCATTGGTATGGGGTGATGTACCTGTTCGCCTTCGCGGCGTGCTGGTTCCTCGGGCGCAGGCGCATCCGCGCAGGACGTCTCCCCGGCGTGGACGAGACCGGCTTCGGCGACCTGTTGTTCTACGGCATGCTCGGCACCGTCCTGGGCGGCCGCCTGGGCTACATCCTGTTCTACGACCTGGGCACCTATCTGCAGCACCCGCTGCAGGTGTTCAAGGTCTGGGAAGGCGGCATGAGCTTCCACGGCGGTTTGCTCGGCGTGCTCGCTGCGACGCTGTGGTGGTCGCGCCGGCATGGGAAGCAGTTCTTCGACGTAGCCGACTTCATAGCGCCGCTGGTGCCGCCAGGGCTGGCATTCGGGCGCTTCGGCAACTTCATCAATGGCGAGCTGTGGGGCAAACCGACGGGCAGTGATTGGGGAGTGGTGTTTCCGCACGCGCTGTCGACGCAGTTCGCCAATCTTGATCCGATCGCCCTGCGTGCGCAGTTCGAATCCGGCGCGCTCAACGTGTTTGCCCGCCACCCGTCGCAGCTGTACGAAATGTTCCTCGAGGGCGTGGTGATGTTCTGCGTGCTGTGGCTGTACTCGATCAAGCCGCGACCACGTTATGCCGTGTCCGGCTTGTTCGCGGTGATGTATGGCGTGTTCCGTTTCGCTGTGGAATTCGTGCGCGTGCCCGACGAGCAGCTGGGCTACCTGGCGTTCGGCTGGCTGACCATGGGACAGCTGCTGGAGATCCCGGTTATCGTGGTCGGGCTGTATTGGCTATGGCGGTCGCGCAATGCACCAACGTTGCAGCCACAGCCGATCGTTATCGAAGCGAAGGGCTGAACCCTTCGCTCCATGAAGCCAGGTTCCTCATGAAGCCGAGTTACTCATGAAGCCAAGCTACTCATGAAGCCAAGTTACTCATGAAGCAATACCTCGACCTGCTGCGACATGTGCTGGAGCATGGCGCCGAGAAGGGCGATCGCACCGGCACCGGTACCCGCAGCGTATTCGGCTGGCAGATGCGCTTCGATCTAAGCGAAGGCTTCCCGCTGCTCACCACCAAGAAACTGCACCTGCGCTCGATCGTGCATGAGTTGCTGTGGATCCTGAAAGGCGACACCAATATCGCCTACCTGAAAGACAACAAGGTCTCGATCTGGGACGAGTGGGCCGATGCACATGGCGAGCTCGGCCCGGTGTACGGCAAGCAGTGGCGCCGCTGGAGCGCGGGTGAGGGCGGCGAGATCGACCAGGTCCAGTGGGTGCTCGACGAGATCAAGCGCAATCCGGAGTCGCGCCGGCTGATCGTCAGTGCCTGGAACGTCGGCGAGCTATCGCGGATGGCGTTGATGCCATGCCACACGCTGTTCCAGTTCTATGTCGCGAACGGCAAGCTCAGTTGCCAGCTGTACCAGCGCAGCGGCGACATCTTCCTCGGCGTGCCCTTCAACATCGCCAGTTACGCATTGCTCACGCACATGGTGGCGCAGGTGTGCGGACTCGAGGTCGGTGATTTCGTGCATACGCTGGGCGATGCGCACCTGTACTCGAATCATTTTGAGCAGGCGCGCGAGCAGCTGTCACGCACGCCGAGACCATTATCGACGCTCCAACTCAATCCGGAGATTGACGACCTGTTTGCCTTTACTTTCGATGACATTTCCATCAAAGGCTACGACCCACTGCCCGCGATCAAGGCGCCAGTGGCGGTGTAGACCGATGCAATTGAGCCTGCTTGCCGCACTGGACCGCAACCATGCCATCGGCAAGGGCAACGCGTTACCGTGGCATCTGCCGGATGATCTCAAGCGCTTCAAGGCGCTGACGCTGGGCAAGCCGCTCTTGATGGGACGCCGCACCGCCGAGTCGCTCGGGCGCGCGTTGCCCGGCCGGCACAATCTCGTGTTGACGCGCAGCGGTGCTGCACCATTCGCCGGAATGGAAGCGGTCGCCAGCTGCGAAGACGCATTGCGGATCGCAAGTGCTGCCGAGGAGTTGTGCGTGATCGGCGGCGGGGAAATCTTCGCACTGACGCTGCCGCTGGCCACGCGCATGTATCTGACCTGGGTCGATACCGTCGTCGCCAGCGCGGATGCGTTCTTTCCGCAGTTCGACGCGGGTGACTGGCGCACCGCTTTGCGCGAGCCGCATGCGGCGGACGCCAAACATGCGTTCGCCTTCGAGTTCGTTGATTACGTCCGTTGAGGCTCGGTCTGCCGTGGCGCGGGCCAGCGCGGTGCCTGCGGCTGCCGCGTGCGCGGTTTCGGTAGCGGCGCGGGAACATCGCGACCCGCGACCTGCACGATGCGCAACTCATCGGTATCCAGCTGCAGCGCGGTGAGCTTGCCGCCCCAGACCGCGCCGCTATCAATCATGTGGACCCCATGGCCGATGAACAGGCCGAGCGTGGACCAATGTCCGCAGACGATCTTCAGGTCACGCTCGACGCGGCCCGGCACCTCGTACCACGGGTACAGCCCCGGCAACTGCGTGCCGGGAGCTCCTTTCTCGTCGAAGGCGATACGGCCACGGGGCGTGCAATAACGCAGGCGCGTGAACACGTTGATGATGGCGCGATCGCGGTCGCTACCAGCGAGCTTCGGCGACCACTCGGGGCGATCGCCATACATGTTCTTGAACAATTTCCGGAAGTCCTCGCCGCGCAGGCGCGCCTCGATTTCCCGCGCATGTTGTTCCGCGAGCGTGGTGGTCCATTTTGGCGCGAGGCCGGCATGCACCATCATCCAGCCGATGGCACGATCGGCATGCACCAGCGGTTGCATGCGCAGCCACGCCAGCAGCGTGTCGCTGTCCTCGGCAAACAGCACGCGTTGCAGGTCCGGATTGACCTTGCGTTGTTCGTCGCGGTGGCGCTCGCCGATCGCCAGCAGCGACAGGTCATGGTTGCCCAGCACCACCACGCAGTGGGCGCGCAGCGAATGCACCAGCCGCAGGGTCTCGAGCGATTCGCCGCCGCGATTGACCAGATCACCGCAGAACCACAACGTGTCGACGGCCGGGTCGAAGCGGATGCGTTCCAGCAGGCGCTGCGTCGGCGCGTAACAGCCTTGCAGGTCGCCAATTGCCCAGATGCTCATGCCAAGGTCGCCATCAGCATGCCCAAAGCGGCATGGTCAGTGCAGCGTGCGCGGCACGGACAGGGTGAACACCGGGATCGGTGCATCGAAGCGGGTGCCGTCGTCGGCAATCATCTCGTAGCTGCCCTGCATCGTGCCCAGGTTGGTTTCGAGCACCGCGCCCGAGGTGTAGGAGAAATCCTCGCCCGGCCGCAGCCAGGGTTGCTCGCCGACCACGCCTTCGCCGGTTACTTCCTGCACGTTGCCGTTGGCATCGGTGATTACCCAGTGGCGGCCAAGCAGGCGCGCGGGCACCTTGCCGTTGTTGCGGATGTGGATGGTATAGGCGAATACGTAGCGATCCTGTTCGGGCTCGGACTGTTCGTCGAGGTAACGGGTGGCGACGTCGATGTCAAAGGCGTAATCGTTGTCCATGTCGCCAGTGTAATGGCGATGCGTGAACGCGCGGACTACAAACGCGCGGACAACAACGTGGGCATGGGCAACCTCAAATGGAGAGATTCGCCAAGCGGATGAAATCGGCGACCGCCAGCTGCTCGGCGCGCGCCTCCGGGCGCACCCCGGCGACCAGCATGGTCGCGCTATCGATCACGCCATCGAGGGCATTGCGCAGGGTTTTGCGGCGCTGACCGAACGCGGCGCGGACGACTTCAGCGAAACGTCGTGGATTGTCGATGCCGATCGTCTCCGGCGCGCGTGGCACCAGTCGCACCACGGCTGAGTCGACCTTCGGCGCTGGCCGGAACGCCCCGGGCGCCACGGTGAACAGTGGCGTGACCGCGCAATACGCCTGCAGCGTCACGCTCAGGCGCCCGTAGACCTTGCTGCCGGGGCCGGCCGCCATGCGTTCGACGACTTCCTTCTGCAGCATGAAATGCATATCGCGGACGGCTGCGGCATGGTCGAGCGCATGGAACAGGATCGGCGATGACAGGTTGTACGGCAGGTTGCCGACCAGCCGGAGCTTGCCTTGGTCCGGGCCGTGGCCCGCGAGCGCGGTGAAGTCGACGCTGAGCACGTCCGCGGGGATCAGCGTCAGCGCGCCGTGCGCCTGCGCGGCGGCGGCCAGTGGCTGCAGCAGGTCGCGGTCGAACTCGATCGCGGTCAGCGCGCCATGGCGATCGAGCAGCGGAAAGGTCAGCGCGCCCTGGCCGGGGCCGATCTCGATGATGCAGTCGCCGGGCTGCGGATTGATCGCGAGCACGATCTTGTCGACCACGCCGCGGTCGTGCAGGAAGTTCTGACCGAGATGTTTCTTGGCGCCGGTGGCAAAACCGGCGCTGTCGCGTCGTGGCGGCGGCCGGCTCATGCGCCCAGCCGCGCGCGCGCGCTGCGGGTGCAGGCGAGTCGGGTACACAGCTGGATCGCGGCAAACAGGCTCGACGGATCGGCGCGGCCCTGGCCGGCGATATCGAGCGCGGTGCCGTGGTCGACCGCGACGCGCGGGTAGGGCAGGCCGAGGGTGAGGTTGACCGCGCGCTCGAAGCCGCTGTACTTCAGCACCGGCAAGCCCTGGTCGTGGTACATCGCCAGCACGGCGTCGAAGCCCTGCAATTTCTGCGGCAGGAATGCGGTATCGGCCGGCAGTGGCCCGATCAGCTGCATGCCTTCGGTGCGCAAACGTGCAAGCACCGGCGCGATCACTTCAATCTCCTCGTGCCCCAGGTGTCCCTCTTCGCCTGCATGTGGGTTGAGGCCGAGCACGGCGATCACCGGCGTGGCGATACCGAAATCGGTGCGCAGGGCCGCGTGCAGGATCCGCAGCGTGCGCGTGAGGCGGGGGCCGTCGATCGCATCGGCAACCGCGCGCAGCGGCAGGTGCGTGGTGGCCAGCGCAACCCGGATGATGTCGTTGGCGAGCATCATCACCACCGCGCTGCCTGCCTGTGCGGCCAACAATTCTGTGGTGCCGGTGTAGGCGATGCCGCCCGCGTTGATCGTGGCCTTGTGGACGGGGCCGGTGACGAGCCCATCGAACTCGCCGCGCAGGCAGGCCGCGGCGGCCGCCTGCAAGGCGCCGATCACGCTGGCTGCGTTGCGCGGATCCGGCGTTCCAAAGCGGGTTTCGACGGCGACGGGAATTTCGAACAGGGGCAAAATGCCGGGTGCAGACGTGCTGTCCGCGGGCGCGAAACGAATCGGGAGCCCGAGTGTGTCGGCCACGTGGCGCAGATTATCGGCGTCGGCGAACGCCACGAGGTCTGCATCCCAAGTGCGTTGCGCGGCACGGACGCACAGTTCCGGACCGACGCCGGCCGGCTCGCCCGGTACCAGCGCCAGCCGGGGGCGCGACAATTCAGCCGCCGGTTTTGGGTGCAGGTGGCGCCGGGCTCGTGGCGGGCGCAGCCGTGCCGGCGTCACCGGTACGGATGTCGACGTAGGCCTCGTTGCGCATGTCGCGCTGGTAGCGATTCCACTCTTCCTCGAGCTTGCGCTGACCGATGGTCTCGCGCACTTGCGAGCGGCGGTTCTCGTCGCCGACGTCGGCCTGGCGCGACCCGATACGCTGCACGATGTGCCAGCCGGCCTGGGACTTGAAGGGTGCCGACACCTGGCCATCCTGCAGCGTGGACACCTGACCGCCGAATTCCGGCCCGTAGGTGTCCTGCGTGAACCAGCCCAGATCGCCACCCTTGCCGGCGCTGTTGGTGTCGTTTGAGCTTTCCTGCGCCACCGTGGCGAAATCGGCGCCGCCGGCAAGGCGCGCGCGCAGCGTCTCGATCTTGGCCTTGGCCTGCGCGTCGCTGACACCCTCATCGGTACGCACCAGGATATGGCGCGCATGGTATTGGGTCACCATCTGCGGCGTGGCCTTGCTGGCGTCGCGGGTTTCGACCAGTTTGAGCAACTGGAAACCGCTCGACCCGCGAGTCGGGCCAATCACCTGCCCAACCTTCATGTCGTGGATGATGTTGGCGAACGTGGTTGGGATTTCATCGAGGCTGCGCCAGCCCAGGTCACCGCCCTCCAGGGCATTGGCACTATCCGAATAACGGACCGCTGCGGCGGCAAAATCCATTTCGCCCTTGTCGATCAGTGCCTTGACCCCGTTGACTTTGGTTTGGGCGGTAGCGATCTGCTCGGGAGTCGGCGATTCGGGCAAGGCCACCAGGACCTGCGCGAGATGATATTGCGGACCGCCATTGGCCTGCGCGGCGAGCGCGGCGTCGACTTCGGCATCGGAAACGCTGATCCGGGTTTGCGCGAAACGCTGGCGCGCGCGCTGGATCGTCAGCTCATCGCGCAGGGAATTCCTGAAATCGGTGAACGACTGCCCCTGCTGCACCAGCTGCGCTCGCATCTGTTCCGGGGTGAGCTTGTTCTGGTTGCCGATGTTGGCGATGGCCGCATCGACTTCCTCATCGCTGACCCGCACGCCGGTCTCGGCGGCTCGGGCCACGCCGAGCCGCACCAGAATCAGGCGCTCAAGCACTTGGCGGTGGAGTACCTCCGCGGGAGGCAGTTGATCCGGACGGCTGGCGTACTGCGCCACGATGTTGCGCTCGGCGCGATCGAGCTCGCTTTGCAGGATGACGTCCTCGTCGACGACAGCGACGATGCGATCCAGCGGCTGCAGCTGCTGCGCTTGCGCCGAGGCGAACGCGCTGGCGGACAGGAGGGTGATGGCAAGAAAACAGGCGAACGGTTTGTTCATGGTGTCGGGTCGGGGAGGGGGTTGACGTCGCCGTTTCCGCTACTGGATTGGGAAGGCGGTACGAGGTAGATGTCCTCGCGGTAGTAGCCGAGGATAGCACGGCGCAAACGGGTCTCCGTGTCCGCTCCGGCTGAGCCGAGCCCCTTCAGCTCGATCTCCAGTTGGATGGCGTTGTTGAGCTCGCCCTCGGCATTGTGGATGTAGCGACGACCCACCAGGCGCACCGCAATGCAGCAACTATCCCACTGGATGCCGGCGATGCCCTCGAGCAGTCCGGGCCTCTGGTTCAGCAAGGGATTCAGCGAGGGATTCCGGTAGAGGGAATAGTAGTAGCGGCCAACCAGGCTCCAGGAACTCGATAACGGGTACAGGAAGGACAGGTCGACCTGCTTGAGCAGGTTCCGGCGATAGCGATAGCCGAGGTTGACGATGCCGTCGTCGCCGATCAGGTAGCGGGTGCGAAAACTGGCGAGATCCTGGCGGCGGAACTTCGGATCCCATTGATACGAGCCGCCGATCGTCCAGCGATCGTTGATCGACCAGGTACTGTCGGCGACCCAGGCCGACTTGCCGCGTTCGACCGGGGTCTCCCCGGGCAGCGTGACACGGCTGTCGTCGAGGTAATGGATCTGCCCCAGACTGGCTGAAAGCTTTTCGCGGCCGTCGGATTGGCGCAGCAGCCGGGTCGTCATTGCCACGGTCAGTTGATTGGCGTCGGTCTGGCGATCGGCACCCGTGTAGCGGTTGTCGCGGAACAGCTGGCCCCAGCTGAAGGTCAGCGGTTGGGTGTCGAACAGCGGCAGATCGTCCTGGTTGCGATACGGGGCGTGCAGGTAGAACAGCCGTGGTTCCAGTGTCTGCAGGAAGGTCTGGCCGCCCCAGTTGACGTCGCGGTCGAAATACAGGCCGGCATCGAGCGACGCGATCGGCAAGCTGCGGCTGGGATTGCTGTTGCGGAACGGGGCAATCATTTGCGGCGTTGGGTTCGGAACGCCGGGGTTCGCAAGTTGAGCGCGGGCCAGTGCAACTTGATCGGCCAAGCCACTATCCAATTGGTACCCGGTGTAGCGCCAGGCCAGGGTCGGGGTGATGAACCAGCTCGCACCCTCCAGCGGCAAGCTCACGTAGGGCTTGAGATCAATACGGCTTCCGCCTGGTTTAACCGGGCTCTGGAAGTGCACAGCCTCCGCGTTGATGCCTGCCGTCAACCGCTGCCCAAAAGGTTGCTCCCATCGAAATGCCAGCCGAGGCAGGCGGTTGTAGGGGAGAAAAACCCGATTCAGCGTGTAATCGGCCAATTGCTGGTAGTCCGCTGAGATGGCGGCATCCCAGTACCGGCCGTGCCCATACAGACCAATGTCGCTGGTGATCGCGAAAGGCGACAAGCCATTGAGATTGCTGCTGAAATCCTGCAGATAGCGCGGATCACTGATCCAATTGAGGTTGGTTCGTGCCTGCCAGTTCGGATTGACGTTCTGCGTGCCGTTGAAGTGAACCAGGCCACGATTGTCTTTGCGTCGGTTCTCGGGTGGGATTAGACGATCGATTTCATCTTGGCGGCCGCGCGTGGTCAATCGGTCATGGGGCAGGAAAGCCGCATCCAGCACACCACCGCCAGTGTCGGTCAAGTACCGAAATTCGGCACCGAGCTGAATGCCTCGGCTGGTCATGATCCGCGGGATCAGGGTCAGGTCATAGTTGGGCGCCAGATTGATGTAGTACGGCTGCCGGTAATCGAACCCGTTGCGATTGGACGAGCCCACGCTCGGGGACAGCAGGCCGGTGCGGCGGCGATTGTCGATTGGGAATGGAAACCACGGGATGTACAGCACCGGCACCGGGCCGACGCGCAAAGTCGCGTTGCGGGCGATGCCCAGGCCGGCCTCGGTGTCCACGTCGATGCGCCGCGCGCGCAGCTCCCAGCGGCGGTCGTCGGGCGGGCAGGTCGAGTAGGTGGCGTTGTACAGGGTGCCTTGGGAACCGTGCATTTCGATGTGCTCGGCGCCGCCATTGCCGCGTCGGGCCATCAACTGGTACTGCACATGCTGGACGTTGTGGGTGTCCGCGGTCTGGTCGCCTTCGGCGCGATCGGCGACCATGCGCATGCCCGCGTCCTGGTAACGCACGTCTCCTTGGGCGACGTATTTACCGGTGGCGCTGTCGTAGTCGAGCTGCTGCGTCCCCAGGAACTGGTCAGCGCGTCGCAGGACGACGTTGCCGTGGAACTGCGGCTTGTCGTGGGTGCCGGCGACCTGGTCGCCGGCGATGTCGGTCGGCTGCTGAACCCGCGCCTCGGTCGGGCCTTTGGCTGGCTGCGCGTCGGCGAAGGCCGGAACGGCATCCTCGATCGGACACAGGCGCCAGTCGTCGGGGCGGTTCCCGGCGGCGTGCGCGGACAGCGACAGGGCAATGCAGAACGGCAACGGCAGCAAGCGGAGGGGTCGGCGCACGCGGGCATCCGTCAGCGGAAATCGGACGTTAGCTTGCCGTATCCATGAGGGGGCGGCAATGCGCAGTCGTTTCCACGGCGACGCAGTTTGGCTCCGGGGCCGCGATCGCCTCAAGTAATCGTCGCATGCAGGGCTGCGGAGTCCGGTGGCTAGGCCAGCAGCGCGCCGATGTGCGCCACGCTGCATTCGCGTAGTGCCTGCAGGTCGTAGCCGCCCTCGAGCAACGAAACGATGCGGCTTTCGGCGTGGCGGTCCGCAGTCGCCACCAGCTGCCCAGTCAGCCAGCGGTAGTCCTCGGCCTCGAGTTGCAGTTGCGCCAAGGGGTCGCGCCGATGGGCGTCGAAGCCGGTGGACAGCAGCAGCAATTGCGGGCGAAAGGCGTCCAGCGCCGGCAGCAGTTGCGTTGCCCACGCCGCGCGGAACGGTTCGCTGCCCGCGCCCGCCTGCAGCGGCGCGTTGATGATGTTGCCAACGCCGCGCTCGTCGGCGAATCCGGTACCCGGGTACAGCGGCATCTGGTGCGAGCTCAGGTACAGCACGCGTGGCTCGCGCTCGAAGATCGCCTGGGTGCCGTTGCCATGGTGTACATCGAAATCGATGATCGCCACCCGCTCCAGTCCATGCGCGTCGAGTGCGTGCAGCGCGGCCACGGCAACGCTGTTGAACAGGCAGAAGCCCATCGCGGTGTCGGCGGTTGCGTGGTGCCCTGGCGGGCGCACCGCGCAGAAGGCGCGCGAGACTTCACCGGCGAGTACCGCATCGACCGCGGCAACGGCGGCGCCGGCAGCGCGCAGGGCGGCTTCGGCCGAATCGGGCGACAGCACGGTGTCTGGATCCAGCATGATCCGTTGCGTCGGCGTGGGCTCCAGCACGGTTTGCAGTAGCGACGGCGCGTGTGCACACAACAGCTGCTCACGGCTGGCACGCGGAGCGTCCTGCCAGTCGAGCGCATCAGCGAAGGCTTCGCGCAACGCCTCGGTGACTGCCATCAATCGTTCGGGGCGCTCGGCATGGCCCGGCCCGGTGTCGTGGGCGAGGCAGGCTGGATGCGTGTAGATGCGCATGGGAAATGGCGCGCTGATCTAACGCGCTGATCTGGCGCGTCTGTCAGGGTCGGCGGCGATCATGGTTCCACAGCACTTCGCCGTGGCCGCTGGTGCGGGCCAGCACGCGGGCCAGCACGAACAACAGGTCGGAAAGCCGGTTGAGATAGCGGATCGCTTCCGGCCGCACTGCATCGTGGCGCGCCAGCGTGACCGTCTCGCGTTCGGCGCGGCGCACAATGGTGCGCGCGAGATGGCAGCGCGCGGCCGCCTCGCCGCCGCCGGGCAGGATGAAGTCCTTTAGCGGCGGCAGCGGCGCGTTGTGGTGATCGAGCGCCTGTTCCAGCGCTTCGATGTCGGCATCGAAGATCGCGGCATGGCCGGGAATGCACAGCTCGCCGCCGAGGTCGAACAACTGGTGCTGCACCGTCGTCAGCAGGTCGCGGACTTCCGCAGCATGCTGGTCGAAGGTATCGCTGGCGAGCAGCATGCCAATTGCCGAGTTCGCCTCATCGACGGTGCCATAGGCGGCGACACGCGCCGAATCCTTGGCAACGCGGGTGCCGTCGCCCAGGCCGGTGGTGCCGTCGTCACCGGTCTTCGTATAGATCTTGCTGAGGCGATTGCCCACGTCAGCGCCGCCGTCGGCTTGCGCTTATCGCGTCTGCGCGCGCAACGCCGGCAGCTGCCGGCGCAGCAGGGCGAAGCCGCCGAACAGCAGCGCGCCGTAGGCCAGCGTGCCGAACACGGTCCAGCGGAAAAACGGAATGCCGGCGACATACGCGGCGGCGAGGCCGGCGGCCGTCCTGGGATAGATCGGATTGGACAGCCAGGCGGTGAAGTTGGTCACCGCGAAGAACAGCACCGAGCCCGCCAGCGCATAGCCAAGCACGCGTTCGCCGGTCACCTTGCCGCGCAGTCCGAAGCCCAGTGCGACCGACAGCGCAACGCATGCGTACACCGACCAGAAACTGACGCCGCCGAGATAGCTGGCGTAATCGGCGCCATGCAGCGCGCCGAGGGCAAGATCGGAGATCAGCATTGCCAGCAGCGGCACCAGGAAAGCCCATTGTTTGGCGGCGAAATAGGCGCCGCCGAACAGCGCGATCGCCTCGACCGGCGAAAAATTCGGCGGATGCGGCAGCAGGCGCGTCAGCGCGGCCGCGATGATCAGGCCGGCCAGGACCAGCGGCCCGGGGGCGAAAGCGGTGGTGGGAGCAGGGCGATTCATGTCGTGCGCGCAAGTCGTTCGGCAGGAACCGGTAGCATAACGCACCCATCCTGCGGCCTTTCATCTGCAATGCCGAGCGCTCGACATGACGTGGTGATCGTGGGTGGCGGCCTGGTCGGCGCCAGCCTTGCGATTGCGCTCGACCGTATCGACGTCGACGTCGCGCTGGTCGAAGCCACGCCCGCAGGCGTTTTGCCGGTCGTCTTCGACGAACGCAACCTCAGCTTCGCCGACGCCACGGTCAATGGTTTGTGGGCGTTGGGGGTGCTGCAGAAACTGGGCGCGCCTGGCACTCCGATCCGGCGCATCCATGTCAGCCGCAAGGGCGACTTCGGCCGGGTGAAGCTCGACGCCAATGCTTATGGCCGCGAGGCGTTCGGGCAAGTCGTGGTCGCGCGCGATTTCGGCCAGGCGCTGGAAGCGCGGCTTGATGAATTGACCCATCTCACCCGCTACCGACCGGCGCGCTTCGTCGGTTTGGCCGAAAGCGATGACGCCAGGCGTCTGGTGCGGATTGTCGGCGACGATGGCGAACGGACACTATCGACGCGGCTGCTCGTTGCTGCCGACGGCACGCGCAGCGGCGTGCGCGATGCGCTCGCCATCACTGCGGACGAGCATGACTACGCACAGACGCTGTTCGTTGCCCGCGTCCGCGCCGAGCGCGCGCCGGACGGCACGGCGTACGAGCGATTCGGCGACGAGGGTCCGACCGCGCTGCTGCCGCGCGGCGATCGCCACTACGGCGTGATCCATGGGGTTGCCAGCGAAAGGGCGGATACCATCGCCGCGCTCGAGGAGGGGGCGTTCCTTGCGCATCTGCAGCAGGCATTCGGCTGGCGCGTGGGACGTTTCCTGTCCGCCGGCGCACGCAGTCGGTATCCGGTGGTGCGCGTGCGTGCCGGTGAACTCGTCGCGCCACGCGCGGTGCTGGTCGGCAATGCTGCGCAGACGTTGCATCCCATTGGCGCGCAGGGATTCAACCTCGGTTTGCGCGACGCACTGACGTTGGCGGAATTGATCGAAGGCCAGGAGGATCCTGGCGCGGACAAGCTGCTCGACGCCTATGCGCAACGTCGGCATGACGATCGCGAGCGCACGTTGGCATTCTCCGATGGTCTCGCGCGCCTGACCGCAAATACCGCGTCGCTGTTGCGCCCGCTTCGCAGCTTGGGATTGCTGGCGCTGGACCGATTACCTGCCATCCAGGCGTCGCTGGTTGGTGGGGCGATGGGTTACCGCGGCGATGTTCCGCAGCTGTGCCGGGGCGCGCCGTCCGGGAGCTCGCGCGAATGAGTCGGCGCGGGCGACTGGATGTCGCGATTGTTGGCGGCGGCGTGGTCGGTACCGCTGCCGCACTGGCCTTGGCGAAACTCGGACTCGACGTCGCCCTGGTCGAGGGCATCGTACCGACGGGTTGGCTTGTCGAGCGTCGCGACCTGCGCGTATATGCGTTCGCGCCGGACAACGCGGCGCTTTTCGACGAATTGGGTATCTGGCGGGACATCGTGAACGCGCGTGCGCAGCCTTATCGCCAGATGCGGGTCTGGGACGCAGCCGGTGGTGGTGAACTTGCATTCGATGCGGATGCGTTCGGGCGACGCGAGCTCGGCTGGATCGTCGAACACAACCTGCTGGTCGATCGCCTGTGGGCGGCATTGCCCGCCGCAGGCGTGCGCGTGCATTGTCCGGCGCGGGTGCAAGGACTCGAGCAGGACGATGCCGGTGTGCGCCTGCAGCTGGACGACGGCGCGCGCATCGACGCGCGCATCGCGCTGGCCGCCGACGGTGCCGAATCGACTTTGCGCGGGCTGGCCGGCCTTGAGGTCGATCGTCACGACTACGTGCAACGCGGCATCGTCGCCTATGTCGCCACCGACCAGCCGCACCAGGACACGGCATGGCAGCGGTTCTTGCCCGGCGGGCCGCTGGCATTGCTGCCGTGTACGGACACGGCCGGGGATTCACCAGCCACGAAAGGATGCAGGAGTTCGATTGTGTGGACGCTGCCGGAGGACGAGGCCTCGCGCTTGCTTGCCCTTGACGAAGGCGCGTTCAATCGCGAGCTGACGCAGGCGTTCGATGCGCGCCTTGGACAGACCACGCTGCTGTCGGCGCGGGCCGCATTTCCGCTGCGCCGTCAGCTGGTGCGCGACTACGTGCGCGGTCGCGTTCTGGTGCTCGGCGATGCCGCGCATGTGGTGCATCCACTTGCGGGGCAAGGGGTCAATCTGGGGCTGCGTGATGTTGTGGCGTTGCGCGATGCCATCGTCGCTGCGCTGGCTGCACGCGCCGACTGGACCGCGCCATCGCGGTTGGCGCGATGGGCGCGTGCGCGCAAGAGTGAGAATGCGCTGGCAGCGCATGTCTTCGACGGCATCAATCGCGTCTTCAGCAGCGATAGCGTGGCCGCGACCTTGCTGCGCGGTCGCGTGCTCGGGCTGGCTGGCCGCGTGCCACCGCTGGCCCATTTGTTCTGGCGACGCGCTTCCGGCACCTGAGGGCGAATCCCTGGATGGAAAATGGCAACGCCCCGCACGAAGCGGGGCGTTGCCGATCAGGCTTTCGTCTGGAGGGTGAGACTTATTTGAGCCAGCCTTTCATCTCTTCCTTGCTCAGACGACCATTGTGGTTGCTGTCGACCACCCGGAATTCGCGCATCAGGTCCGGATTGACCTTCGCTTCCGCGCGGCTGACGCTGCCGTCGTGGTTGCCGTCCAGCGCATCGAAGTCAACGTGATAGTTACTCGAGATCGAGTCGCCCGGATGCGAGGTGACGCTGGTCTGCGCGCTGACCGATGCATCGGCGCCCATTGCGGGCATCGGTGCCATCGATGCCGCGGGCGGCATGCTGGTCGCGTCCTGCGCAGCGCCGGCGGCGGCCTTCGCCGTTGCCGCTGCATCGACGGCAGTGTCTGCGGCCATGCTGGCAGTCGAAGCGCCCTGGATGGCGTTGGACGCTGCATCGCCCTTGTTGACGCCGAAATTGGCCACGGCATTGGCGCCCTGGGCCTGCGCTGCGCCCGCCTCCGCCTGGCCTGCGGCACCCTGCGCCTGGTTGGCCGCCGTCGCCGCCGTGGAGGCATTGGCATCGGCGGCCATCGCGCCCTCGCTGGTCATCGCTGGCGTTGCACTGGCGCTTCCGGCAGCAGTGGCCGCGGCTTTCGCCTCATCGGCGGCCTGTTTCGCCTTCGCGGCAGCGGTGGTTGCGGACTTGGAGGCCCTGGTGGTCGTCCTGATGGTCTTGGCGGCGGTTGTGCCATTGGACTGGGTGCCGGCGGCCTGGGCGAATACCGGCCCGGAGAGGCCGAGCACAGCGATCATGGCCAGCGCCAACGGGAGCGTCTTCTGTTTCATGCGGGCGTACCTCTGATGGGAGAACCCAGCGACCGTAGCTGCCGTCAAGTAAAGCCTGCGTCAATCGACGCAATGGCAGCTGAACGGGCGGCCCGAGTCGCTATCCCGGCATAGACCGTGATCTCTTCACGGTCGTGATACAGCTGGCGCGCGCGCAGCGTCAGTGGTTTGTCCGCCTGCTCGGCGAACAGCTGCAGGCACAGCTGCGTTTCCTGCCAGCGTTTCTTCATCGGCAGCTTGAGGTTGAAGATCGTCTGCCGGCACCAGCCTTCGCGCAGCCACGTGGCCATGCGTTCGGCAACACGCCGCGGCTGCTCGACCATGTCGCACACCATCCAGTCCAGCGGCTGCGGCGGTTGCCAGGCAAAGCCGTCGGCGCGCAGGTGCTCGACCCGGCCGCCTTCGAGCACATGTGCTCGCAGCGGGCCGTTGTCGATGGCGGTGACGCGCAACCCCTGTCGCGTCAGCACCCAGGTCCAACCGCCCGGCGCGGCACCCAGATCAGCGGCACGCATGTCGGGCTGCAGCAGCCGACCGCGTTCGTCCGCGTCCAGCAGCACCAGCAGCGCTTCCTCGAGCTTCAGCGCCGAGCGAGAGGGCGCGTCGGCATGCATGCGCAGACGCGGAATCCCGAGTGGCCACGCGGCGCTGTCGCGCGGATCGCTGTACGCGACGAACGCATGATCGCCAGCGACAAAACAGACATGCAGCCGCGGTCGCGTTTCATCATCGCGCACCGCGAGCAGGCCAGCCTTGCGCAATGCCGGACGCAAGGCGTTGCCGAAGCTGCGCGCTAGCCCGGCCAGCGGCTTGCCTTCTTCTGAATCCGGATGCTCGACGAGCAGGGTGCCGAAGGCCACGCTGCCGAGCGCCGGCGCGTCCTGCAGCGCGGCGAGGATCGGGGTGATGCGATCGCGCGGATCGAGTCCGCGCAGTTCGTCGATCAACACCAGCTTTTGCCGCGCAAAGATCAGCTCCCGCCACGGCAGCGCGCGCGACACGGCTGCACCATCGACACCGGCAAATACGACAAAGCCGCTGCCGCGTTCAGTGCGCGCATGGCCGCCGAACCCGGCCAGCGCGGCGCGTTCGCTCAGTTCGCCCGCAAGCTCGGGTTCGAACCCTGCGCGGGAGTAACACAGCAGCCCGTCAATGTTGTCCGTCAATAGCACGGCCCAGCTTGCTGGCCGTAGGCGCGCAACACATCGCAAGCGGCGTCACGCTGCAGGTCGCGCACGACGGCAATGCCGCGACGCTCGAGTTCACCGACCCAATCGGCGGGTAGCGGGCCCTCATCGAATTCGGTCAGCGTCATCACGTCCTCACTGCGCGCGCCAATCAGCAGGCGGTCGATGCCGGCCCAGAAGGTCGCTCCGTAGCACTGGCAACACGGCTGCGCGGAGGTCGCCAGGGTGATGTGATTGCGCGCCTCGCCAGGAAGCGAGTCGTTGAGTCGCGAACGTTGCATCCGCTGCTGCGCCAGCATGTACGCCATGCTTTCGGCATGCGCGAGCGAGCAGTTCTGCTGCAGCACTCGATTCACGCCGACCGCGATCAGGCGGCCACCGCCGTCGAAAACCGCGGCGCCGAATGGGCCGCCGCTGCGGGCGTCGATGTTGTTTCGCGCCAGGGTGATCGCCAGCGCCATCTTGTCGTCGTCGGTGGCATAGAGCTCACGATCGGCGATGTCATGCACCCACACCGGCAACGTCAGGTGCAGCTGTGCCAGCAGCATCAACGCACCGGATCGGGCGGCAGCGGCGGATCGTCGAGCCAGCCGCCGACCGGGGCCCGGTCCTTGGGGGCGCAACGGCCTTGCTGGCAGCCGCATTGGGTGATGTTGCGAGTCGCACAATTCGACACGCGGCCTTCCTTCGCGCACTGCGCGCGCACCGCGGCGGGGTCGGCAGGACTGTCCTTGTTGACGCAGGCGGTGTAGGTCCCGCAGCAACTGCCGACGTTTTTCACCGCGCAATCGCTGTCGGCGCGGCAGCTGTAGTCGAGCTTGACCGGTTGTGGCACAACCTGCGCTGGCAACGGGTCGCTCATGCGCGGGGCTGGTTTGTTGCGGGCAGGTGCTGGCGCAGGCGCGGCGGGTTGCACAGCCGCCGCCTGATCGTTGCGGACCGGCGGTATGGTTTGCGGGCAACCGGTCAGCGCCAGTGTCGCCAGCAGCGCGAAACGCGAACAGATCCGATACACAGTGCTCATTATTGTGTGCCTACAGCGGCCCAGGTGTCCCGCAGAGTGACACTGCGATTGAACACCGGCGCGCCGCTGCGATGATCGTAACGATCGGCGATGAAGTAACCGATACGCTCGAATTGCAAGGCCTGTTCCGGCACGACGTCCGCAGCCGTGGGTTCGATGTAACCGGTCACGCTGCGACGTGAGTCCGGGTTCAAATGATCCTGGTAGGTCTTGCCGCCTTCGTCATTGTCCGGGTCAGGCACAACGAACAGACGATCGTAAAGACGAATTTCCGCGCGCACCGCGTGCTTCGCACTGACCCAGTGGATCGTGCCCTTGATCTTGCGGTTAGCGCCCTCCATGCCGGGACGCGACTCGGGATCGAGCGTGCAGCGCAGTTCGACGATGTCGCCAGCGGCGGACTTGACGACCCCATCGCAGCGAATGATGCCGGCACCGCGCAACCGCACTTCGCCGCCGGTGGTGAGGCGCTTGAACCCCTTCGGCGGCACTTCCGCGAAATCCTCGCGCTCGATCCAGAGTTCGCGCGAAAACGGAATGTCGCGGGTGCCGAAACGCTCGTCCTTGGGATGGTTGGAGAACTCCAGCGTTTCCTCGAAATTTTCCGGCAGGTTGGTCAGTACCAGCTTCAGCGGATAGATCACCGCCATGCGCCGCGCCGCCGCCGCGTCGAGGTCTTCGCGCAGGCAGCCTTCCAGTACTGAATAATCGATCAGCGAGTTCTGTTTGCTGATGCCGATGCGTTCGGCGAACAACCGCAGCGACGCAGGCGTATAGCCGCGGCGGCGAATGCCCTGCAGTGTCGGCATGCGCGGGTCGTCCCAGCCGTCGACGAGGCCGGCCTGCACCATCGCCATCAGCTTGCGCTTGCTCATCACCGTGTAGTTGATGTTGAGGCGCGAGAACTCGATCTGGCGCGGCTTGCTGGCTTCGTTTGGCAAGCCCTTCGCCAGCAACGGTGCAAGCAGCGCCGGCGAGTGCGCGAGGTCGACCTTGTCCACGCACCAGTCGTACAACGGGCGATGGTCCTCGAACTCCAGCGTGCATAGCGAGTGGGTGATGCCTTCGATCGCATCCGACAGCGAGTGCGCGTAGTCGTACATCGGATAGATCGGCCACGCATCGCCGGTGTTCTGGTGCGCGACATGCTTGATTCGGTACAGCGCCGGATCGCGCAGGTTGATGTTGCCAGACGCCATGTCGATCTTGGCGCGCAGCGTGCGCGCGCCATCGGCGAACTCTCCGGCGCGCATGCGCCCGAACAGGTCGAGGTTCTCCTCGATGCTGCGATCACGGAACGGCGAATTGCGGCCCGGCTCGGTCAGGCTGCCTCGATATTCGCGCACTTGTTCGGCGCTGAGGTCGCAGACGAAGGCATCACCCTGGCGGATCAGTTTTTCAGCCGCGAGATGGAACACCTCGAAGTAGTCCGAGGCATGGCGCAGCTCACGCCATTCGAAGCCAAGCCAGTGGATGTCATCCTGGATGGCCGCGACATATTCGGGGTCTTCCTTGGCCGGATTGGTGTCGTCCAGGCGCAGGTTGCAGCTGCCGCTGAACTCGGCCGCGATCCCGAAGTCCAGGCAGATCGCCTTGGCGTGGCCGATGTGCAGGTACCCGTTGGGCTCGGGTGGAAAGCGCGTCCGTGGGGCCGTCAACCGGCCACTGGCAAGGTCGTCGCGGATGATTTGCCGGATGAAATCCTGCCGGACGACAGGCGCCACGGCATCTGGGTGCCCGGGAGTAGAGTGGCCTGCGAAGGCCGTGGAATCGGAGGGCTGCTTGGACACGGGCGGAGGAATCGCGGCGAGACAAGCCGCAGTGTAGCCGAGCATCTGGCCGGCGATACCGAAACCATATTTTTGGCATGGTTCTTGCTAGCAGCTATCGCAGGGGTAGCCAATATGGATGTCATCCACGAAGCCTCACGCCTGATCGACGCCCGTCTGGTGCGGATCGCACTGGAGCAGGCTGGGATTCCTGCGTTCGTTCGCGGTGAGTGGCGAATTGCCGGCCTGCGGACTGTCGGTCGTCGGCGTTCCAGGCCGCTGCTGACCGAAGGCGCGGGCACTGGTCGAGCGGTTGCTGCTGGTCGCCGATGTCGTCCAGGCACCCGTCGAGCGGCCTGGTCCGCACAACGCGCTTCCGAAGTGACGATGCGTGCGCGGCTTATTCGCTAATCGCCACGACCGGTTGTTCGCTGCCGGCATGGCGTGGCTGCTGGTGCTTTTTGTCGTCGGTGTGCTCGCCGCGACCCGGTCCATTGCCGACGAGGTCCCCGTGCAACTCCAGGCGGGCACTGGAGCGACGCTGAGTGGTGACGGTGGGGCGTTGCTACTGCCTGGCGGAGGTAGCCGCGAAGCCACTGCGCAGTTGCGCTTCTCCTTGCCGCCGCCCAATCCGGCAGCCTCGCGCTGGGTGGTCTGGCTGGGGCGCGATCCGGTCGATTCGCTCTGGCTGCAGGCTCCCGGCTGGCGCAGCGCGGAACATGACTTCTTTCATCCCGCCAGCGACGAGGGCGTATTGCCGGGCGGATTCATCCTGCCGTTGCCCGCCACCTGGCAGGGCGAGATCGTACTGACCCTGCATGCGCGTGGCAGCGTGCGTACGGCGCTGCGTCCACTGGTGCTGCATGAGACGGCTGCGATGCAACTCTCGCACCGCAGCGTCGCGCACGGAAGCATGATCTACGCGGGCTTGTTCATGCTCGCGTTGCTGGGCCTGGCGTTATATTCGGCCGCGCGCGATCGTTCGTTCCTTGCGTTGTTCGGCAGCGCGTGCGTCGCGTTGTTGTTGCTGGCGGCCGAGAACGGCCACTTGTACCTGCTGCCCGTCCTGGGTCGGCTATCGATCTGGCGCGGTTCCGGGCTGTTGGCGCTGGAATTGCTGTTTGATGCAGCTGCGCTGCAGATGTTGCTGCGCTACGCCCAATTTCACGCCGGCGGCCTTCCGGCGGCGCGCCTGTTCGAACGCTACTGCATCGTCCTGGTGGGGCTTGCGGCGGTGTGCCTGCTCGATCTTCGGGTTCTGGATCCGGTGCAGCAGGCAGTGGTGACGCTGGCCTGGCTTACGTTCGCCGGCGGTGCAGTCGTGATGCTGGTGGAGGCGGTGCGCCACCGCGCGCCGATGGCTTCCTCGATCCTGCTGTTGACCTTGGTGACGGTGACCGCAGCACTGGGGCGGACGGCATTGTCGCGTGGCTACGTGGTCGACATGCTGTGGACGCGCTTCGGCTATCAGTTCGCCCTGGTTGTGACCGCCGCGGTGCTGATGGTCGGCCTGATCAGCCGCATCGGCGAGTTCCGCCACCAGCGCGATCGCGACCATCTCGCGCGTGTCGACTCGGAACGCCGCATGGCCCGCGAGGCCGCGCGCGCCGACCTCACCATGGGGCTGCAAACGCGCCTGCGCGCACCCGCAGCGGTGGATATCGAATGGATCGCGTTCCGCTTGCTGCTCGAGAAATTGCTGCCGCAGATTCCGCTGGAGTGGGCAGCGGTCGTTGCCTTTGGTTATCACGGCCACGACCTGCTGGTCGTGGAGCCGGCCGAGTGCAAACAGCGGGTGCGTGACAGCGTTGCCGAGCGCAGCCTCGTACTCAAGCGCCTCGCCCTGCAGGCCATGCCATTGCAGCAAGGGGTGACCCAGGCGGATGAGCCGTGCATCGAAGCCGTGCTACCGCTGCCGATCCGTGCACCTGGCTGGGGCATGTTGTTGTTGCGGCGCGCGGGTAGTGATGGTTTCAGCACGGAAGAGATGCTGCTCGCCGGCGAGTTCGCGCGGCTGGCGACGCTGCATGCCGACGAATCACTGGCAACGGTGCAGTTGCGGCACTCCGCCGAACTCGATGCGCTGACCGGCGTGTTCAACCGCCGCAGCATGGATCAGTGGCTGGCGCGGGCATTCCTGGATGCGCATCGTCAGCAGGCGCCGGTGTCGCTGTTGTTCATCGATATCGATCATTTCAAGTCGGTCAATGACCGCCTCGGCCACGCAGGCGGGGATCATTGCCTGCGCCAGGTGGCGTCCGCGCTGCGCGGTGCACTGGAGCCGGGCGACATGCTCGGTCGGTACGGCGGCGAAGAGTTTGTCGTCCTGCTGCCCGGGCGCCAGGGGGCCGATGCGCGCGAAATGGGCGAGCGATTGCGCGCGGCGGTTGAGCGTTGCGAATTCCAGTACGAAGGCCACGCCGAGCGGCTGACGGTCAGTGTCGGCGTCGCCACGCGGCTGGAGCGCGAAAGTGCGCCGGCAGCAACGGTGGAACGCGCCGACAAGGCGCTGTACGCAGCCAAGCATGGCGGGCGCAATTGCGTGCAGGTGGCGCCTGCCGTATTCACTTGAACGATGGTTGTATGTGTTCACTTGCAGCTTGCCTCGCCGGCCGCATAGTGATGGCAGGTCACACACAGGAGTCACCTCATGTTCGGACTGTCCAAGCTGGGTATCGGAGCTGACAAGCAGCGAATGCCGCGCCACGAAGATGCGTTGCCGGGCCGCGAGAGTGCAATGCCACTGCACAACGTCCACCATTTGCATGGCAGGCCGCTGCGCGATGCGTTCGTCGGAATGCAGCGTGTGCAATTCGGCATGGGTTGTTTCTGGGGCGCCGAACGCAAGTTCTGGTCGTTGCCAGGCGTGGTCACCACGGCGGTCGGCTATGCCGGCGGGCAGACGCCCAACGCCCACTATCGCGAAGTCTGCAGCGGGCAGACCAGACATACCGAAGCGGTGCTGGTCGTCTACGACCCGGCAGTCGTCTCGTTTGAACAACTGCTGCAGACATTCTGGGAAAGCCACGATCCAACCCAGGGCATGCGCCAGGGCAACGACGCGGGTACCCAATACCGCTCCGCGATCCATTGCGATACGCAGGCGCAGTACGAAGCCGCCAGCGCCAGTCGCAATGTCTACCAGCACCAACTGGCGGAGGCTGGCTTCGGCGAGATCACGACCGAGATCGTGTATCCCGCACCGACGTTCTACTACGCCGAGGATGAGCACCAGCAATACCTGGCGAAAAATCCCATGGGGTATTGCGGGATTGGCGGCACCGGCGTGAGTTGCCCGGTCGGGACCGGCGCGTAAATTCTGCTCTTCGCAGGAGTTTTAGCCGCGAGCTGTTGTCACACGGCGCGGCACCAGAAAGCTCGCGGCTAAAGCCGCTCCTACGAAAAGCTCCTACAACGGGGTGATTGCGCAGACGTAGATCACTTCGCAGGCACCGTCCCCCACGTCATCGCGTGTCAGTGAACTGCGCCAGCGCCAGCCATCTGGCGCGTTCGCCTGCACCAGCCAGCCATCGATGCGCACATGCTCGCCCCGGTGCACGCGATGCAGGGCTGCGGCGCTCGCATTGTCCGATGGAATCATGTGCATATTGGCGCTCGACTGCGCGATCTCGGTCGGCGGCAGGGGCGCATCGCCGGTCCACTGGTAGTGATACCAGCGCGAGGCCTGGCTGATCGCCAGCCGAGACAGCACCGCATCCTCGCGCATGTGGCCCCAGCCGAGGGCGAGATCGGTCGGCGAAAACTCGGCCTCGCGTCCGATCGTGTAGTCCTCACGCGACAGCACGCGCGCATCGATGCTGAAACCCGCCAGCGGCTGCAATTCAGCCGCGGCAAGCCGGAATGACGGCATTGATCCCGGCACGGGTGATTGCAGCGGGACCGCATCGGCGCCAACCAGCGGCGGCATTGGACAACTCACGTGGGTTCCCGGCACTGCGGCGGCAAACGCTGGCACGCGCGGCGACAGCGGCGAAAACCACCAGCCAATCGCGGAGATGGCAAGCGCCAACAGCATCCACGCGCGCATGCTCATCGCTTCATCCTGCTTGCGTGGATGGGTGTGTCTGCAATCACTCCGACCGGGTTGACAGGCGCGAAGCGCAACCGTTCGCTTGGCAGTTCGCGGAACTGCTGCGCCAAGTGCTGCAGGAACTCGCCCATCGCCGAACTGCGTCGCCACACCATCGCAATCTCGCGGCTCGGCGGCTTGCCGCGGAACGACAGCAGATGGATATCCGGTGAAGGGGGCACCGGCGGTTGCACCGCCAGCATCGGTAGCAGGGTGATGCCGACGCCCGCAGCCACCATCTGTCGCAACGTTTCCAGGCTGGTGGCGCGGAAGCCATCGCGTTCGTCGGCGCCGGCGAGGCGACAGACATCCAGTGCCTGGTCGCGCAGGCAATGGCCTTCCTCGAGCAGCAGCAGGTGCTCGTGGTCGAGGTCATGTAGCGCGAGTGGTTTATCGCGTTTCGCGAAGGGATGCGATTGTGGCACCGCGAGCACGAACGGCTCCTCGAACAGCGGCTCGACATGCAACTGCTCGTCATGTACGGGCAGCGCCAGCAAGCCCGCATCCAGGCGGCCATCGCGCAGGCGCGTCAGGATCGCATCGGTCTTCTCCTCGACCAGCAGCAACTCCAGCCGCGGAAATCGAGTGCGGATCGCCGGCAGCACATGCGGCAGCAGGTACGGCGCCAAGGTCGGGAACAGCCCGAGCCGCACCGTGCCGGCCTCCGGATCCTGGCTGCGCCGCGCCAGTTCCCCCATCTGCGCAACTTCCGCGAGCACGCGGCGCGCCCGTTCGGCGATGTCGCGGCCGATCGGGGTCAGCATCACCCGGCGTGGCGCGCGCTCGACCAGCGATACGCCCAGTTCGTCTTCCAGCTTGCGGATCTGGGTCGACAAGGTCGGCTGGCTGACGAAGCTGGCCGCGGCGGCGCGGCCGAAATGCTTGTGATCGGCGAGGGCGACCAGATATCGAAGGTCACGCAGGTTCATCGTTGTGCTCGAGCGTCGCCATAAGTTCAGCCTATGGACATCATAGGAACAATCCATTTCCCGAATCAATCTACGCCGCGCACACTGACGTCCTTACCGCTTCACCTCGGCCCCGTATGGGCCATCCCCTCAGTCCAGAAGGAATCAAACCCATGCTCACCGTCGGCCAGAAATTCCCCGCCTTCAGTCTCAAAGCCACTGTTTCCAATGATCTGAACACCGCCTTCGTCGATATCGACAACAACACCTACAAGAACAAGTGGCTGGTGGTGTTCTTCTATCCGAAGGACTTCACCTTCGTCTGCCCGACCGAGATCACCGGCTTCGCCAAGCTCAACCAGGCGTTCCAGGACCGCGACGCGCAACTGCTGACCGGCTCGACCGACAGCGAATTCGTGCACCACGCCTGGCGCACGCATCACAAGGATCTCAACAGCCTGCCGTTTCCGATGCTGGCCGACATCAAGCGTGAGCTGGTCTCGGCGCTCGGTATCCTCGGCGATGACGGCGTCGCCCAGCGTGCGACCTTCATCGTCGATCCGGACGGCGTCATCCAGTTCGTCTATGTCACTGCCGGCAGCGTCGGCCGCAATCCGGACGAAGTGTTGCGCGTGCTCGATGCGCTGCAGACCGACGAGCTTTGCCCGTGCAACTGGCACAAGGGCGAACAGACGCTCAAGGTCGCGTAACGCCTGTCAAAGCAAGCCGTCAACCCTCAGCGCGACACGCCGCTCCCCTGCAGCGTTCCCTCCCCCGGTCGCGCGGGTGCAAAGGCGGCTTCGGTCGCCTTTGTTTTGCATTTGTTTTGGAAAATGGAGAAAACGATGAACCTGTCCGAGCTGCGCAACACGCTGCCCGACTACGCCAAGGACCTCAAGCTCAACCTCGACAGCGTGCTCAGCGAAACCGGCGCTGTGGGCCTCGACGGCGAGCAGGTGCGTGCGATCGCATTGGCCTCGGCGATTGCCGCGCGTCACGCGCCGCTGGTCGTGGCGATCGAAGTCTTCGCCGCCGAGCAGCTGTCGCCCGAACAGATCCAGGGGGCAAAGGCGGCGTCGGCGATCATGGCGATGAACAACATCTACTACCGCGCCACCCATCTGATCCACAACGACGAATACGGCCAGCTGCGTGCCGGCCTGCGCATGAACATCATGGCCAACTCCGGCCTCGACAAGATCACTTTTGAACTCGCATCGCTGGCGGTGTCGGCGATCAACGGCTGCGGCGCGTGCATGGACTCGCACGAGCGCGTGATCCGCGACCACGACGTCAGCGTGCAGGGCGTGCAGAGCGCGCTGAAGATCGCGGCGGCGGTGCATGCCGTCGCGGTGATCCTGGAGCAGGACGGTACGGCTGCCGCCTGAGCAATTGCGGCGCTACGAACTAGGTTTTCAGCCGCGTCGCTCAGAGACGCGCTGGATTGGCAGAGGGCTGGGTCACGGTTTTCGCAATCGGCATGCCGCTCTCCAGTGGGCTGCTTTGGACAATCACGAATTCGGAGCTGTGCGCCAGCACATGCATGGGCAATTGCTGGTTCGACAAGCTGTCGAAGGTGCCCTGCGGCATGAATGCGATCGCACCCGGATGCGCTCTCCACGACGAGGCAAAGGATCGCAGGTCAGGGATCTGGCGATAGGGTTCCCAATCCATCCCGGCGAGCAGGTCGTAGGGCCGCTCGGCCACCAGCGTCACTGACCGTTGCAGGTAAAACGGCAGCCCGCGATAGAACATCTGCACCGCGTACACAGGTACATCGGGCCGCATATACGGGCGGGCGAGTGAGGCCATCGCCTGCGCCGATGCGGTCGGTGCCAGACGCTGGTAGGCAAACAGCAGCGACTGCGTGAACAGCAGGCCGCCCAGCGCAGCAGCGGCGACGGCGGCATCGACGCGCCCGCGACGGACGAGCAACCACGCGATCCCGGTGCCCACGGCCAGCAACGCCATTGCCACCGCAGCCGGATTGCAAATCGCGGCGTAAGGCGCCTGGGCGCCTTGCAACAGCTGCGAGTACGGCAGCCATAGCGTCAGCACAAAGCCGATCGCGGCCAGGATGGCGATCGGCAGCAAGCGCCGCGCGATCGCCATTGACTCCAGCTGCGTGATCGCGCTGGCGACAAGCCATGCGAACGCCGGAAACATTGGCAGCACATACAGCGGCAACTTGGCGCCGGATAGCGAGAAGAACAGCAGCACCACGGCCGTCCAGATCAGCACGAGCCGCATCGCACCATCCTTCCCGCGCGTGGCTTGCCGCGATGCGTTGCGCAGCGTCACGCTCAGGAATCCGGTCCACGGCAGCAGGCCTGCAACCACGATCGGCAGGTAGTACCAGAACGGCTGGTTGCGGTTGGCGACCTTGGACAGGAACCGGCCGAAGTGCTCGTGGATGAAGAAGAACGACAGGAACTGGTCGTCCCTGCGCGCAAGCAACACGAACCAGGGCACCGTCAACGCCAGCAAGATCGCCAAGCCGGGGATCAGCTGCAGCCGACGCAGCAGATTCCAGTCGCGTTGCCACACCATGTAGACGAACAAGGTGGCGCCGGGGAGCACTACGCCGATCAAGCCCTTGGACATTACGGCCAGGGCCATGGCCGCCCACGTGGCCAGCATCCAGCGACGTTGCGATGCGGTTGAATCGCAGGCGTGCTCGGCGATCAGGAAGGTGGCGAGCGCGACAGTCAGGAACGCCGCCACGCCCATGTCCAGCGAATTGATATGGCCAGCGGCGACCACCAGGAACAGGCTTACGCAAACCAGTGCGGCCAGGCGCCCGCGGCGCGGGTCCCAGACCCGATGTGCCGCATACCACACCGCGAGCACGGACAGCAGGCCCGTCAACGCGCTCCACAGGCGCGCGGTCCAGTGCTGCACGCCGAACGCGTGGTAGGTCAGCGCCGTCGCCCAATATTGCAATGGCGGCTTGTCGTAGAACTTGAACGCGTCGAACCGAGGCATGACCCAGTCGCCGGAGGCGAACATCTCGCGCGCGATTTCGGCGTAGCGACCTTCATCGGGCTCGATGAGCGAACGGGTTTGCAGCCCGGCGAACCAGACGATCAACACCAACACGATGAACAGCGCGCCGAGCCAGCGACCTGGTCGCAACGGGAGCGGCAGCGAAGTAGGTGGGCGTTCTTGCCGATACGGAACAGACATGGAGACAACCGACAAGGAAGGTTTGCGCCTGCTATTGGGGCACGGCCGGCCCTCCAATCTCAAGGCGACTTCCTCGCGCCATGCTTGCAATGCCAATGAGAACCATTATCATTGAGCCATCTGCACGGGAGACAACATGCTCGCGATCTGGATTCTGGTGTTCCGGGAAGTGCTCGAAGCCGCGATGATCGTCAGCATCGTCGCTGCCGCCACCCGTGGCGTCGAAGGCCGTTGGCGCTGGATCGGCAACGGTCTCGTCCTGGGCTGCGTCGGTGCGGGCATCGTTGCCGCGGGTGCCGGCCGCTTGGCCGAGGCGATGAGCGGGATGGGCCAGGAGTGGTTCAACGCCGGGGTCCTGCTCGCCGCGACCGTGATGATCGGCTGGCATGTGGTCTGGATGGCCCGACATGGCCGCGCGCTGGCGCTGGAAGCTGGCCGCTTCGGCGACGACGTGTCTGCCGGCCGCCGCCCGATGGCTGCGCTGATGATCGTGGTGGCGCTGGCGGTGTTGCGCGAAGGCTCGGAAGTGGTGCTGTTCGGTTACGGCATGCTCGCCGGCGGTTCGGCATCGGGAGCCCTGGTCGCCGGTGGCCTGTTCGGCCTGCTCAGCGGCGTTGCGGCGGGCGTCGCGATGTACCTGGGCCTGCTGCGGATTCCGATGCGGCATTTCTTCCGCGCCACCAACGGATTGTTGATTCTGCTGGCGGCTGGCCTTGCCGCGGCGGCGGTCGGTTTCCTGACCCAGGCCGATGTCCTGTCGACGCTGGCCGATCCGCTATGGGACAGCAACTGGCTGTTGACCGATGACGCCTGGCTCGGCCGCGCCCTGCATGCATTGGTGGGCTATAGCGCGCGTCCCAGCGGGATGCAGGTGCTGATCTATCTGGCGATCGTGGTGCTGCTGGGTGGCGGCTCGTGGCTTGCCGCGCCACGCCGCACCACCATGGCCGCAGTTCCCAACGCCACTCCTTGAGGATCGATTGCGTGTTGAAAAATTGCGTGCCGAAAAATTGCTTGTCCGACATCCGCGGGTCGAAAACCGATGCGTTGCTTGCGTTTTTCATCTCTTCGGTGATCGCGTCGTCGTCAGCGCTCGCGACCGAACCGCCGGAAGTGCGGTTGGTGATCCGCAACCATCGTTTCGTGCCTGCAGAAACCGTGGTCCCGGCCAACACCAAGCTGAAGCTCATCGTGGTCAACGAGGACGCGACGGCGGAAGAATTCGAAAGCCACGAACTCAATCGCGAAAAGGTCGTTATCGGCGGCGGCACGATTCCGGTCTATATCAGCCCGTTGAAACCCGGCCGCTATCCGTTCTTCGGGGACTTCCACGCGAACACTGCGCAAGGCGCGTTGCTCGCGAAGTAATCGATCCGGCCACAGGTAAATCTGGGCTGCGCACGGCGCGGCTCGTTCCGTCCGTTCACCCTCAAGAAAGCCAATGACCCAGTCCAGACAGCACCTGACCCTGCGCGCCCTGCTTTTTTCCTGCCTGCTCCCCGCCAGCGCCGCTGCCTTTGCCGGCTCTGCCGACACGATCTACGTGCCGGTGGTGGAGCAGGGTGAAACCGAATTCGAATTGCGTGGCGGCTATCGCGATTTCCGCAGCGCGCCGAGCGAACACGCGTTCGTATTCGACCTTGGCTACGGCGTCAGCAACCGCTGGCGTACCGAAGCGGTGCTTGAATATGCCGCCGAAGGCGGTTCGCCGGGCAGGCTCGAAGCGCTGGAATGGGAAAACGTGTTCGTGCTGACCGAGCAGGGAAAGCACTGGATGGATGTCGGACTGATCGCCGAGTATGAGCACAGTTTTGCCGCCGGGCCCGATGCGGTGAAGATCGGACCGCTGCTGCAGAAGGAGATCGGCCCGACCGTCGCCAACCTCAACCTGCGGTTCAAGCACCAGGTCGGTTCCGGCGCCAGCGACAGTACCGAACTGGATTACCGCTGGCAGCTGAAGTGGCGCGGCAACGAGGCGCTCGAGTGGGGTGTGCAGGGGTTTGGCGAGCTGGGGGCTGTCGATCATCTGGGCCGCGACGCATCGCACAGCGTCGGCCCGGCCCTGTTCGGAGTGCAGCGCCTGCACGGTCGCGACAAGCTGCGCTACAACGGTGCGGTCCTCGCCGGCCTCAACAACGCGTCACCGGACGTCACCGTGCGCTTCCAGCTCGAATACGAAATGTATTGAGGAGCCGTCGCGATCGCGGGTCGGACACGGGGATGGAAGGCTCAGGCAGTGGGCGCCGCGATCTCGATGGCGAACGTCGAATCCGGCTCGCGCAGCAGCGCCTTTCGCGCGGCGCGTTCGTCATCGGGTGACAAGGGTGCGAGCAGCTCGACGTTGCCCGCGACCAAGGTCGCCAGCGGTATTCCGTCGCGCAACACGACCCGCGCGCCGAGTTGGCGCGGCACCTTGGTGCCCGGCAGCAGCGTCCCGACGAGGTTCAGCGGATCCAGCGCGGAAAGGCTGATCATCAGCCCGTCGGGTTCGCGCTTGCGCACTTGCCGCAGCGTGGCGATCGCTTCGGGCAACGCGAACTGCTCGCCGCTCAGGCCGGCGACGAAGCGTCCGCCGCGAATGTCGCCGCGCGCCTCAAGCCGGTGGTACACGCGCAGCAACTCGCGCCACGGCGGCAGCCACGTCGCCTCGCGTTCGAGCAGACGCCAGCAGACCACCCCGTAGCGGCGCAACAAGGTGCGGGCGACGTGCTCGATTGCTTCGGGATCGAGCTTCGCCGGCGGCGCGACGGCAGCGCGCCGCGTCAAGGTCCAGCGCCCCGCATCCTCGATTCCGAACAAGGCTGCGCGCCGCCCCCGACGCGAGTAGGCCGACGGCCGCTTCGACTGCGGCACCAACAGCGCGCGCAAGCCGGCGAAACTGTCGCAGTGCACGCGGCCGCGCGCGACCAGTTCGGCCAGTGCGTCCTCCAGTTCGGTGCGCAACAGATGCGCACCGGCGACCAGTTCATCGAAGAACGAGGCACCATGCTCGCCCAGGAACTCCGCGACGTTGTTCGCTCGCGACGACAGCACCGGCTCGTCCTCGCGCTGGCCGGCCGTGAGCCGCGTCCACAGCGCCAGTTGCCGGCGTGGCAATAGCACGATCGGGGTTGTACGCACGGGTGCGGTGCGCCCGTTGCCTTCCGACGTCGTCGTCGCGCCGCGCAGGCGCGTCCACGCAACGCGGCCGGCGGTGCACAGGTCATCCAGCCACGAGATCGAATAATCACTGACACGCGTCGGCAGCAGCTCGGTTTCCCATGCGCCGGCCGGCGCCTCGAAACCCTCCAGCTGTGCAAGCACGCCGGCCAGCGCTTCCGGTCCGCTCACGCGCGCGTCCTTTGACACACGCTGCCAGTCGCACAGGAAGCGCATGAAGTCGCGCGGCTCGACCGGCTCGATCTCCCGGCGCAGGCGACCGATGGTGTAGCGATGGATGCGTGCGAGCAGATGGCGTTCGCACCATTCTTCCTCTGGGGGCTCGGCAGTGAAGCGACCGCGCATGACGTAGCCTTCGCTCTCCAGGCGCAGCAATGCGGCCTCGATGTCCGATCGCGGCACTACCAGCGTGGCCGCGAGTGCGGTCACGGTCGTCGGACCGAGCCCGGTCATGCGCGAGCGCACCAGTTCCAGCGCGGCGTCCTCGCGCGACCAGGATTGCGCGGCGAATTCTGCGGGGGCTTCGATGGCCGGCATGCGCGTGGCGTTCGCGTACAGCGCGTCCGCTTGTGGAAGACGCTCGGCGGCGAACCACAGCAAGGGGCTGGCGCCCGCTCCACCTGTAGGAGCGACGTAAGTCGCGACCCCGGGCTCCATGTCGCGACTTACGTCGCTCCTACAAAGGAACTTCGTTGCGCGATGGTGCTTTGCCAGCGTGGCGAGAAGTTCGCTCCACCCACATGTCTGCGCCTCGTCGCCGGTGACGCAGCCCAGGCCCATCAACGCTTCATGCATCTCGTCGGCATTGCCTGCCTGCGGCCACGCTTGCTCGCGCACTGATTCGATCGCGCCCGGATCGAGGCGACCAAGATCCTGTGCACGGCTTTCACCTGAAATGCCTGCCTCGGCGTAACGCCGGCACATCACCGCCTGCGTGCGCCGTTCCTCCAGCGGCGCATCGTCAAGGAAGGCG
>JANMAO010000011.1:0-20768 GCA_031359875.1 Lysobacter sp.
GCTGCTCGGCAACTACGTCTTTTACCTGCTCGGCGTGCAGCACACCACGCCGGCCAATGTGCAGCTGCTGATCCAGCTGGCGCCGCTGCTGATGTCGCTGGGCGGGATCTGGGTGTTCGGCGAGCGCTTCCGCGTGGCGCAATGGCTGGGGCTGGCGTTGCTGGTGGCCGGCATGGCGCTGTTCTTCGCCGACCAGCTCGCGCTCGCCGCGCAGGCGCCCGGCTACGTGCTGGGTTCCTCGCTGGTGATCGTCGGCGCGGTCGTCTGGGCGGTGTACGCGCTGCTGCAGAAGCAGCTGCTGATGAAACTCGGTTCGATGCAGATCCTGCTGCTGATCTACGTCGTCGCCAGCGTCGCGCTGCTGCCGTTCGCCAGGCCGGCGAGCCTGCTGCAGCTCGATGGCTTCCACTGGGCGATGCTCGCCTACTGCGCGTTCAACACGATCGGCGCGTATGGCGCGTTCGCCGAGGCGCTGGCGCACTGGGAGGCTTCGCGGGTGTCGGCGATCCTCGCCACCACCCCGCTGCTGTGCATCGCCGCGATCACCGCGGTGCACGCGCTGTGGCCGCAGTGGCTGGCGCCGGAACGGATCACCCCGCTGGGCTGGATCGGCGCGGCGATGGTGATGGCCGGCTCGGCCGCGGTCAGCCTGCTGGGTCGGCCGCGGGCGGATGCGACCGCGCGCGCCGCGCTGGCACCGGACGCCTGAGCCACTGCGCTAGCATCGGCCGATGAATTACTCCTCCTCCAGCCCCGGCGGCCGCGACGGCAACCGCCGTGAACCCGCCAACAGCGAACCCGACGGCCTGCATTTCGACGACGTGCTCGCCGCCGCCGCGCGGATCGCGCCGCACGCGCACGCCACCCCGGTGCTGCGCTCGCGCTCGCTGGATGCCCTGGCCGGCTGCGAACTGCTTTTCAAGGCCGAGCACCTGCAGCGCACCGGGGCCTTCAAGTTCCGCGGTGCGTGCAACGCGGTGTGGTCACTGTCCGACGACGAAGCCGCGCGCGGCGTGGTCACGCACTCGTCGGGCAACCACGGCGCGGCGCTGGCGCTGGCGGCACGCACGCGCGGGATCGCCTGCCACGTGGTGGTACCCGACGGCGCGGTGGCGACCAAGGTTGAGGCGATTGAGGCCTACGGCGCCACGCTGCACCGCTGCGCGCCGACGATCGCCGCGCGAGAGGCGCGCTGCGCGCAGTTGCAAGCCGAGACCGGCGCGGAACTGGTGCATCCCTACACCGATCCGCGGGTCATCGCCGGCCAGGGCACCGCGGCGCTGGAACTGCTCGCCGGCGGCGTCGCGCTCGACTCGCTGGTGGTACCGGTCGGCGGCGGTGGGCTCGCTGGCGGCACCGCGATCGCCGCGCGCGCGATGTCGCCGGGTACCGCGCTGTTCGTCGCCGAACCCAGCGGCGCGGCGGAGACGTTTGCGTCCCTCCAGCGCGGCGAGCGCGTCACCGACTTCGTCCCCGATACGATCTGCGACGGCCTGCGCGGCACCCTGGGCGCGGTGAACTTCGCGCTACTTCGCCGCCACCGCGTCGAGGCGCTGCTGGCCGACGACGACGCGACCGTGCACGCGATGCGGCTGCTGTGGCAACGCGGCAAGCAGCAGGTCGAGCCCTCGTCCGCGCTCGCACTGGCGGCAGTGCTGGCGCATCGCGAGCGCTTCGCCGGGCAGCGCGTCGGGATCATCCTGTCCGGCGGCAATGTCGACCTGGACCTGCTGGCGGCGCTGTTCGCCGAGGCCGCGCAGGCCGCCGCTCGATAAGCGGGCTCCGCGCGCCGCGTCCACTGCAGGAGGAAACGCGCTGGCCGCCTTGCCTGTCGCCGGGCTACCCTGCGGCACCGTCTCCTACCGCGTCCGCATGCATCGACTGGTTCGTTCCCCAAGGCTGTGGATCGCGTTGCTGGCAATCACGCTGGCGCTGGGGTTCCTTGGCAGCCGCGGCATCTGGGACCCCGACGAGGGCCGCTACACCAACGTCGCGCTGAACATGCTCGACAGCGGCGACTGGCTCAACCCGCGCCGCAACGACGAGATTGGCCACTGGACCAAGCCGCCGCTGACGTACTGGGCGATCGCCGCCAGCGTGGCGGTGTTCGGCAGCAATCCCTGGGCGGCGCGGCTGCCGGCGGCGCTGGCGTACCTGCTGTGTGTGTGGTTCGCGTGGCGGATCGCGCGGCGGCTGGCGCCGGGTTCGGAAGACACGGCCGCGGTGATCTACGCGACGATGCTGTTCACCGTCGGCGCGGCGCAGCTGATCACCACCGACTATGTGCTCGCGGCCTGCGTGAGCCTGGCGATGTGGGCGTTCGTCGAGGCGCGGTTTCCCGCGCGCGCAGCCGTCAAACCTGCCGGTGGCGGCGACGTTGCCGGCCAGTCCGCCGCCGTCGTTCCTGCGTACGCCGAGCCTGCTACCACGCAGCATGGGCCTGCCGACCTGGATCCGCGCCTATGGCTTGCCTTGATGTGGGTCGGGTTCGCGCTCGCGTTCATCGCCAAGGGCCCGGCGGCGCTGCTGCCGTTGCCGGCGATACTGCTGTACGACTGGCTGATGCCGGGTCGCAGCCATCGCGCGCTGCAGTGGTCGGGGATCGTGGTGTTCCTGCTGCTGGCATTGCCATGGTATGTCGCGGTGACGCTCGGCAACCCGGGCCTGTTCGAGTATTTCATCGGCGACGAGGTGGTCAACCGCGTCACGACCAACGAGTTCGGCCGCCACGGCGAGTGGTACGGCTGGATCCAGATCTACCTTCCGACGCTGCTGATCGGCACGTTGCCGTGGACGCCGGCGCTGCTGCGCTGGGCGCGCGCGCTGCCGGCCAGCGTGCGCGGCTGGCGCACGCGCGAAGGACGCACTGGTGATGCCGCTGGCCTGCTGCTGACGCTATGGCTGCTGCTGCCATTGCTGGTGTTCTGCGTGTCGCGCTCGCGGCTGCCGTTGTACATCCTGCCGCTGTTCGTGCCGCTGGCGGTGCTCGCTGCGCGGCAACGCCTGGGCGAAGGCAAACCGCTACCGCGCTGGCGCTGGCTGCTGCTGTGGTCGGCGGGGATGCTGGCCTTGCAGCTGGCGACCGCGCACTGGCCCACGCACAAGAATGCCGAGGCGTGGGCGCAGGCGATCCGCGCACGCGCACCGGGGCCGATCACCCAGCTCGCCTTCGTCGACGACATGGCGCGCTACGGCCTGCATCTGCATCTGGGCGTCGAGGTCGAGAAACTGTCTCTGCAGCCCGAAGGCCACGCGCAGTTCAATCCCGAATACGACGAGACCGTCGCCGACGAGATCAACACCGACTTCGATCCCGCCAGCCTCTGGATCACCAAGCAGGCGCACTGGCCGGCCGTGCGCGAGGCGCTGATCGCCCAAGGCATCGAGGCGATCCCGCAAGGGACGCCCTATGAGGACCGGATCCTCTTTCGCATCCGGCGCATGCCGCACTGACGCTCGTCGCCCTGACGCTACGGCGCGGGTGCAAGCCGCGCCAGGCCCTCGTCCAGCAGCAGCCGCGTCATCGCCGCGCGTTCGCCCTGCGGACGCGACTGCATCGCATCGAGCAGCCAGCGCAGCGAGTGGCAACGCGCAGCGCGGCTGTCGGTGGTGCTGCCCGTGGCGGTGAGGCCGGCGACAAAGCCGTCGTGCAGGAGTGCCGCGGTCACACCCGAGGCCTTCAGCGATTGCCGCGCCGCTGCGGCATCGAACACCTGTGGCGGCGACTGCACTGCCGCGACCAGCACATTGCCGACGGCATTGCCAAACCGCTCGCGACTGGCGGGGCCAAGCCGCGAGGCCGCGGCATTCAACCCGTCGAGACTGCGATCGGCATCGGGTTCGAACAACGCGCACACCGCCTGCGCCTCGTGCTCGTTCCGGGTCGCCGCGTGCACGGCCTGGAACAGGCCGTCGATCTCGGCATTGGGCGCGCGCCGCAGCAGATCACTACCACTGGCGGCGAGGATGCCGGGATCGAATCCCCACGCGCCTGCGTCCTGCGCGACCGCGGGCACTGACGCCAGCAACGCCGCCAGCGCGGCGGTGAACAGAGTGGTGAGCATGGCTTGATTCATGGCGGGCCCCTTCGCGATTGCATCTGGCGAATCTAGCGGGCAGCGACTGAACCTACCGGTGCTGGCGCTCAACGGCGGCGGATCGGAATGGCATCGGCCGGGAAACGTGCGATGTCGCCGTCGCCTTCGCGGATTGGTGCGCCGGCCGGCGGTGCCCACGCCATCGCGGTGATGGTTTCCCAGGTCGCCGGCAGCCCGTCGCCATCGCCGGATTGCGCGGCATAGGCCGCCGCGGCGCGGGTAAACCGCGCCTTCCCGGTCAGCGTGTGCCGGCGTGCCTGCAGCGCATTGGTGGCGCCGAGCGCGCGCAGCTCGCGCATCAGCGCGGCCAAGTCCGGATAGCGGGTAGTCGTGGCGTCGCGGTCGAGCACCGGATCGCGGAATCCCGCCGCCATCAACGCGTCGCCGAATTGTGCGATGCCGGCGAACGGGCTGACGTGCGGCGCAGTGTCGGCTTCCGCGAACGCGCTGCGCAACTCGTACAACGTTGCCGGGCCAAACGTGGAGACCAGCAGCAACCCGCCGGGCTTGAGCACGCGCCGGAAACCGGCGAACACCGCCGGCAGATCCTCGACCCATTGCAGGCACAGGTTGGAGAACAGCACGTCGACACAGTTTTCGGCCAGCGGCAGCGCGCGCGCGTCGGCGCAGATCCGCTGCACGCTGCGCCGCAGGGGATGCCAGCCCTGCTGCCGTTTCGATGTACGCAGCATCGGCAGCGCGAGGTCGAGTGCGAGCACCTGCGCCTTGGGCCAACGCCGCTGCATGGCCGCCGCCGCGCGACCCGGGCCGCTGCCGAGGTCGACCACGACCTGTGGGATGCGTTGCGCCACTGGACGTTGATCGAGGTAGTCCAATGATTCGAGCAGATGCGTTTCGACGACGTGCTGCAACTTCGCCGCTGCGTCGTAGCTGTGCGCAGCGCGCGAAAAGGCGCGGCGGATGTGGCGATGATCGAAAAGATCACGCGTCATCGCTGTGCTCGCCCCGGGTGTGCGCTGCTCAGGAATTCCGCCAACCGCATGGCCACCACATCGGCATGGGTCAGGAAAGGCGCATGCCCGGCGTGCTCGACGACATGGCAGTCGGCCTGCGGACACAGTTGTGCGGCGGCTTGCATCGCGCGCGGGGCGACCAGGCGATCGCGGCGCCCGGCCAGCCACAGGCTCGGCACCGACAGTGCCGGCAATACGCCGCGCAGGTCGGTGGCCTGCAGCAATGCGAGGCCGTCGGCAAGCGCGCGCGCGCTCGGTTCGCCGCGCGCAAACAGGTTGTCGCGCAAGGCGCGGATCTCGTCCTTCGCATGTTCCGAACCGAAGGCTTCCAGCGCAACGAAACGCTCGAGCGTGCCGCGGTAATCGCTGCGCAGGCCGCTGGCGAAGTCGTCGAAGATTTCAGCAGAGACGCCATGCTTCCAGCTGTCACCCGACGTACCGTCCCCCGACGCGCTGTCGCCGCGCACGAAGCGCGGGCTCGCGCACAGCATCGCCAGCATTGGCACCTGCGCCGGCAAGGTCGCGGCCGCGTGCAATGCGATCAAGCCGCCGAGCGACCAGCCGCACCAGGGCGCGGGCGGAACGCTGCGGGCAATGGCGGCGACGCACGCATCCAGCGTCAATGGCACGCTGCTGTCGCGGCTTGCACCGTGGCCGGGCAGGTCGACGACGTGCAGGGTATGGCGCTCGCGCAGGCGCTCGACCAGCGGCGCGAACACGCCGCCGTGCATCGCCCAGCCATGCAGCAACACCAGTGGCGGGCCGTCGCCAATGACCTCGACATGCAGCGGCGCTGGCGCATGCACGCTCATGCGCCGCGATCGGTGCGCAACACGCGGATTGCCGGCACGCTCGCGGCTTGCGGCCGCACCACCACCCACGCGAAGGCGGCAATGCCTGCGATCACCAGCAGCGCGCCCCCCAGCGCAATGCCACGTGGCCACGACTCGTGCAAAAACCACACGCCCAGCAGGGTCGCGAACAGCAGTTCGGCCGCCTGCATCGCCTCGGCCGCACCCAGCGCGACCGGGTTGTCACGGACCATGCCGGTGGCCTGGAAGAACAGGATCGTCGCGATCACGCCGGCGCTCAGCGCCACGCCGCCGGCGAGCCACACTTGCGAGACGGAAGGCGCACCGCTCCGCTGCCAGGCGAACGCCGCAACCAGCCACCACAGCGGCTGGCTCGCCAGGGTCATGCCGAACACGCGCTGGGTGGCGTTGAGGTGTTCTCCGCTGCGCTCCAGATGCAGCAGCAACAAGCGGTTGCCGAGCGGATACAGCACCGCCGAGGCGAGCACGCAGGCGAGTGCAAACCAGCCGGCGCGATCGAGCCGGCCGTGGGCGTGTCCAAGCTGCAGCAGCAACACGCCGACGAGGATCAATGCACCGACCGCGAGCGCAGCCCGTGGCACCCGCCGACGCGCATCGCCGGCTTCTGCGTGGCGATACAGCAGCGGCGCACACAGCATCCCCGCGATGACGGTGAACTGGAACGAGCCCGCCACCAGCCACGCCGGCCCGCTGTCCGCGGCGTAGGACAACAGCAGGTAGAACAGCACGAAGCCAATGCTGCTGCAGCGCAACCACGCCGTCGGATGCGCGCGCAGCGCGCGCCACACCGGTGCAATCCCGCCTTGCGAGCGCATCAGCGGCAGCAACAGCGGCAAGGTCAGCAGGTAGCGCAGCGATGCGGTCCAGGCCCAGTAGCCGCCGTTGCTGGCAATGGCGCGATTGAGCACATAGGTCTGGGTGAAGAACAGCGCCGACAGCAACGCGATGGCGATCGCCGCCAACCCGCGGCGGGCTTCGTGCGTGGGCCCGCTCATGCCGACGACAGCAGCGTGGGCGCACTCATGCCGGCGACGGCAGCGCGGGCGCGCTCGTGCGGGTTTCCATCCCCACGGCCTCCGACGCTTGCGTCAGGGCGTCGAGCAGTCCATCGACATCGGCAGCGGCGTGACCGGCGCTGAAGGTGATGCGCAGGCGCGCGCTGCCTTCAGGCACCGTCGGCGGCCGGATCGCGGCGGCCCAGTAGCCGCGGGCTTCAAGTGCGCTGGCCAACGCGACCGCGCGACGATCGTCGCCGCACAGCACCGGCTGGATCGGGGTGTCCGATGGCAGCAAGTCGAAGCCGCGACGCGACGCACCGTCGCGGAAACGCGCGACCAGCGCCTGCAGTTTCTCGCGTCGCCACGCATCCTTGCGCGCCAGTTTGATCGCAGCCAGCGACGCCGCCGCCTGCGCCGGGGGCAACGCGGTGGTGTAGAGGTAGGGGCGCGCGGTTTCGGACAGATGCTGGATCATTGCATCGTCGCCGAGGACCACGGCGCCGTAACCACCGAGCGCCTTGCCCAGCGTCGCCAGCTGCAACGGCACGTCGCGCACGCCCAGTTGTACCGCCGCGACACTGCCGCGGCCGTCCGGGCCAAGCACGCCGACGCCATGCGCATCGTCGATGTACAACGTCGCCTGCTGCACACGCGCAGCCAATGCCAGCCGCCGCAGCGGCGCGCGGTCGCCGTCCATGCTGAAGACGCCATCGCTGACCAGCATCGCGACCGCGTCCGGCGTCGCCCGCAACTGGCGCAGCGCGCCGTCGGCGTCGGCATGCGGATAGCGGCGCAATTTACAGCCGGCCAGGCGCGCCGCATCGATCAGGCTGGCGTGGTTGAGCTTGTCCTGCACGCACAGGTCGTCCTCGCCGAGCAGCGCCTGCAGCACCGCCAGATTGGCGAGGAAGCCGCTGCCGAACAGCAGCGCGCGTGGGTAGCCGAGCCAGTCGGCGAGTTCGCGTTCGAGCGCATCGTGCGTGGCGTGATGGCCGCAGACCAGATGCGAGGCGATACCACCAGCGCCTTCGCGCGCGGCGGTGTATTGCAGTGCCTCGGTCACTGCGAACTGTTGCGACAAGCCGAGGTAGTCATTGCTGCAAAAATTGACCAGCCAGCGGCCGTCGCCGCTCTCATCCAGCACGTGGCAGCGCACCCCATCGCGGCGCGCGACCGTGCGCCGTACGCGGGTGCGGCCGAGCGCGGCGCGTTGCGCGCGCAATGCTTCGACGCGGTCGTGCAGGTTCGGACGCGACATCGCTTAAGCGGCGCAGGCCGGAGTATCGGTAATCGCTGCATGCACGATGCCTGCGCGGTCGTGGTCGACTGCATCGACGGACACCGCCATCGGTCGCAACCCCAGGCGCGCGAACAACGCCAGGTCGTGCTCGGTATCCGGGTTGCCGGTGGTCAGCAGCTTCTCGCCATAAAAAATTGAATTGGCGCCGGCGGCAAAGCACAGCGCCTGCAATTCGTCGGACATCGATTCACGGCCGGCTGACAATCGCACCATCGACTTGGGCATCAGGATTCGGGCAATGGCAACCGTGCGCACGAACTCGAACGGGTCGAGCTCGGCGGCATCGGCCAGCGGCGTGCCTTCGACCTTGACCAGGCGGTTGATCGGCACCGAATCCGGATGCGCCGGCAACGTCGCCAGCGCCTGCAGCAGGCCCGCGCGCTGTTCACGCGACTCGCCCATGCCGACGATGCCGCCGCAGCAGGTCTTCATGCCGGCGTCGCGCACGTGCGACAGCGTATCGAGGCGATCCTGGAATTCGCGGGTATGGATGATCTCGCCGTAGAACTCCGGCGCGGTGTCGAGATTGTGGTTGTAGTAGTCCAGCCCGGCGGCCTTCAACGCATGCGCCTGGCTGTCGCTCAACATGCCCAGGGTGGCACAGGTCTCCAGGCCGAGCGCTTTCACCTCGCGGATCATCGCCGCGACTTTCGGGATGTCGCGATCCTTGGGCGAACGCCAGGCCGCGCCCATGCAGAAGCGTGAGGCGCCGGCGGCCTGCGCCTGCTTCGCCTTTTCCAGCACCGCCTCGGTGCTCATGAGCTTGGTCGCGTCGACGCCGGTGTGGTAGCGCGCGGCCTGCGGGCAGTAGCCGCAATCCTCGGGGCAACCGCCGGTCTTGACCGACAGCAGGGTGCTGACCTGGACTTCGGCCGGATCGAAATGCTGCCGGTGCACGCTGCCGGCGCGATGCAGCAGTTCGGTGAACGGCAGCGCGAACAGGGCGAGGACTTCCTCGCGCGACCAGTCATGGCGCAACGCAGCGGATGCGTTCTCGACAGGGAGCAGGCTGACCTCAGGCATGGGACTTTTCCGACGGCAACGACAGGACAGACCCGGCAGTCTGGAAAGCATGCCTGCCACTGTCAACCAGATCGCGACCTCCACAGTTGACGGGACGCTGTCGCGCCTTCTGCGCGTCCTGTGGCCGCCTCACTGCCTGGCCTGCGGCGAGCGCGGCCACGGCGGGCGCGATCTGTGCCTGAGCTGCACGGACGCCCTGCCCTGGAACCTCGTCGCCTGCCCGTGCTGCGCATTGCCGCTGCCCGCGCCGGCATGGGCCTGTGGCCGCTGCCTGCGCCTTCCGTCACCGCTCGATGCGATCCATGCCGCCTTTGTCTACGCGCGGCCGCTGGACCGGCTGCTGCCGCGCTTCAAGTTCCATGGCGATCTCGCCGCCGGGCGCTTGCTGGCGCAGTTGATGGCGGACACGTGCGCGTCGCTGGCGCGACCCGACGCGGTCATCCCGGTGCCGCTGCATCGCGCCCGGCTGCGCCATCGCGGCTACGACCAGGCGCTGGAACTGGCCAAGCCGCTGGCGCGTGCACTCGACTTGCCGCTGCAGGGTGATGCACTGCAGCGGCTGCGACCCACCGCTCCACAATCGGAATTGAGCGCGCTCGCGCGCCGTCGCAATGTGCGCGACGCCTTTGTCGTCCGCGACGCGATCGGGCTGCCCGCCCATGTCGTGCTGGTCGACGACGTGATGACCACCGGCGCGACCCTGCACGCGGCGGCGAAGGCGCTGCGGCGTGCCGGCGTCCGACGGGTGGATGCCTGGGTATGCGCGCGGGTGCCGTGATTGGACGGGACCATGACCTGTAGTGCCGAGCTCTGCTCGGCAGCCATCGCGATAATGACTCGCGTTCCTCCTGCTGCTGAGCTCTGGCCCGCACCCGGTCAAGAGCAGCCGAGCAGAGCTCGGCACTACAACGGCGGAACATCTCATCGTCGCAACGCGTAGTTCAGCGCGATGCCGACGAAGATCGCTGCACCGACCCAGGTCAAGAGCAGCCGAGCAGAGCTCGGCTCTACGGAGCAGACATCACCCGTGTCGCGCGTAGTCCAGCGCGATGCCGACGAAGATCGCTGCACCGACCCAGTGGTTGTGCAGGAAGGCGCGGAAGCAGGCGTTGCGTTCGCGCTGGCGGGCGATGACAAATTCATAGCCGACCAGCAACGCCGCAAACCCGAGTCCGTACCAGTAAAACGGGCCAAGCACCGCACGCTGGCCGACCAGCGCCAGCGCCGCGAACATCAGCGCGTACAGCACGCCCTGCGCGACCAGGTCCAGGTCGCCAAACAGGATCGCGGTCGATTTGGCCCCGGCGCGCAGGTCGTCGTCGCGATCGACCATCGCGTACCAGGTGTCGTAGGCGGTCGCCCAGAAGATGTTGGCGAGGTACAGCAGCCACGCCACCGCCGGCACCTCGCCGCGGATCGCGGCGAACGCCATCGGGATGCCCCAGCCGAAGGCCATGCCGAGGTAGACCTGCGGCAGGTAGGTGTAGCGCTTGAGATAGGGATAGCTGGCCGCGAGCAGCACGCCGACCACACTCAGTTCGATCGTCAGGTGGTTGAGCGTCAGCACCAGCGCGAGCGCGAGCAGCATCAGCGCCGCAAACACCGCCAGCGCTTCGCGCCCCGACACTGCGCCGGTCGCCAACGGACGCTCACGGGTGCGTTCAACCTGCGGGTCGAGCCAGCGGTCGGCGTAGTCGTTGATCACGCAACCGGCCGAGCGCGTCAACCACACCCCGGCCGTGAACACGACCAGCGGCCACCATGGCGGCACGCCACTGGCGGCAAGCCACAGCCCCCACCAGGTCGGCCACAGCAGCAGCAGCCAGCCGATCGGGCGGTCGCCACGGACCAGGGTCCAGTACAGGCGCAGCCGCGATGGCGGCGGCGATGGCGTCGGTAAAGGCTCGGGTCCGTAGCGCTCGTAGCTCATGGCGGCAGCGTAGCAAGCGCGCCGTGGCTCGCGCCGCCTCGCGTGGTCTCGGTCGATCATGCGAGAATGCGCACCCTGCGCGTGCCTCGGCTCCGCGGGACGGCCACGCGCCCGTAGCTCAGCCGGATAGAGTAGTGGCTTCCGAAGCCATTGGTCGGGGGTTCGAATCCCTCCGGGCGCACCACTGTTCCGCTGCCGCTGCCCGGGTTGCAGGACTTCCTAAGACTCAGCGGCATCGCCGCGACAAATGGTGGCTCGTGCGCAACTACGACCTCGATTTCCTCAAGAAATTCTCGATGCTGATCGGCCTCCTGGTACTGGTGACCTTGGGGCTCCAGCTGCTCGCCTATCACCTGCATCAGGCGATCCCGGCGGAAGTGCCGGCGGATGTGGTCAAGCGCACCGAGGCGCGGATCGCGCCGGCCGGCGCGGTCTATGCGGGCGCCACCGGCGCTGCGGCGCAGGCGGCGGCAACCGCGGCCGCGACGGCGGCGGCGACTTCGCAGGTCGCCTACGGCGGCACCACCGATGGCTCGGTGATCTTCGGCAACCTGTGCACCGGTTGCCACACCTCCGGCGCCGGCGGCGCACCGACATTGGACCAGGCGCACTGGGCCGCGCGCATCGCACAGGGCAAGGACACCCTGCACAAGCACGCGATCGAGGGCTTCCATGGCGCCGCCGGAGTGATGCCGGCCAAGGGCGGCAATCCGGCGCTGACCGATACGCAGGTCACGGCCACCGTCGACTGGATGGTTGCCCAGATCAAGTAGAGCGGAGCTTGCTCCGCTGCGCATGCAGCAAACGCAGCCGAGCAGAGCTCGGCTCTACGTTGGAACCCGACAACGCCGCCTGCGAGGCGGCGTTATCGTTTCGGGCTGGTCTCGTACGCTCGCTATCATGCCGTGATGACCACACCCGCTTTCCCGACCGACTCTTCGACACTGCTGCTCGACGGCCCTACCGGCGTGCTCGAGCTGGCGGTCGATCGCAGCGAGTGCCCGCCGCTGCCGGCGGTCGCGATCGTGTGCCATCCGCTGCCGACGGAAGGCGGCAGCATGCACAACAAGGTGGTGACGATGACCGCCCGCGCCCTCCGCGAGCTCGGCATCGACACCGTGCGCTTCAACTTCCGCGGCGCTGGTGGCTCGGCCGGCACCTTCGACCAGGGCAACGGCGAGAGCGAGGACCTGCGCGCGGTCGCGGCCTGGGTGCGCGCGCAGCGTCCCGGGGTCGAGTTGTGGCTCGCCGGTTTCAGCTTCGGTGCGTACGTCACGCTGCGCGTCGCGGAATCGCTGCAGCCGGCCTTCCTGCTGTCGATCGCGCCGCCGGTCGGACGCAACTGGGATTTCTCCACGTTGGCGTTGCCGACCTGCCCGTGGCTGGTGATCCAGGGCGAGGCCGATGAAATCGTCGACCCGCTGGTGGTGTTCGCCTGGATCGATGCGCTGCCGGAGCCACCGCAGCTGGTGCGGATGCCCGACACCAGCCATTTCTTCCATCGCAAGCTGATCGACCTGCGCGGCGCGATCAAGCATGGCGTGCGCCCGTACCTGCCGTCGGCTGCATGATGATTTCCAGATCCGATCGTCCCGAGCCCTTCGACCTGGCTCAGGACCGGCTGCATGCCGGAGGCGCGAAGTCCTTCGACTCCGGCGCTACGCGCCTACGCCCAGGACGAACGGCGGAATGAATTCCGAAGCGGGCATCACAAGTCCGTCGATGGCCTACGCCGCCGGCGTCGCCCGCGGCGACTGGCAGGATGATCCGGCGCAGCACGCCGCCCTGCGCGAACTCGATTGCATCCATGCGGCGTTGTCGGTCTCGCCGCGGCGCGGACTGCTCGGGCAGTGGTTCGGCGACAGCGACGCCACGGCACCGCGCGGCCTGTACCTGTGGGGCGGCGTCGGTCGCGGCAAGACCTTCCTGATCGACCTGTTCTACGACGCCTTGCCGCTGCGCGAACATGTCGACGAAGGCAAGCAGCGCACCCATTTCCATCGCTTCATGCGCGAGCTGCACGCGCGCCTGCGCACGCACGCCGGCGCGCGCGACCCGCTGGCCACGATCGCGCGCGAATGGCGCGCGCAACTGCGGGTGCTGGTGCTGGACGAATTCTTCGTCAGCGACATTGGCGACGCGATGCTGCTCGGACGCCTGTTCGAACGCTTGTTCGCCGAGGGCGTGGTGCTGGTCACCAGCTCCAACACGCCGCCGGCGCAGCTGTACCCGGACGGCCTGCAACGCGCGCGCTTCCTGCCGGCGATCGCGCTGATCGAACGACACTGCACCGTGCTGCACCTGGACAGCCCGCAGGATTACCGGCTGCGTGCGCTGACGCGCTTGCCGGTATACCGGCAGCCGCTGGACGCGCAATCCGATCCATGGCTGGCGGCGCGCTGGCAGGAACTCACCGCGGGTTGTCCGCGTGAAGCGGGGCCGCTGCTGATCGATGGTCGCGCGATTCCATCGCGCGCATTGGCCGAAGGTTTTGCCTGGTTCGACTTCGCCGCGTTATGCGAAGGCCCGCGCGCGGCCGCGGACTACATCGAGATCGCGCGCGAGTTCCACACCGTGCTGATCGGCGGGATTCCGGTGCTGGATGCACGCAGCGATGATGCAGCGCGCCGTTTCGTCACGCTGATCGATGAGTTGTACGACCGGCATGTCAACCTGGTATGCACCGCCGATGCGCCGCCGCCACGGTTGTATGGCGGCGAACGCCTTGTGGGTGCATTCGAGCGCACGGCGTCACGGCTGATCGAGATGCAGTCGACCGAATTCCTGGTACTCGAGCATCGCGGCTGATCCGCGCCTTCAGCCAGGCGTGCGTCGGCGCCGCAGGTGCAGGGCGCCGTACACCGCCACGAGCACGACTAGAGCAATTCCGATCGCCGACCATTCCTTGGCGCTCAGCGTCGCCACGATCAGCACCATCGCCACCACCGCGAACAGCGGGATCACGGCGCCGCCGGGCAGTACGAAGGGTGTTCCGCGCTCACGCAGGTCGCGCCGTTGTGCGCGCCAGGCACCCGCGCTGACCAAGCCGTAGACCAGACAAATCGCGCCACCGGAAATCAGTGCGAGGGTGTCGAAGTTACCGACCAGCGACAGTATCCAGGCCAAGCCAGCGTGCAGGATCAGCGCCGGCAGCGGCACGCGATGGCGCGCACTGACGGTGCCGAACACCCGCGGCAGGTAGCCATCGCGGCCGAGTGCGAACACCAGTCGCGAGGTGCCGAGCAGGTTGCCCATCAGGAAGCCGGTCATCGAAATGCATGCGGTGACCAGCAGCAGCACGCGGCCGGGCGACCACAACGCGGCGGCGGTGTCGGCGACCGGCACGCCGCTGGTCCCGAGCGCGGAACCGAGCACGCCCTGCCCGACGATCTGCAGGCCGAGATACAGCAATACCACCAGCAGGATCGCAACCAATGTCGCGCGCGGCACGCTGCGCGCGGGATTGGTGACTTCACCCGATGGCACCAATGCGGTTTCCATGCCCGAGTAGGCGAACATCACCAGCGCCATCGACGCGCCGAGCGCGCCCAGTGACGGCACCGCCGAGGGCAGGAAACTGATCTGCTGCCAGTCGACGAAGAAGATGCCGATCGCAGCCAACGCGAACAGCGGCGTCAGTTTCAGTGCCGCCAATACGGTAATCGCGCGCGCGCCGAGCTTGACGCCGAACGCATTCAACGCGAACAACACCGTATAGACGACCGTCAGGAACAAGGCGCGCGGCAGCGGCGGTGCCAGCGCCGGCACCAGATTCGCGACCTGCACCGACAGCGCCGCGGCGACGCCAGCGCTGGAGGTGAAATTGCTGATCCACATCAGCGCGCCGGCGATGAAGCCGGAAAACGGGCCGAAGGTCGCACTGAGATAGCTGTACGGACCGCCGGTGACCTGCACGCGGCTGCCGATCGCGGCGAAGCACAATGCCACCGGGATGATCGCCAGCGCGCCGGCGACGAGTGCGAGCGGCGCCGCCGCGCCCATCTGCGCCGACAGCGCGGCGGGCATGCGGAAGATGCCGCCGCCGACGATGACGTTGATCACCGCCGCAGTCAGTGCGAACGAGCCGACCGCGCGCACCAGTGCGGCCTCGCCCAGCAACGGTGCGGTGGAAGGCGAGCGGGTCGCGTCGTTCATCGGCGGTCTGCGTGGCTTCGATGCCGCAGCGTCGCACGCGGCGCGGCCGACGCGCTAGCATCGGCCATCCGCTGGAGTCCTCGATGCGCCGACTGCTGCTGCCTGCCCTGCTCGCCACCCTGGCGACACCCGCCATCCACGCCCAAACCGTCATCAGTCAGGCCGTCACCGGTCCGGTCGCCGCGCGCCCCGAAGTCGCCGCTGCCGCACAACGCGAGCACGATCAGGTCATCGCCTGGCGTCGCGACTTCCACCAGCATCCGGAATTGTCCAATCGCGAGGAGCGCACCTCTGCCAAGGTCGCCGAGCACCTGCGCGCACTCGGGCTCAAGCCGCTCATCGGCATCGCCCACCATGGCGTGGTCGCGCTCATCATCGGCGGCAAGCCCGGCCCGCGGGTCGCGCTGCGCGCCGACATGGACGCGCTGCCGGTGACCGAGCAGGTCGAGCTGCCGTTCGCCTCGAAGGTGACGACGACCTTCAACGGACAGACCACCGGCGTCATGCATGCCTGCGGCCACGATGCGCACACCTCGATCCTGCTCGGCGTGGCCGATGCGCTGGTGGCAATGCGCGCGGAGCTGCCGGGCTCGGTGATGCTGATCTTCCAGCCATCGGAGGAAGGCGCCCCGGCCGGCGAGGAAGGCGGCGCCGCGCTGATGATGAAGGAAGGCCTGTTCCGCGACTTCAAGCCCGATGCGATTTTCGGGCTGCATGTGTTCAGCACGCTGCAGGCCGGTCAGATCGGCATGCGCGCCGGGCCGACGATGGCAGCGTCGGACAAGTTCAAGATCACCGTCAAGGGCCGGCAGACGCACGGCGCCTCGCCATGGGCCGGAATCGATCCGATCGTTGCCGCGGCCGATCTCGTCGGCAGCGCGCAAAGCATCGTCAGCCGCCGCAGCAACATCGCGAAATGGCCGGCGGTGGTCAGCTTCGGCGCGATCCATGGCGGGATCCGCTACAACATCATCCCCGACTCGGTCGAACTGATCGGCACCATCCGCACCTTCGATCCGGACATGCGCACGAAGATCCTCGCCGACCTGGCCAACGTCGCCGAGCACGTCAGCATCGCCAACGGCGCGAGCGCCGTCTCGCAGATCCCCGACGGCCCCGGCAACCCGGTCACCTACAACGACCCGGCCCTGACCGCGCGCATGCTGCCGAGCCTCAAGGCGGCGGCCGGCGCGGCCAACGTGATCGAGCCGCCGCTGCAGATGGGGGCGGAGGATTTCTCGTACTACGCGCAGCAGGCACCGGCGATGTTCTTCTTCGTCGGTGCGACCGCGCCGGGGATCGATCCGGCCACGGCGCCGAGCAACCATTCGCCGAAGTTCGCCCTCGACGAGTCCTCGCTCGATCTGGGATTGCGCGCGCTGCTGCAGGTGACGCTGGACTACCTGCACGCGCCGCCGCCACGCTGATCTGCAGAGCGGGGTTGCGGTCCGCTGCGTTTTTGCGACTATTCGTGACAGGGCAGCCGAGCAGGGCTCGGCTCTACAAAGCGTGAGGCGCTAGCGCCTGCGTCCCGCCGGTTTCGCCGCCTGGGCCGGCGCGGTGGCGGCGACTTCGTCCACCTTCTGCAGCACGCGGGTGATGCCGAGCTTCTCGACGCGGCCCCCGGATTTTTCGAACGCGGCGATGTGCAACGCGATCCGCTCGCTGTCCACGCGCTTGTGCAGGTTGGCCTCCGAACCCGAATCGGCACGGCCCTTGCGGCCGGCGCCCGTGCTTTTCGCGGGCGCAGCCTTCACGGACATCGCCTTGGCGGCCGGGGGCTTGGCGGCAATGGTCACTGGAATGGCTTTGACGGGCGGGATCTTCGCAGCCGGTGGTTTCGCGGGCACGGCTTTCGCAGGCGCGGCTTTCGCAGGCTTGGCCTTGGCCGACGCGCCTTTGGCCGGGGCGCTCTTGGGCGGCACGGCCTTGGCCGACTTGCCCTTGGCCGAGGCGGTGCCAGTGCTTTTGGCGGCTGTCATGTGAGTTCCTGGAAAATATAGTGCGGGACCACCTGCGGTGGCGCGCCGGACCACTATGCGACCTCGGCTGCCGGATTGCGAGTTGATCGCCTTGCCAGGCGGTCGATGCCACATCTTGTTCAGCCAGACTGGGGCGTGCTGCCCTGCCGCTTTGCCGCCTGCATCCGCGCCAATTCCAGCTCCTCGCGCTTGTCCTGCTGCTTGCGCAATTCTTCCTTGCGGATCGCCTCGGCCTCCGCGGGCGACGGTGCGTCGTCCATCGCCAGTGACAAGCCGGCCGCCATCGCAGGCTCGCCGCGCTGGCTCCTGAGCTTGATGTTCAGGCGCAGCTCGTTGGCCGAGTCGGCGTTGCGGATCGCCTCGTCGTAGCCGATCAGGCCCTCGTTGTACAACTCGAACAGCGCCCAGTCGAAGGTGCGCATGCCCAGCTCGCGCGACTTGGTCATCACGCCCTTGAGCTCGGTGAACTCACCCTTGAAGATCTTCTCGGCGATGGTCGGGGTGTTGATCAGGATCTCGATCGCGGCCACCCGGCCCTTGCCATCCTCGGTGCGCACCAGCCGCTGCGAGACGATCGCGCGCAGGTTCGCCGACAGGTCCATCAGCAGCTGGGTGCGGCGCTCCTCCGGGAAGAAATTGATGATCCGCTCCATGGTCTGGCTGGCGCTGTTGGCGTGCAGCGTACTCAGGCACAGATGCCCGGTTTCGGCGAACGCGATCGCGTGTTCCATGGTTTCGGCATCGCGGATCTCGCCGACCAGGATGACGTCCGGTGCCTGGCGCAGGGTGTTCTTCAACGCGTGATGCCACGACAGCGTGTCGACGCCGACCTCGCGATGGGTAATCAGTGACTTTTGCGAAATGTGGGCGTACTCGACCGGGTCCTCGATGGTGATGATGTGCCCGGCCGAAGTGCGGTTGCGGTGGTCGACCATCGCCGCCAGCGACGTCGACTTGCCCGAGCCGGTGCCGCCGACGACCAGCACCAGCCCGCGCTTGTTCATCACCACGTCTTTCAGGATTTCCGGCAGGCGCAGTTTCTCGAAGTTGGGGATTTCGGCCGCGATCGTACGCAGCACCATGCCCACATATCCCTGCTGCATGAACACGTTGACGCGGAAGCGCGACAAGCCGGGGATGGCGATGGCGAAGTTGCACTCCATCTCGCGTTCGAATTCCTCGCGCTGGCGTTCATTCATCGTCGCCCGCGCCAGTTGTGCGGTGATCTCGCCGGTGAGCTTCTGGCTGGTCAGCGGCGTCATCGCGCCGTGCGACTTCATGCTCGGTGGATAGTCGTTGGCAATGAACAGGTCCGAGCCGCCGACCTGGCTCATCGCCGTCAGCAGCTTGAGCATGTAGGCGCGGGCCTGGTCTTCGCTCAGGGTCGGCATCGACGCGGCCTGGGCAGCCGGTGGTGGTGCGAGGGTCACGACGCGGGCTCGCCTTCCGGCGCGCCGCGGCCGAGCTTGTCGGGCAGCGATTCGCCGGCGCCGGTGAAGCCGAGCGAGACCGAATTGAGACAGTGCCGCTGGCCGGTCGGCGGCGGACCATCGGGAAACACATGGCCGAGATGGCTGCCGCAGCGCGCGCAGACTTCTTCCTCGCGCAGCATGCCGTAGCTGGTGTCGCGCACGATGCCGATGTTCGCGTCATCGACCGGCTGGAAGAAACTCGGCCAGCCAGTGCCGGAATCGAACTTGGCGCTGGAGCGGAACAGTGGCAAACCACAGAACCGGCAGGTGTAGACACCATCGCGTTTGTTGTCGAGGAACACGCCGCAGAACGCCGCCTCGGTGCCATGCTCGAGCAGCACGCGACGTTCGTCCTTGGTCAGCCCCGCGGTCAGGTCGCGCCGTTGCGCATCGCTGGGCGGGGTCAGGTCGAAAGCGGTCATCGCAGGTTCCCGAGTCAGGTGACGTGTGAGCGCCCGAGTAAAACACAGCACCGCGTGCAGCCGATGTCGGAACGCCCGATCCGTGCTCTGGGACACGGTGGTTGGCGTGAACGCGAGCGCGGATCACTTGCGCGCTGCATTGACGCCCTCCGGCCTATGCCTGCGTTGCTCGCGCACTCTTGATCTGCTGCGGGGCCATGTCCTGGCGAACAGCTGCCTGATCGCCACCGACGAGCGCGCCCGCGCTTGCTGCAGGCACCGCCGGCGTGGCCAGCGCGGTCGAGCCCCGCGCCGGCGCAGGAATCCCTTACCCTTGCCACCACGGTGCGCGTCCGGGGACACGCATTCGCGTTGAACCTTTCCACGGCTCGATGGCAAGGAACCAGATGGCGATCCAGCGCGAACTGTTCGCGGGTGAAGTGCTGTACCGGCAGGGCGATCCGTCCGACTGCGCGTGGCTGGTCGAGCGCGGCACGATCGAACTGGTCTCGGTGCAGGGCCGGCGCGAGCTAAGCCACGGCGTGCTCGGGCCGGGCGAGTTGCTCGGCGAACTCGGCATGCTCGACGGCGCACCGCGCAGTGCCACCGCGATCGCGCGGGGTCCTGCGCTGCTGCTGGCGATCGAACACGACCAGTTCCTCGATCGCCTCAGCAGCGGCGACCCGATCGTCCGCACCCTGGTCGACAGCCTGCTGCGGCGCACCCGCAGCATCATCGCCAGCCTGCCGGCCGACACCGCGCTGCCGGCGGAGGACATCGCCAGCGAGTATTCGGCCGAACGCAGCGGCATCGACAAGATCCGGCTCGAGGCGCAGCTGCGCGACGCGCTCGACACCGGCACCCTGGAAGTCCACTACCAGCCGCTGTACGACATTGCCGCCAGCCGCGTCACCGACTATGAGGCGCTGGTGCGCTGGGAGCTGCCCGGGCGTGGCGCGGTGTCGCCGGCGGAATTCATCAAGCTCGCCGAGGAAACCTCGCTGATCGTGCCGATCGGCGAATACGTGCTCGACCGTGTGCTCGAAGTGCTCGGCGGTTTGTGCGGCAGCGGCGGTACCTCGAGGCCGAGTATTGCCGTCAACCTGTCGGCCAAACAGCTGGTCGAGCCCGGCATGGCGTGGCAGATCGTGGCGCGGGTGCAGCGCGCGCAGCTGCCGGCCGGCGCGCTCAAGCTCGAGATCACCGAAAGCCGCATGCTTGACTATGCGCCCGTGCATGCGGTGATGCGGCATTGCCGCGAATACGGAATCCCGTTCGCACTGGATGATTTCGGCACCGCGTATTCCAACCTGACCCATCTATACAAGCTCGACTTCGAGTTCATCAAGCTCGACCAGGCGTTCGCGCGGCACATGTTCGACAGCCCACGCGCGATGGCGCTGGTGGAAGCGATCGTGGCGATGGCGCACGGCATCGGCGCCGAAGTGATCACCGAAGGCGTGGAAACCCATGCCCAATTGCAGCGTCTGCGCGAACTCGGGGTGCGTTATGCGCAGGGCTATCTGATCGGACAGGCACAGCCGGCAGCGGCAGTGTTGTCGGGCGCGGCCGCGCGTGCCGGCGAGGCTGCCGCGGCTCCGCC
>JANMAO010000019.1:0-2517 GCA_031359875.1 Lysobacter sp.
TTGTCGAAGCGCGTGTACTCGCCGAAGAACTTCAACTTCAGCGACCCGGTCGGACCGTTGCGCTGCTTGCCGATGATGATCTCGGCCAAGCCCTTGTCTGGCGAATTCTCTTTGTTGTAGTAATCGTCGCGGTAGATGAAAACGATGACATCGGCATCCTGCTCGATCGCGCCGGATTCGCGCAGGTCGGCCATCACCGGACGCTTGTCGGTACGGGTTTCCAGCGAGCGATTGAGCTGCGACAAGGCGAGGACGGGGACGTTGAGTTCCTTGGCCAGCGCCTTGAGGTTGCGCGAGATTTCGGAGATCTCGGTGGCGCGGTTCTCGCTGTTGCCGGGCACCGCCATCAGCTGCAGGTAGTCGATCACGATCAGGCCGAGATCGTGCTCGCGCTTCAGGCGTCGCGCTTTTGCGCGCAGCACTGCCGGCGACAGCGCCGGCGTATCGTCGATGAAGATCTTGGATTCGCGCAGCATGCGGATGGAGCTGGTGACACGGCTCCAGTCCTCGTCCTCCAGTTGTCCGGTGCGCAGCCGCGTTGCGTTGACGCGGCCGTTGGCGGAGATCAGACGCAAGGCCAGCTGCGATGACGACATTTCCATCGAGAACACGGCAACCGCTTTCTTGGTCTTGATCGCGGCGTACTCGGCCATGTTGAGCGCGAGCGTGGTCTTGCCCATCGCTGGACGCGCGGCGAGGATGATCAGGTCAGTTGGCTGCAGGCCGGCTGTCATCTCGTCGAATTCGGTGTAGCCCGTCGGTAGGCCGGTGATGCTGCCGCCGTTGGCATGACGAGTCTGCAGGACGTCAAACGCCTCGATCAATGCTTTCGTGACCGGTACGAAATCGGTACGGCCGCGGGAACCGGCCTCGGCGATCGCGAACACCTGCTGTTCGGCGCTTTCGAGGATTTCGCCGCTGTCGCGGCCATCGGGCTGGAAACCGTCGTTGACGATGCCGGTGCCAACCTCGATCAGCTGTCGCAGCACCGCCTTGTCGCGCACGATTTCCGCATAAGCGGTGATGTTGGCCGCCGATGGCGTGGTGCTGGCGAGTTCGACCAGATAGGCACCACCGGCAACCTGTTCACCCAGCCCCTGCGACTCGAACCATTCGCCGAGTGTGACCGCGTCGTAGGGACGACTTTTTTCGGCCAGCTCGCGGATCGCGCGGAAGATCAGCTGGTGGTCGCGTCGATAGAAGTCGGCATCGACCAGTTGGTCGGCAATGCGATCGTAGGCATCGGGGGCGAGCATGAGGCCGCCGAGGACAGCCTGTTCGGCCTCTATCGATTGCGGCGGTATGCGAAGTTGCTCGATGCGATGGTCGGTTCGCGCGAACGCGGTGTTGTCAGCCCGAAATCCCTGGCGTGCGCTCATCAGCGATGCAACTCCCCCGAAGGGACCGTCTGTACGGTCCGGATACTGCGTGTGTGCAGGCATCGTAGTCGCCTCGATGACAGGGTGTTGCAGATAAGTCGTTGGACATGCTGTGCATAACTTTTCCGCGAAGCTGTCTCAACAGCTGCGATCCGCCGACGCCAAAACAAAACGGGCGCCTTGCGGCGCCCGTTCGTTCGACACTGGGGGCCGCAATTACGCAGCTTCACCCTGCACGATGACCTTGACCGGGACTTCGACGTCGGCGTGCAGATGCACCAGGACCTCGAACTCGCCGATGTGGCGGAACGCGCCCTCGCCCATCACCACTTCCGACTTCTCGACCGGGGTGCCGAGCTTGGTCAGCGCCTCGGCGATGTCACGCGGGCCGATCGAGCCGTACAGCTTGCCCTCGGTGGATGCGTTGGCGTACAGCGTGACGCTGGCGCCTTCGAGCTTGGCACGGCGAGCTTCGGCATCGCCGAGGTTTGCATGGGCCTTGGCTTCGTAATCGGCGCGCTTGGCCTCGAACTCGGCGAGGTTGGCGGCGGTCGCCGGCACGGCCTTGCCCTTTGGCACAAGGAAATTGCGCCCGTAACCCGGCTTGACGTCGACCTTGTCGCCAAGGTTGCCGAGGTTGGTCACTTTCTGCAGCAGGATCAATTGCATGGTGTTGCTCCCTGCTCCTACGAGCATGATTCGTTAGCGGCGCACGAGCGCCGCAACTGTTGGCTGTCCGAATGGGTGAGAAGCGCGTGCGATCTGCCAATGGCAAATCGCGCCGCGCGCTTACATATTGTGGCTGTCCGTGTACGGGATCAGGGCCAGGAAGCGCGCGCGTTTGACGGCGGTCGCGAGCTGGCGCTGGTAGCGGGACTTGGTGCCGGTGATGCGGCTCGGCACGATCTTGCCGGTCTCGGTGAGGTTCTGGCGCAGGGTGTTGAGATCCTTGTAATCGATCTCTTTCACGCCCTCGGCGGTGAACTTGCAGAACTTGCGGCGGCGGAAGAACTTGGACATGGGTATGTGCTCTTAAAGAGGATGCGCTAAAGGGCGATGATCAGGCGGCTTCGGCGGTGTCGTCGGATTGCTCGGCAGTGCCGACCGCGTTTTCATTCTCATCACGGCGACGGCGATC
>JANMAO010000052.1:0-13391 GCA_031359875.1 Lysobacter sp.
TTCGGTGCGCCAGACGCGTCGATCATCAAGCCGGCATACAGGAAGCCAGTGAACGGGATGCCGTCGCTGGCCATGCCGCGCACGGTGGTCATCACGATCTCGCGCATCACCCGCGCATGCACCTCCGGCGTGACCACCGGCGCCGGCGAGTACGCGCCCATGCCGCCGGTGTTGGGACCGGTGTCGCCGTCGCCGACGCGCTTGTGATCCTGCGAGGTCGCCATCGGCAACGCGGTGGTGCCGTCGACCATCGAGATGAAACTGGCTTCCTCGCCATCGAGGAATTCCTCGATTACCACGCGCGCACCAGCCGCGCCGAGCGCATTGCCGGCGAGCATGTCGATGATCGCCGCTTCAGCCTGTGCCAGCGTCGTCGCCACGATCACGCCCTTGCCCGCGGCGAGGCCGTCGGCCTTGATCACGATGCGCTGGTCGGCGGCGTGCGCGATTTCGCTGCGCACATAAGCCAGCGCCGCGTCGATATCCGTGTGCACCGCGTAGCGCGCGGTCGGGATGCCATGGCGGGCAAGGAAATCCTTGGCGAACGCCTTGCTGCCTTCGAGCTGCGCCGCCGCGGCGGTCGGCCCGAAGATGCGCAGGCCTTCAGCGCGGAAACAATCCACCACGCCTGCCACCAGCGGTCCTTCCGGACCCACCACCGTCACCGCGACGCCTTCGCGGCGTGCCAATGCAAGCAGGCCGTCGATGTCGTTGGCGCTGACTTCGACGTTGCGACACCTGGGCTCATCGGCGGTGCCGGCATTGCCCGGCGCGACCAGAACTTCGCCAACGCGTACGGATTGCGCCAGTTTCCAGGCGAGCGCGTGTTCGCGGCCGCCGGAGCCGATGACGAGGATCTTCTGCAGGGAACTAGCCATGGATGCCCACGCCAAACATGCCGCGCACGATGAATTGGGTAATCGTCGCCGCAAATACAATGCCGAGCGTCAACAGCAGCCAACGCATGCGCAGCCAGTGCGCACGGAATCCGGAAAACTGCACGGCAACATCGACGACGTACGCAGCACAGAACGCGACATTGGCCAGGACCGCCAGCAGGAACAGGTTCAAGCCGATGTCAGGCACCAGCAAGGTCCCGGACCGGGGCAATCCGGCGACATAGATCGCGATCACCACGGCCACCAGCACAAGGTTGTAGAGCAGGCGCCCGCGCTCCCAGAAAGCGATCGCGTTGGTGAGGGCATCTCGAATCGTCACCTCACTCATCGTGCGCCTCCGGAAAGAATGCGGATCGCCAAGCAGTCGCTCAGTGGCGGAAATGCCGGATCCCGGTGAATACCATCGCCATGCCATGTTCATTCGCCGCGGCGACGACCTCATTGTCGCGCATCGAGCCGCCCGGCTGGATCACCGCGCGAATCCCGGCTGCCGCCGCGGCGTCGATGCCATCGCGGAATGGGAAGAATGCATCGCTGGCCATCACCGAACCCGGCACATCCAGGCCGGCTTCGGCGGCCTTGAGCCCGGCGATCTTCGCCGAGACTACGCGGCTCATCTGGCCGGCACCGATGCCGATGCTGCGCTGGTCGCGGGCGTAGACGATCGCGTTGGACTTGACGTACTTGGCCACGCGCCACGCGAACAGCAGGTCGTCGAGTTCGGCAGGCGTCGGCGCGCGTTGCGTCACGACCTTGAGTTCGTCGCGCGTCACCTCGCGGATGTCGCTGGTCTGCATCAGCAGGCCGGAGCCGACGCGCTTGACGTCGAAATTGTTCTTGCCGTCGCCGTGCGGAATCTTCAGCACGCGCACGTTGGATTTCTTCGTGCAGTAGTCGAGCGCCGCCTGTTCGTAGGCCGGCGCGATCAGCACTTCGACGAATTGGCGGTCGAGGATGGCTTTCGCGGTCGCCGCATCAAGCGTGCGGTTGAACGCGAGGATGCCGCCGAAGGCCGAAGTCGGATCGGTGGCATAGGCGAGTTCGTAGGTGTCCAGGCAGCCGGAGCCTTCGGCGACGCCGCACGGATTGGCGTGCTTGACGATCACGCAGGCCGGGCGCTCGAACTGGCGCACGCACTCCCACGCGGCATCGGCGTCGGCGAGGTTGTTGTAGCTCAGCGCCTTGCCCTGCAGTTGGGTGAACGTCGCCAGCGTGCCTGGCACTGGCCACAGGTCGCGATAGAACGCGCCGTGCTGGTGTGGGTTCTCGCCATAACGCAAATCCATCACCTTGATGAAGTTGCTGTTGTTCTGCGCGGGGAAGAGCTGTTGCCTGCCGTCGTCGCCAAGCGCGGACAGGTAGTTGCTGATGCTGGCGTCGTACTGGGCGACGCGGTTGAACGCGGCGACCGAGAGGGCGAAGCGCGTCTTCGCCGATAGCGCCCCGTCGTTCGCATTCAATTCCTCGACCAGCGCGGCGTATTGCGATGGATTGGTCGCCACCGCGACCCGCGCGAAATTCTTTGCCGCCGAGCGCAGCATCGCAGGGCCGCCAATGTCGATGTTCTCGATGATGTCGTCCAGCGAGGCCTCGGGATTGGTCGAGACTTGTTCGAACGGATACAGATTGAGCACCAGCAGGTCGATGGGCGCGATGCCCTGCGCTGCCATCACCGCGTCATCGGTGCCGGCGCGACCGAGCAGGGCGCCGTGCACCTTCGGGTGCAGTGTCTTGACGCGGCCGTCCATCATTTCCGGAACGCCGGTCACCTCGCTGACATCCTTGACCGGCAGGCCCGCGTCGCGAAGCGCTTGCGCGGTGCCGCCGGTGGACAGCAGCTCGACGTTGCGCGCGGTCAGCGCGCGGGCGAGGTCGATCAGGCCGGTCTTGTCGGACACCGACAACAACGCGCGACTGATTTTCACTGAAGTGCCGGGCAGGCGATCGGCGGTCATGAGGGGGTGACGGACGAGGGGATGCGAATTATAGCCGCCGACTCTGGGACGCTTGCGGCGCGCAGGCCTTTGTAGGAGCGACGTAAGTCGCGATAGGAATGCTGCGGTGCCTAGGATCGCGACTTACGTCGCTCCTACAAAGTGCTGGCAGCACTCAGGCGATGCCGTAGTCGCGCAGCTTCTTGCGCAGCGTGGCGCGATGGATGCCGAGCATGGTGGCGGCGCGGCTCTGGTTGCCGTCGCAATGATGCAGCACTTCGGCGAACAGGGGGATCTCAAGTTCGCGCAATGCGATCTCGTACAGTTCGGTCGTGTCGCAACCATCGAGATCACGCAGGTAGCGGCGCACCGAGTTGGCGACGTGCTCGCGCAGGGGCGCACGCGCGCTGGTGCGGACGGGAGTGCCGATGGAATCGGAGCGTTCGGCGGCGTTCAATCGGGTCCCCTGGAGCATGCATGCGCAAACATTCGACACCCGGCGGGCGCTGTCGGCGGGGAGGGAAGTCTAGCGCGGGGTTGTCGCGTGCGCCATTGCCATGCAACGCGTTGTCAGCGGAAATCGAAGGTAAATGCGACGACCCGTGGCGCCGGCTCACGAACATCCATGACGATGCTCGCACTTTGGCCGGTGGCCAGACCGCTTTGCGTTGGGGTGGCGCCGAGATATTCGCGCGGTGCGAACAGGCGCGTGCCGGCGACGCGACCATCGACATCCGACAGCGTCAGCAACAGCGACGGCCACGGTTGCGACCAGCGCGCGTCGTTGCGGAAGCTGGCCGTCACCCGCAACACCCCGGAAACCTGCGGATGCGGGCGGACGTCGCGGTCGAGCAGGGTAAACGCGCCGGGTTCGCGCCAAGGCGGCAAGTCGCAGCCCAGCGCACCGCACATCGTCGACAGCGCCGGTCGCCAGCGGGCATCGGCGGAAAGTTGCGCGCGATCGGCCAGCACCATCTGCAACAGCAAAAGCAACACCAGCCCGGCGATGCCTGCGGGCAGCCGCCAGCGGTTGCGCGCGGCGGTGGTTGTTGCATGGGCGGGTGCGCGGACGAAACTCGGTGCACGTTTGCGGGGCGCGGGGGGCGCTTCTGGCAATGGCGTTGTTTCCGCCACCGGCGAGTCGGCTTGCGCATTGGATTCCGGCATCGCGGAGACGTCGGCCGCGGCAGGCTCGGAACCCGGATCGACTGATTCAACGGCAACGGTGGGATCGACGTCATCGAGCGACTGCGACCGTTCGGTTTCTGCTGCAGATGCGCCGGCCGCCGACCCCGCTATCGGCTTCGCAGGCTCCGGTCCGGGGGGCTGCGCTGACGACGGCTCGTCCGCAGGGGCGGAGTCCACGGCCGGCGCCTGCAGCCACTTGTCGCAACGCGGGCAGCGCAGCGGCGGCAGCCCGCTGGCGGAGTCCAGTGCGACCAGGAACTGGCAATGTGGGCAGAGGACAAACATGCGCGCTATTCAAGCACGCCGCGCCGCATACCACTCGCCAGCGTCAGCCGCGGCGGCGGCCGTCGATGCGGACCCAGTCGCCCTCGCGCGCGACTTGCAGGTGCTCGAACCATGGACAATAACGCGCCAGCAACGCGTCCTCCTGGCCGACGAGGATGCCGGACAAGGCGATGCGACCGCCGGCGGAGACGCGCGACGCCAGGGTGTCAGCCAGCCGGTCGAGGGCGGAGGCGAGGATGTTGGCGACGACGACCGGATAGGTGGCGACCGGCTCGTCGTCGGGCAGATGCACCGTCAACCGCTCACCGACGCCGTTGCGCTCGGCGTTGTCATGCGTGGCGAGCAGCGCCTGCGGATCGTTGTCGACGCCGACCGCGCGCGCTGCGCCGAGCTTGAGTGCGGCCAGCGCGAGAATGCCGGAGCCGCAGCCGAAGTCGAGCACGGTCGCATCATTCAACGCGCCCTGGGAGGCGAGTGCGTCCAGCCATTGCAGGCACAACGCCGTGGTCGGGTGGGTGCCCGAGCCAAAGGCAAGCCCGGGGTCCAGGCGCACCACCGCTGCATCGGGCCGATCGGCACCGTCGGGCAAGGGCTGGTTCCAGGGCACGATCCAGGTGTGCGCACCGAACTGCAGCGGCACGTACTGGTCCATCCACACCCGTTCCCAATCCTGGTCCTCGACCTTGTGAAAGCTTGCCTGCGACCAGTCCAGCGCCGGGTCGAACGCTTCCAGCGCGGCGAGCAGCAGCAACGCGTCGGCGTCATGGGGGAACAGCGCACTCAGCGCCAGCGTGCCCCATAACGGGGTTTCGCCGACCCCGGGTTCCAGGATCGCGTGTTCGTTCGAGGTGTCGGCGTCGGCATCGAGCAGGGTCACCGCGAGCGCGCCGACATCTTCCAGCGCATGTTCGTAGCGCGGTTGTTCGGCTTGGCGGCAGCGCAGGGTGAGTTCGAGGAAGGGCATGTCAACCTTCGCCGCGTTCTTGCGTGGCGCGCTCGAGGATCCAGCCCTGGCGCCGACGCAGCAGCTGCACGCCGCCGTACAGGTAGTGCAGGCTGAAGGCCAGCGACAACCCGATCAACAGCAGGTGCCAATGCCCGTCCAGCATCGCCTGCGGATACGCATGCAGCAGCCACCACGACAAGCCCTGGAACGCGACCGCCAGCGGCATCAGCAGGCGGATGTTGCGCTGCTGGTCGCGGACGATGTCGGCGAGCAATGCGCGCTCACCGGACGACTCGAAATCACTCGCATGCCGTTGCACCAGCCGCAGGTCCCACGCGTACAGGCCCCAGACGCACGCTGCGTACAGCGTGTTGAGCGCGAACCAGTGCTCGGGCGCGCCGACCTGGCTCAGCGCCGCGGCTTCGATCAGCGTGGCCGCGAAATATCCGAAGGTGTGGCCGAACTCCAGCGGCCAGCCGATGAACGACAGCGTGTGCACCAGCGAACGCGACCAGAACACGAGGATGATCGCCAGTCCGGTCAGCACGTACGGCCAGGTTTCCCATTGCAGCTGCACCAGCGGCTGCACCGCACTGGCCGCGAGCACGCCCAGCGCCAGCCCCTGGATGATGCTGATCAGGGTCAACTCGATGCCGACGACGGTGGCGTCGAGTTGGGATTTCGCGGCGCGGCGGTGCGTGGATTCCATGACCCGAGCCTGTTCGTAGGATGGTTTGAGCGTAGACGGCAGCTGGGCAATCACACGATCGACAGCGACTTGTCCTTGCGCTCGGCCAACCGCTTCTCGAGATAGTGGATGTTCTGTCCGCCCTGCTGGAAGCCGATGTCGGACAGGATCCGCTGTTGCAGCGGGATATTGGTCTTGATGCCATCGACGACCAGTTCGCTCAACGCCACGCGCATGCGACAGATCGCCTGTTCGCGATCCATGCCGTGGACGATGAGCTTGCCGATCATCGAGTCGTAGTTCGGCGGGACCCGATAACCCTCGTAGATATGCGAATCGACGCGCACGCCGGGGCCGCCGGGGGCATGGAAGTGCTGGATCAGGCCGGGCGACGGCATGAAGGTGTCCGGATCCTCGGCGTTGATCCGGCATTCGATCGCATGGCCTTCGAACACGATGTCGCTTTGCTTGAGCGAGAGTTTCTGGCCGGCGGCGATCATCAGCTGTTCGCGCACCAGGTCGATGCCAGTGATCATCTCGGTGACCGGATGCTCGACCTGGATGCGGGTGTTCATCTCGATGAAGTAGAAGCGGCCGTCCTCGTACAAAAACTCGAAGGTGCCGGCGCCGCGGTAACCAATCCGGATGCAGGCATCGACGCAGACCTTGCCGATCTCGGCGCGCTGCGCCGGCGTGATGCCGGGCGCGGGGGCTTCCTCGACCACTTTCTGGTGGCGGCGCTGCATCGAGCAGTCGCGTTCGCCAAGGTGGATCGCGCTGCCCTGGCCGTCGGCGAGCACCTGGATCTCGACGTGGCGCGGATTCTCGAGGAACTTCTCCATGTAGACCATGTCGTTGCCGAACGCTGCCTTGGCTTCGGCCTTGGTGGTCGCGATCGCGTTGGCCAGGTGCGCCTCGGTGTGCACCACGCGCATGCCGCGACCGCCGCCGCCGCCCGCGGCCTTGACGATCACTGGATAGCCAATGCCGCGCGCGATCTCGATGTTGGCAGCGGCTTCATCGCCCAGCGGGCCACCACTGCCGGGTACGCACGGCACGCCGGCCTCCTTCATCGAGCGGATTGCCTCGACCTTGTCGCCCATCAGGCGGATGGTCTCGGCGCGCGGCCCGATGAAGATGAAACCGGATTGCTCCACTCTTTCAGCGAAATCCGCGTTTTCGCTGAGGAAGCCGTAACCGGGATGGATCGCCTGGGCGTCGGTCACTTCCGCCGCGGCGATGAGCGACGCCATGTTGAGATAGCTGTCGGCCGATGCCGCCGGGCCGATGCAGACCGACTCGTCGGCCATCGCCACGTGCTTGAGGTTGCGGTCGACAGTGGAATGCACCGCGACCGTGCGAATGCCGAGCGCGTGGCACGCGCGCAGGATGCGCAGTGCGATCTCGCCGCGGTTGGCAATAACAACTTTGTCTAGCATGGGATTTCCGTTCGTCCTGAGCGTAGCGAAGCGAAGTCGAAGGACCTCAGCCGATCACAAAGAGAGGCTGGTCGAACTCAACCGGCTGCCCGCTCTCGGCCAGCACCTTGAGCACGGTGCCGGAAACTTCGGCCTCGATCGGATTGAACATCTTCATCGCTTCGATGATCCCGAGCGTGTCGCCGACCTTGACCGCCTGGCCGACACTCACGAACGGCGGCTTGTCCGGCGCCGACGAGGTATAGAAGGTGCCCACCATCGGCGCGCGCACGATGTCGCCAGCGGGTAGGTCGGCCGGCGGCTTGGCGTGGCCACCGGTGACGGCGTCAGTCGGGGAATGCATCGCCATCGCCGGGGCGTGCGCGGCGGGCGCGTACGCCGGCATCGGGGGCGCGGGCGCGTACATGCCGCGTGGCGTGCGTGCCAGTCGCACCGACTCCTCGCCTTCCTTGATCTCGATCTCGGCGAGGTTGGATTCCTCGAGCAGGTCGATGAGCTTCTTGATCTTGCGGAGATCCATGCTGGTCTCTCTCTTACTGAATGAAAATCAGGAGTCGCGCCGTGCAATCGCGGCGTCGATGTTGGTCCAACCACGCAAGCGCGGCATTGGTGTTGGTCGCGCCGCGCAAGCGCCGCATTAGTGTTTGTCCAGCCAGTGCGGCACTAGTGTTTGTCCAGCCAGCGCGGCATTAGTGTTTGTCCAGCCGCGCAAGCGCAGCTTCCAATGCATAGCGGTAGCTGTCGGCGCCGAAGCCGCTGACGATGCCGACGGCCAGATCGCTGAAGTAACTGGTGCGCCGGAACGGCTCGCGCGCGTGCGGGTTGGACAGGTGCACCTCGATGAAAGGCAGCGCGACCGCCGCCAGCGCATCGCGCAGGGCGACCGAGGTGTGGGTGAAGGCGGCAGGATTGATCATGATGAAGGCGGTGCCGTCGTTGCGCGCGGCCTGGACGCGATCGACCAGCGCGGCTTCGGCGTTGGACTGGAAACTCGCCAGCGTGTGTCCGGCGGTTGCGGCACGGGCATGCAGTTCGGCATCGATTTCGACCAGGCTGGTGCGGCCATAGACGTCCGGCTCGCGACTGCCAAGCAGGTTGAGGTTGGGACCGTGCAAAACCAGCAGCTTGGCCATCCGACGACACCGGGCGAGGGAGGCGCAGTCTGCTTGAAGTGGTGGATGGTGTCCAGTTAGACGAAGTTGGCTGGATTTAAGCGATTGTCTGCGCTGCGTTAGTTGCGGACCCAGGCGGAGATTTCGTCGTCGGCAAACGGGCCGATCCGTTGCCTGAGCACGCGCCCCTCGGCGGAGACCAGCACCGAATACGGCAGCACGCCCCTGGGATTACCGAGGCGGACACCGGCATCGGCGGGGCCGGGCGGGTCGAACAGGATCGGGTAGGACACCGGTAGGTTTTGCAGGAAGGCACGCACGGCTATTGGGTCGTCCAGCGCAATGCCTACCACTTGCACGCCGTTGGCAGCCTGTTTGGCGGAATAGCGCTGCAGCTCCGGCATTTCCCGGAGACAGGGACCGCACCACGAGGCCCAGATGTTGATCAGGAGCGGGCGACCGGCATAAGCCGTGGGCAGGGTGACGCGATGGCCCGCGAGATCCGGCAGCGTCATCAGTGGCATCAGCTGGCCGCGCCGGGCCATCGTGACTCCGGCCGGCGACTTCGGTGCGCTCGCCGACAGCATCGAATTCAACATGCGCTGGCCGAGTTCGCTGCGCAGCAGGGGGCCGGGGCCGCTCGTCAGCACACTGGCGAGGGCACCGAGCGTGCCGGCGGCGAGTGCCACCAGCAGGATTTTCGTGCCCGAATTCATTGCGCCGCGCGGTGAACGCGGTCGACGAACGGCGCGGCCTGCTCGAACCCGACCAGGCGCAACGCACGATGTTCGCGGCCTTGGCCGAAGAACAGCGTCGCCGGCGGCCCGATGATGCCGAAGCGCTGCATCAGCGCCTGGTCGACGGCGTCATTGGCGGTGACGTCGGCCTTGAGCAGGACGAAGTTGCCGAGCGCGGCATGCACCGCCGGGTCGGCGAAGGTGTACTTCTCCATTTCCTTGCAGCTCACGCACCAGTCGGCATAGAAATCGAACAGCAGCGGCTTGCCCGCGGCCTGCGCGGCCGCCAGCTCGCGATCCAGGTCGGCGGCGGATTTGATCGTGCGGAACGCGAGCTCGCGGGTGGGTTGCGCACCAACCACGCCGGCCAGCGGTTGCAGCGGATCGCCACCGCCGCCGAGCGCACCCAGCACTTCCGCCGCACCCACCACCGCCAGTAACAGTCCGGCGAAGCGCGCCGACAGCCGCGTGCGCGGGCTGGCGGTCGCGGCGGTAAACGCCCAGGCCGCCGCGCCCAACGCCAGCAATCCCCACAGCGCCAGCGTCACCGCGCCCGGCAGGATCCGAGCCAGCATCCACACCGCGAGCCCGAGGAAAACGAAGCCGAACATCCGCTGCGCCGCCGTCATCCACGGCCCGCTGGTCGGCATGCCGCGTCCCGCCGCTGCGCCGAACGCGAGCAACGGCACGCCCATGCCCATCGCCAGCAGGAACAGCGCGGTGCCACCGAGGACCGGATCGTGGCTCTGGCCGATGTACAGCACGGCGCCGGCGAGCGGCGGGGCCACGCACGGGCCGACGATCAACGCCGACAGCGCGCCCATCGCCGCGACGCCGGCCAGCGAGCCGCCGCGCTGGCGATCGGTCAGCGCGCCCAGTCGCGAACGCCATGCCATCGGCAGTTGCAATTCGTACAAACCAAACGAGGACAACGCCAGCGCGACGAACAGCGCCGCGAACGCCGAAATGATCCATGGATTCTGGAACGCCGCCTGCAGGTTGGCGCCGAGCAGGCCCGCGACCACGCCGGCCACGGTGAACACCAGCGCGTTGGCGACCACGTAGACCAGCGACAAGCCCAGCGCACGGCCAGTGCCCATGCGCGTGCCGTGCCCGGCGATCAACCCGGACAGGATCGGGATCATCGGCAGCACGCAGGGTGTGAATGCCAGCAGCAGTCCCGCGCCGAAGAACCCGAGCAGCGTCAGCCAGCGATGCGATCCGGCGAGTGCCGCCGCCAGCCGGCTGTCTTCGGCCGCGCCAAGGTAGGACTCGTTTGCCTTTGGGGTCGACGCGCCGCCGCGCGCTTCTAGATCCGCAGGCAGCCGCGCCGAACGAGGGACTTGCATGGCAGCGTCTGCGCCAACGGCGGAGACCGCGCCCGCCGCACTTGAATCATCGCTTGTGCTGCCAAGGCTCGTGGATGGCCCGTTCACCGCAGCCGTCACTTGCCCTGCCGGCAACGCCAGCGCCACCGTCCGCGTCATCGGCGGATAGCAGATGCCATCGGTCTGGCAGCCCTGGAAGGTTGCGGCCAGCGTGAGGTGCGTGGCATTTGCGCTTTGGCGCAGCAGCGGCAGCGGCACGTCGACCTGGTCGAAATAAACGATGACGTTGCCGAAGTGTTCGTCACGATGCAGCGTGCCTGGCGGCCAGCGCGGCTTGCCGGGCGTGATCCCGCTGGCGCCTGCGAGTCTGAGCGCGGTCTTGTCGCGATACAGGTAGTAGCCCTTGGCCGGGGTGAAGCGCAGCAACAAGGTATTGCCGTCGCCGACGATCGCCTCGAATCCGAACGCCTGTTCCGGCGGCAGCGGCTGCGCATCGATCGCGCCCGGGGTGGCCCCAAACAGTGGGGCGTTGCCGCCGCCGGCGAGCGCGCGCCCGAGTGCACCGAGATTGCCGTCGCTTGCCGCAGTGGCCGGCGAAGACTGGGGCGCCAACGCGGCCGGCAATGCGACCGTCAGCGTCCGTGTCTGCGGCGGGTAGCACACACCGAGGTCGGCGCAGCCCTGGTACTTCACTTTCAGGGTGACGCTGTCGGCGGTGGCGCTGCCAGACAGCACGGCGAGCAGTTGTCCGCGATAGGTTTCGACTTCACCGAAGAACTCGTCGTGGTGTTTCACGCCGCGCGGCAATTGCAGCGGCAGGGCCTGGAGCGCGGCGTCCGCCTGCACGCTGATGCGCTGCCGGTACAGGTAGTAGCCGTCGGCGATCCGCCAGGTGAGCTCGATGCGGCCGCGGGAAGGCGCGGCGGCTGTCAACGCGAATGCCCGGTCGACCGGCAGCAGGTCCGACTCGTCCACCGCGCGTGCCGGGCCGATTGCCGCTGGACCGACCAGCGACGCGCACAGCAACAAAGCCGCGAAAACGCGGCGCAAGCTCAACGACATCAATTCAATCTCCAAGGCGCGTCGGGTCTTCAGCCGAACACTCGGTAACCCAGTCCAGGTAGGCGGCCAGGCCGCCGGCGACTTCGACCGCCACCAGTTCCGGCAGTTCATATGGATGCAAGGAGGCGACGCGGGCGGTCAACGGTGCGAGCCGTTCGCGCACGGTCTTGATCAGCAGCAGGACCTCGTCGGCGCGCTCGATCGCGCCTTGCCAGCGGTAGACCGAGCGCAAACCCGGCAACACGTTGACGCAGGCGGCCAGCCGCTCTTCGACCAGCGCATCAGCGATGCGCTGGGCGGTTTCGGGATCGGGGCAGGTGCAGAAACAGACGAGGGCAGTCACAGCCAAACCAGCGCAGCGGGCCTATAGCCTAGCCGAGGTTTCGCAGGTCGGCGAAGCCGCCCTTGCGCCCTGCCGCGCGTCTGGCGGGCGCGGCAGGCTGCATTGGCCGCGCGCCGCCCCAGGCAATCCCGCGACGGCCACGGCGGCTGCAGGGCTCTCAGGGGTCGACGATCACCACACCGCGCATGCCCAGATCGTCGTGCAGGGCGCAGATGTATGGATATACGCCCGCGTGGGTAAAGGTCACTCGGAAACGGGTGAAATCAGCGCGCCAGGGTGACGCCGCATGACGCCTACTCGATGATGGTCTCGCCGACCCGGTGGGCCGGAGGTGTCCCGGCCTGTGGCTCCTGTTGCGTAGGGGGCCGGCGCGCAGCGCTGTCGCGCGAGCGGCCGGTGCGTTGCGCGGCCAGCTGCTCGACGATTTCGACCAGCGACACCCGCGATTGCGGCGGGGCATCGCGAAAGGCATGCAGCAGGCGCAACTCGATGGGTTCTTCCACCAGCAGCGCAGCGGCGGTGGGGACCGAATCCATCCGCACCTCGTTGCATAACGTCATCACGCCACGGCCGGTCACCAGCCACTCGAACTGCACGCCGGTGACCAGTGCGATCTCACGCAGGTGGGTGACGTTCGGATTCTTGGCCTGGACCGATTCCCAATGGCTGACCGCGCTGCGCTGCACGCCAACGGCCAAGGCTAGTTGCATTTGCGACAAACCGGCATGGCGGCGTGCCAGCCGGACACGAGATTGCGGCGACATTCGCTCCCTCCCCAGGGCACAGATCGATGCGAAATCGAACATTATCCGAGACGATGGTCCCGAATCACGAAAATGTTAACGCTAGTCACCACGATAACGGAATTCAACACAAGATGTCCGTTCTCGGTATCCATACGGTTTGACCGACCTTGATCTAGAAAGCCTGCGGGCGTCGACGCTACCACTGGTCACGAGATCGGCCCCCGCCTCCTCTTCTCAAGTGCAGCGTTTTTGGCAATCCTTGCGTAGCCGACAGGGACGTTGGCTTTGACAGACGAAATGAGGGGTTTTTGACGATGGCGCCACGGATGGCGCACCGGCTTGCTTGCCATTCCCCAGTACGCCGGACAACGCCAGCGACCCGCTCTGCACGACCCAACAAGGCCCGCTCTGCGGGCCTTGTTGCTTTTCCGATTGGACCCATTCACCGAGGTATTCCAACGCGCCGCCGCGCGCAATGTGACTACAGCCACCCGGTCTGGTTTTTCCCGCTACGCCGCATCCGCGTCCCGCTGGCGCGGTCGTGCCGCGCCGCGAGAAGACCCATTCACCGAGGTATTCCAACGCGCCGCCGCGCGCAATGTGACTACAGCCACCCGGTCTGGTTTTTCCCGCTACGCCGCATCCGCGTCCCGCTGGCGCGGTCGTGCCGCGCCGCGAGAAGAC
>JANMAO010000063.1:0-7752 GCA_031359875.1 Lysobacter sp.
GCTGGTGCCATCGGTGATTTTCGGCGGCTGCATGACGCTTGGCGTGGTAGGCATCACCGCAAGACTTGCGCCGAAATTGCGCCGGCTGGACTTAAGACAGCTGCACTGACTGCCTCCAAACCGCCGGCGTAGACTGCGACCAGGCACGATGGAGGCAGCGGCGATGGCAACCGAAACCGCGAGCTGGCAGCGCATCGTGATCCACTTCGAACCGGTGCGCTGCGTGCATTCGCGCAACTGCGTGCTCGGCAATCCAAAGGTATTCGTCCCCAACGCCGAGGGCGAGTGGCTGCATCCGGATGCAGCGTCGGCCGAGGAAATCGAGGCGATCGTGCGCAGCTGCCCCTCCGGCGCGTTGACCTTCGAACGCATCGACGGCGACCACGCACAAGAGCAAGCGCCAGAGGTCAACACCGTGCGCGTCCGCGAGAACGGCCCGCTGGCCTTCCATGCCCAATGCACCGTCACCGGCCAACCGCAACCGTTTCGCGCCACGTTGTGCCGCTGCGGCCTGTCGCAGAACAAACCGTTCTGCGACTACCGCCACAAGGAAGGCGGCTTCATCGCCACGGGTGAACCCGCGGAACAATCGTCGGAAGCGCTTGCAATGCGCAATGGAATGCTCGCGATCGAGCCGCAGAAGAATGGCCCGCTGAAGGTCACCGGCAATCTGGAAATCGTCAGCGGCACCGGCCACACGATCAACCGCGTCACCGAAACCTGGTTTTGTCGTTGCGGGCATTCAATGAACAAGCCGTATTGCGACGGGTCGCATCGCAGAGTCGGATTCACAGGTGACGGTGCATAGCCACTAGATGGCCCCAATCTGCTGACCTGAACGCGACAATCGCGCGCGCTTGCGGGGCGAGCGATGTCAGGAACGCGTTCCACCGCCGGCAACGTTGTCGGCAAGCCGCACCATTGCCGAAGCCGCGCTGACGAACTCCGACGGCATCATCACGATCGTCATCGTGTTCTGCTCGGCACCAACCTCGGTCAGCATCTGCATTCTGCGCAACTCGATTGCCATGGGTGTCTGCGCCATTTTGGTGGCGGCTTCGGTCAGCTTCATCGCAGCTTCGTACTCGGCTTCGGCCTTGATGATGCGGGCACGCTTTTCGCGATGTGCTTCGGCTTCCTGTGCCATGGCACGCTGCATTGTCTTGGGTATTTCCACGTCCTTGATTTGGACACGATCAACGGCAACACCCCAAGGCTCCGTGACCTTGTCGATGATTTCACCAAGCATGTGCGAGAGCTTTTCCTGTTGCTTGAGGAGCTCATCCAGGGAATGCTGGCCCATCACGCTGCGCAAGCTTGTCAGGGCCGTCTGGCGAACCGCGTCTTCAAAATTGGCTACCTGCACGATCGCGTGCTCGGGATTGACCACCCGGTACCAGACCACTGCGCGCACCTTTACGGGCACGTTGTCGTTGGTCATTGTTTCCTGCGGCTCGATGTCCTGCGTAATGACTCGCACATCGACTACTTGCAGCCGGTCGATGACCGGAATGATCCATGTCAAACCGGGTTCGCGGGTGGACTGGTAACGGCCAAGCCGAAAGACCAGTCCTCGCTGGAATTGCTGCAGCACACGGAGGCTGGACAGGGCGAGCGCAACGGTGACGGCGATGAGGATATAGAGCGGCATAGTGCTTCCTGGCAAGGGATACCCGACGAATTTTGGTCAGTGTAACGCGACCCGGGTATTGGCTATGAGGACGGAGGAAAGTCGACCAGCGGTTGCAGACATTCGCCTGCCTGTTTTCAAAAAAAAGCCCCGCATTGCGGGGCTTTTTTGTCTTGTCATCGAACGGGTTTCAGTCGCCGATCTGCTTCTGCAGATGCTCCCAGCGCTCCTGCTCATCGATAGTGCGTTCGGCGGTGAGACGGGCTTCCAGCCGTTCCAAGCCGATGTCTTCGCCAGAATCCACGCTGTAGCCGTACTCGCCCGACTCCAGGCGCTTCAACGTGCTGTCGATCTTGCCGATCAATTTTCGGTAACGGTCGCGCGTGCGCAACTCCAGCGAATTTTCGGTTTCGCGTGTGGCACGTTCTGCCTCGTCGCCGACATCGCGCACTTCGTCCTTTAGATTCTCGATCGTCTGCTTGGATTCCTCGACCAGGTCCGCACGCCACGAAAACAGGCGCTGGCGGAAATATTCGGTCTGCAGCGGACCCATGTATTCCTCATCCGGGCTCGGCTTGTAACCGGGCGGGAGGATTGGTCGACCGGTCGATTGGTCATTCTTGTACGGCACCATCTTGAACTTGTCCTTGCGCGCGGGGGCGCTGGGTTTGGCGGCGACGGCGACGGCCACCTTGCCGACCGGCCGTGGCGCGATGCTGGGTCTGGCAGCCTGCTGCGCAAGCTCCTTGGCCACCGGCTTCGCAACCGGCTTGTTGACGGATTTGGGCGCGGGCGTGGCGACGCCGCGCGACCCCTGCGGCTGCCTGTGCGCGTCCACCTTGGCTGGAGCAACCGGCGCTTCGCGCCCGGTCGACTTGGCGGCGGGCACCTTGGTCGACATCGGCTTGTTGGCGGCAACCGTCTTGGGCGCAGGCTTCTTTGTCGCTGCCGGAGCCTTCTTCGCCGGGACTTTCCGCGTCGCCGCCTTGCTCGCTACCGGTTTCGCCAGAGCTTTCCCGGCCGGTTTCTTCGCGACCAGCTTCTTCGCAACCGGCTTCCTGGCCACCTTTGGGGTCACGACTTTCTTCGGCGCACTCTTCTTGGCGACCGGTTTCTTGGCTGCAGCCTTACCGGCGGCGGGCTTGCTGGTCTTTTTGGCGGCCTTGGCGGCCTTCTTCACGGGTTTTTTCGCTGCCACGAGCAACTGATCCTTGAGTTCCCTTGAGGCGGGAAAGCGCGCTGTTATACCCTGCCGGGCCTACAGCGGCAACCGCGCGCGCCCGAAGCGGCGCTGCGCACCTGCAAACATCGTGATCGATCGCCTTCTCATCGGTATCCTGCGTGGTTACAAACGCTGGCTCAGCCCCTGGCTGGGTCCGCACTGCCGCTTTGTGCCGACGTGTTCGGAGTACGCGATGACCGCGATTGCGCGCTTCGGCGCGATCAAGGGCAGCTGGCTTGCGATCCGCCGTATCGGCCGTTGCCATCCGTTGCATCCTGGCGGGCACGATCCCGTGCCGCCGGCCCATCCCTGATACCCCTACTGAAGCATGGAGTCGGCATGTCCGAGACCCTGATCGTCAACGCCCGCCTCGTCAACGAGGGCCGCGAGTTCGACGGCGACCTGCGCATCGCGCACGGCCGCATCGCCGAAATCGGCCAAGGCTTGTCCGCGAGCGATGACGCCATCGTGATCGACGCCGCCGGGCGCCGCCTGCTGCCCGGCATGATTGACGACCAGGTGCACTTCCGTGAACCGGGCCTGGAATACAAGGCGGACATGGCCAGCGAGTCTGCGGCGGCCGTGGCCGGCGGCCTGACCACCTTCATGGACATGCCCAACACCACGCCGCCAACGCTCGATGCAGCGGCGCTGGAGGACAAGTACCGCCGCGCCACGGGACGCGCCTGGGGCAATTTCGGCTTCTATCTCGGCGCCAGCAACGACAATCTCGAGGCGATCCGCGCCCTGGATCCACGCACCGCGCCGGGCATCAAGGTGTTCATGGGCGCATCGACGGGCAACATGCTGGTCGACGATCCGGACACGCTCGACGCGATCTTCCGCGAGGCGCCGACACCGATCATCACCCACTGCGAAGACACGCCGACGATCGAGGCAAACGTCGCCGCGTACAAGGCGCGATACGGAGACGACATTCCGATCGAGGCGCATCCGGACATCCGCTCGCGCGAGGCGTGCATCAAGTCCACCGAACTGGCACTGGCGCTGGCCAGACGCCACGACACCCGCCTGCACGTGCTGCATATCAGCACCGCCGACGAACTGGCGCTGTTCGAGCACGGCCCGCTGATCCGCGCCGACGGCTCGCGCAAGCGCATCACCGCCGAGACCTGCATCCATTTCCTGCGTTTCGACCGCGGCGACTATGCACGGCTGGGCAACCTGATCAAATGCAATCCGGCGATCAAGGACGCCAGCGATCGCGAGGCGCTTATCCGCGCGCTGGTCGAGGATTCGATCGACGTGCTCGCCACCGACCATGCGCCGCACACGCTGGAGGAGAAGGCGCGGCCCTACGCACAGGCACCCTCGGGTCTGCCGCTCGTGCAGTACGCGCTAAACGCGGCGCTGGAACTGGTCTACGAAGGCCGCCTGACCAATGCGCAGGTCGTGCAGAAGTTCGCACATGCGCCGGCGCAGTTGTTCGACGTGCACGAGCGCGGCTTCCTGCGCGAAGGCTACCGGGCCGACCTGGTGCTGATCGACGACACACCATTGACCGTGCGCCGCGAGGATGTGCTGTCGAAGTGCGGCTGGTCGCCATTCGAGGGCACCACTTTCCATTCGCGCATCGCATCGACCTGGGTCAACGGCGTGCAGGTCTGGAACGGCTCGCGCCTGCTCGGATCGCCACAGGGACAACGACTGGAATTCGCACGTTGAGAGCGCTCTGCGCACTCGTCCTGCTGTTCGCGTTCGCGCTACCTGCAATTGGATCCGACCGCATGAGCGAGGTCCCTGAAGCAGTCCCTCAAGGTTCGCTGGTGGTCGGACATACAGAGCGACGCAACACCGTGCAACTCGCTGGCCGCCCGGTGCATGTCGGCAACGATGGCGCCTTCGTATTCGGCGTGGGGCGGGACGAAACCGGGCCGCTGCGGCTCGCGATCACCTGGTTCGACGGCGCGCGTGAATTGATCAATATCGCGGTCACGCCACGCGACTGGCCGATCGAACGCATCACCGGCGTCCCGCCCGCGACGGTCCACCCGCCGCCGGAAATCGCGGCACGCATCGAGCGCGAGCAGGGGCTGGTGGCAGCGGCGCGGGGGCGCGACGATGGGCGCGACGACTACGAGCAGCATTTCATCTGGCCCGTGCGAGGCCGTATCAGCGGCCGCTTCGGCAACCAGCGCGTCTATGTACTTCCCGATGGCAGCGATGCGCCGAAAGCGCCGCACTCCGGCATGGACATCGCCGTGGCCACGGGGACAACCGTTCTCGCGCCGGCCGCGGGCCTCATCACCTTCACGGCACCGGACCTGTACCTCACCGGCGGCACGGTACTGCTCGACCATGGGCACGGTGTCAGCAGCAACTTCCTGCATCTGTCGCGGATTGACGTGAAGGTGGGTGATCGCGTTGAGCAGGGCCAGGTGATCGGCGCCGTCGGCATGACCGGCCGGGCCACGGGGCCGCATCTGCATTGGGGCATGAACTGGTTCGACGTGCGCATCGATCCGCTGCTGGTACTGGAGCTCAAACGCTGAAGCGGTCCATCGGTCGTTCACCTGCACGGCGCGCGGCGGCGCGTTTGTCACCGTCGCGTCCGCATTTTCGTCGGGCGCGGTTCGACGGGCGCGTCGATCCGTTGCTTGTGCTCGATCGCGAGAAGTAAACGCCCGCACCTTGATCCGCATCGCGCGCAGCGGCGCGTTCTTCATCATCGCGTACGCAGTCCCCGCGGCGCGGTTCGACGTGCGCATCGATCCGCTGCTGGTGCTGGAAGCTGCGGATGCCCCAACGCCATAGAGGAGTTTTGCTCAGGTCGGATTGTGTCCGCTGACCTTCGCAACTGCGTCGTGCGGATGCAGGCTCTCGAAATGGGCGACGCCAACGTCGAAGCGTTCGACGCGCTCGTCGCCGGACATTGCAGCGGCTACACGCCGCGCGGCGTCCTCGCAGAACATCAGGTTGGCGGCGTTGAGCTGGGCGAAGGCCTGCTCGTCCTCGCGCTTGACTGCGGTCTGCACCGGCGTACCGAGCGCGCCCTCAATCACGTCGATCAGTGAGGCCACGGGCAATTCGTCGAAGGCCGGTCGCAATTCGATCCGTATTTCGGCGCGGCTGCGCTGCGCATGCGGGGTCGCGGCGAGGCCGCGTTCCGAGGCGATCCAGTCGCGCACCACGTCCGTCGACAATGGCCGCGCCATGGCGAAATCCCCGGCAAAGCGCTCGGCATTGAGCTGTCGCGACAGGGCCGTCGATGCAGGACAGGTGCTGGAGTATTCGACTGCCAAGGTCAGCGCCAAGCGCAAATGGCCGTCGCGCAGTGTCGCTTCGACCACGACCGGATAGCGCTTCCAACCCAGGTGTCCGCTGGCCAGCGCCGCGCGTTGCAGCAGGTGGTCGTAGCGCAACACCAGCCGTGCAGTCGTCGACAACCCCTCCTGCGACTCGACAAACCCCTGCAGCACCCGCCGCAAACCGGCCGGAGTGATGGTTTCGGTGGCAAACGCCTGCTGCAGCTGCAGGTACAACCGCGACATGTGGATGCCGCGCGCATCGGCATCGCGCAGGTCGACCGCGACATCGACCGAAGCCGCGACCTGCACGTGCCCGCCGCTGGCATCAGCGATGCGCACGGGCAGCGCGATCCGCTCCATACCGACCCAGTCCAGCGGTCGCGCAAGCGCCGCGGCGTCGTGGGCGACGTCGGGCAGTGGCGATGGCACATTCGGGGACGAGGACACGGTGGCGCCCGCAGACGAAACAGGCCGGCATTGTAGCGACCGTCCTTCAATGCTGCCGTCAGGCCGCTGCAACACTGCGTCGCAATGGTGCGTTCAGCCCCGGGCGGCGCACCAGGCGGTCCATAACGCGACCAGGCGCGGCAACGGTTGCGACAGCGGACCACCAGCGGCAGCGCGTCGAAGGCGTTCGCGCAGCAATCCCGTAATAATGCGATCCGGTCGCGCATCGGGCCGGATGGCCGGCCATCGTTGCAGCAGTTCCCGGGCCCAGGCGCGCGCGCTCGCTTGCTCCGGAACTGCATCGCCCAGTTGCGCCCGGGTCCGCAACGGCGCTGCGACATCGCCGCGCAGGAGCAGCTGTTGCGCAAGCAGGCCAGCGACCACTCCTGCGGTCGGCGACTGCGTGTGGACAGAGAACAGGCTATCGGAGACGCCAGCAGCGCCCTGCGCAAACAACTCCAACGCTTCGGTGGCTTGTTCCCAGTCGCGCGCAGGATCGCGGGTGGCAAGCAATGTCGGCAGGCTCGCGGCGAGGAGCAGCCATGGCGCTGGCCATCGCTGCAACGCGATCCCGAGTGGATGCCGGCGGCGACCCTGCGACCAGCCCTGCAACTCCTCGGCCCACCACGCCAGCTTGGCTTCGCCCGGACGGGGGTCGCTGCCGGCCCATGCGGCATCCGTCAGCTCCTGCTGCAGCGCGAACCAGGCCGCGGTGATCTCCCGCTGCGATGCCGGCACGAACACCTCGGCCACGCCCCACTCCGGCCAGCGCGCGCGCCATTTGTCGAGAAAGCCGGCGAACGCCTGCTGTTCGCTCACTGCAGGCGCGGCCACGCGGCGGGATTGAGCAACGCGCGCGGCGTTTCGACCATCGCATCGCCCCGCCATGCCGCGGGATCCTCGTCGTCGAGTCGGTATCCCCACAAAGCGACGATCGACGGCATGCCGGCCGCGCGCGCAGCAACGATATCGCGTTCGTCATCGCCGACATAGGCGCAGTCACTTACGCCGACGCCAACCAGCTGCGCGGCATGCAGTAACGGCAGCGGATCGGGCTTGCGCACGGGCAGCGTGTCGCCGCCGACCAGTACCGCGCAACGCGTGTCCCAGCCGAGCAGTGGCAGCAATTGCCGGGCGAGATATTCGGGTTTGTTGGTGACGATGCCCCAGCGGCTGCCGGCCGT
>JANMAO010000108.1:0-6245 GCA_031359875.1 Lysobacter sp.
TTTGGCATTGGGCAATTAACTAGCCGTTGCCTTTTCGCCGACTGCTACGCTCTCGAGAGCGCGCCAACGCATGAGCAAGCCGTAAACGAACTCGCCTTCATAGGCAATGCCGCCGACTTCAAAGTGATAGACCGCCTGCTCATCCCAACCATCTTTTCGCTGCGTGTTCTGCAATAGCTGACGCAGCGAATCAAGCGTCCAAACGCCAGGGAGCACCGCAACCGGGTCAAAGTGCATATCTATCGGCGACGCATGGTTTTGAAACTCCGGACCCCAAAGAGAGCCATCGGGTTTTGAGCGAACCACCCAGTACAAATGACTCCATAAAGGCAAGATGAAGCTGTGCTTTGTAGAACCAGCAAAAATTCCGTGACTATCGTTTTCAGATTGTTCTGGAACACTAAAAGCAGGTTGCCCAATCCATCCCACCAATGTGCCCAGCTCTCGCGCTGGCATTGGTCGTACGTAGTTTCCTAGCTGCGCTCGTAGCGCCTGAGCGGACACGTCTGTAATGCCTTGTTCTGCCCAAATCTGAATTCGATAGACCTCGGGCATTCGATCCAACAGGGCAATTTCGTAAGCAAGGGTCATAGTGGGAATTTTCACTTCTTGAGCACGTCAGTCGCGGTCATTTGGCCAGTAGCTCGATCAATAGCTACGTTAGCGGAACCCATGGCCGCCTGGCCGTCCTTAGCGACGATTACTACATCTTGACCTTTGCCTTCAACAACGCCGCTCATTACTTTCGCGCCCTTCTCGGCATTCACCACACCACCTACTTCTCTGCCCGAATTTTCTACAACGCTAGTTACAGCTTTCACGACTTGTTTTTGCGATGCGCCAGCCTTATTCAGGCCACTAATTGCTTGTTTGATTCCTTTGCTGGCCTGCACTACCCGTTCAACATTCCTGGCAATACCAATGAGCCGGGCAACCTTAATCGCAGCACCGGCCACAGCACCTGCCGGGATAAAGCTCGTCGCATCGTCCACTGCGGAGCGAACTGCTCCTTGTCCTTCGCCGTTGTAACCGTCTGTCAGAGCTCCAGCTACGCTCTTGCCGTCAAATCCGTTGCCGGACAAAAACTGACCTGTCTGGTAGAGCAGGCCGCCAAAAGCCTCTACACCATTGCGCCCATCCGGATCAGTGAACCGATAGGGATTTCCGTTCGCATAGCTGTACCGATTGAAGTGCGCTCCCGTGTTCGGATCAGCACTCACCGAATCAACGGAGAGGAACCTCCCGATGATCGGATCGTAATAGCGCTGCTGCGCATACGTCAGTCCGGTCGCTGCATCGGTGACATGGCCAGTGTACCCGGGCCCTTGCACATAGGCGCTGTCGTTGGGTTCGCCGTACGGAGTATAGAGCTCGATCCGGCTGAAATTGCCTGCGCTGTCGGTCTCGGCGATCGGACTGTGCAGCGCGTCGGTGTGCTCGTAGGTGGTCGTCCAGGTGTTCGCGCCGATCGGCGTGCTGCGCTTGGCGACCAGCGAGCCGTTGAGATCGATGTAGTCGGTGCTCTTGTTGCTGCGCTGATCCTCATCGCTCAGCAGTTGCCCACCCATCGTGTAGATCGGGTAATCGAGCTTGTTGTCCGAAAGCCTGGTGATCTTCACCCGCCGTCCGTAGCCGTCGTAGCTGTAGCTCTCCTTGCCGGCCACGCCGGTCATCCGGTTGGCGGCATCGAACGCGTAGCTGTCCTGCCCGCTGCCCTTGCTGGTCACGTTGCCGAAGGCATCATAGCCCAGCGTGTAGGCGACGCTATTGTCGGGTCGGATGAGCTGACTCAGCCGCCTGCTGGTGGCATCGTAGGCGTAGTTGTAGGTGCGATAGCCCACGGTGTTGGACAGGATGTTGTCCAGCGCGTCGTAGTGGGTGGTGGCGTTGATCCACCACAGGTGCGGGGCATAGGTGCTGGTCAACCTATCCAGACCGTCGTAGGTCATCGTGCGGTTGCCGCCGTTGCCGGTAGTGCCGTCGGTGATCGAAGCCACGTTGGCATTCGCATCATAGCTGTAGGTGTCGTCCAGCACCGCGGCGGAGCCTGGCTTGATGTCCAGACTGCGCTGCGGCAGGAAGCGCGCGTTCTGGGTCAGGGTGTGCACGATGCCGTTGCCATAAATGAAGCCGGACATGCCGCCATTGGCGAAGTAGCTGATGCCGGTGGCGTAGGTGCCCGCCTGCGTGGGTTGGCCCAATGCGTTGGGGTTGGTCGCCACCACCAGGCCGCTCGGATAGGTCAGGCTGCTTTGCTGGCCGAGCGCGTTGTAGGTGTGTGTGATGGTGCTGAGCCGACCATCGATCGAGAGCTGCTCGGTCACCGGCAGGCGGCGTTTGTTGTAGCTGTAGCTCCAGGTGCTCGCGCCGCTGGTCAGGGTTTGCAAGGCGCCGTCGGCGAAGTAACTGTAGGCCAGATCGTTGGTCGTGTACGGCACGTCCACCGTCAGCGGTCGGTTCAACGCGTCGTAGCTGCGCACTGTCTTGTCGGCGGCAGCCACGCTGGCGCGGTCGCAGGTCGGCGAAGTGAGTGCGCTGCCGGTCACCGTCCAGGCAATGTTGTTGGCGCCGTCGTAGTCCATCAGGGTCGCGCCGGATTCGGGCTCGATGTGTTTGCATAGCCGTTGGTTGGCGTCGTAGACGAAATTGCGGGTGGTGGTGATCGCGGGGTTCGAGGTATCGGTGCGCGTCAACGCCAGCGGCTTGCCGAACACGTCGCGGCTGATCGTGGTCAGCGCGCTCTCGGGCGAGGCGATCTGGATCGGATGGCTGGTGTCGGGGCTGTCGAACACCTGATAGCTGGTGGTGGTCGCATAGCCGCGCGGATTGGTGACGCGGGTCTGGAATCCGGTCAGGTAGGTCTGGCTCGTGGTCAGCGCACCCAACTCGGAATCCTGCACGCTCTGGATTGGGCGGCCGAGGCCATCGAAAGTGGTACGTGATCCGGTGGTTAACGTGCTGGTCGTGCCCGGGTACGAAGCGAAGGTGGTGCGGCCGGCAAAGTCGAAACTCTTGCTGGTAAACCGCGTGGTCGTGGCGGGGCTGGCGTTGTCGTATTCCTGCGTGAGCACGGGCTGCCAGAAGCCATCAAGGTAAGACACCTTGGTTGCATTGCCAGTACTGACAGTTTGCTTCCAGTGGCCGGCGGGAAGGGCGTATTCTGCGCTGGCGATCTGTGCAAAGGAAATCGTGGTTGGAGTCCATGCCACGCTGTCGCCGGTCGGCTGAGCAATGCTGGACAGGCGCCCCATCGGGTCGTAGCCGAAGGTCGAGGTGTAACCCATCTCGTCGGTGAGCGATGTGATGTGACCATCGTCGTCAACCATCGCAGTCTTGCTGGTGCTGTTGGGGAACACGAGGCTGCGCGGCACGCCGCGGTAATAGTTGCTCAGCGTGACGGTGTGATTGTTGCCATCGGTAACCGTCGCCAGATTGCCGTCCGGCAGGAATGTGTAACTCTGATCGAACAGCCCGTAACTGCTGACGCTGGACAGCAACGCGGTGGCCGGATCGTAGGTCTTGTTGAACACGAACGCGCCGGTGTCGCTGTTCTGCACAGAGCGCACCTGTCCAAGCACCCACAGGTTGGTGTTGTAGTCGTACTGGGTGAGATCGGTGCGTGTGGATCCGAGCGAGGAAAAGACGGTCTGGCTGATGGGGTTGGCGTAGGCATCGAAGGTATTGATGTGCGAGTTGAACGTCACTCCGTCGCGTACTTGCACCTTGGTGACCAGAGGATGGAGGGTTTGCGCCATGAACGTATTTGAGCGTGGGTTCGGGCTCACCCCAACTTTGGCTGGGAACGGCTGGCCGGTGGGATCTCCGACATAGGTTGTCGTCTCGTCATCGAGTACGGTATTCGTGATGGCTTGGTAGACGGTGGTTTCCTGCAACTGTCCTTCGGTCGTCTGGAACTGATCACCAAAGGTGCGCCGTGTGCGTGTGCCGTCGGGATTGGTGACGTCGGTCCAAGCGGTGTTGGGGCAGCCTGTCGTGCAGTCTTTCGACCAGCTTCCATTACTCGGCGAATAGGCGTATTGCCAAGCGTACGTCGGCAGCCCGGGGCCGCTCAGTGTCTTGGTCTGCAGCGCAAACTGGGCCGACTCCTTGGGAAAATTAGCACCGCCGGAAAAGCACGACCGCGTCACGTACGAGCGTCCGCGGATCAACGGAATGAAATGGAAGACACCGGTGGCACCTGAAGGATGCGTCGCCGTGAGGGTGTAATACTGGGCACCGCCAGTTAACCGATTGACTTCCTTTGCATCGCACGTCACCGGGCGGCCGTCTGAGGCAGGACTGGTATCCGTCAACACCAGGTTGCCGTCGTACTGGTAGCTCCAACTCGATCCATCGGGCTGCACGACCGCGCTCAGGACTTTGGGTATGCGGTTATCGCCCAGAACCGCAGGCGCCACCGTGTACTGGTAGGCCCAGGTGTGCGTGCTGGTGGACGCGCTGGCAATATAGCCATCGGCGCCGTAGGTGATCTGGATGTTGCGTCCGTCGTTCGCCTGGATCTGAGTGAGCTGGTTGTTGGCGTTGTAGGTGTAAGTCACCCAGTTGCCGAACCGATCTTCTGCGCGGGTAGCCAGGAGCCAATATTTGTAGCGGAAGTAGATGTCATAGCCCAGCCCACTGGCAAATGGCTTCGCCAGGGTCTGCTCATCGCTTCCGCCCCGATACATCATGCGGTCAAAGGTATATTTGGTGCCGTCTGGACTGATCGCAAGGAAGCCCTCGCCCGTTCCGCCTGATTGCAATGTTGGAAGGCAGCGAAACGTCCAGTTGTTCCTGGTGACCCAACGATATGTATTGCCGTCGCTCGGATGCGGACTAGAGCTGGTGTTGACCAGCATTTCCTGTGAACCGGCGCCGGGCACATACATTTGATAACCGGACCAATATTCAGTTGGCCAGAGGGCGGAGTCACTACCCTGCAAGAATGGTGGCCCCGCCACTTCGGGATGATCGACGGGAACAGAACATCGGTTGTACGTGGCTGGCGTCCCAATAGGCCCGGGCATGATCGCCCATCCTGGGGCCACTGCACGGAACGATGCGAGGTTCGTTGAAAGGTAGGGGACGTCGACTTCCCAATTCGCGAAGCTCGGCAGGCCACCGTACTGATCGGCCTCTTCGACTTTCAAGCGCCTACCCAGACGTACGGGCAATCCGCTGTTACCGGGGATTGAAATGTCGGTTGTGCTGAACTCCGTGCCACCGCTGTACAGGTCGACCTGTTCGCCGAACAATCCGCTACCCACTGTGCCGATGGTATCGGATGGCCGATTCAGCCGGTTGTATTCCCAACCGGTCTGGGTGACGCCCTTGGCCGAGTTGGCAGCGCACAGCATCGTGGCGAGGGCTGCGCCCAGCGCCAGAGATCGGAACAACGGCATGTGGCGATCTCCCCGGATCGTCGTTTGAAGATTGGCACTTTAGCGAGGGTCAATCGGGAAAGCCAGCGATCTTCTGCTGACGCGAGCTTGAATTTGACCAAGCTGCCGAAAACCGAATGACAGGCTGGCGCTCGCTAACCCCAATGTGGGCTGGGTGTGCGCTGCGCGTAGGGTGGCCAGTCGAAAACGAGCACGCCAAACTAGGTTTTCCCTCAGCAGCGGAAGACTTCCTCGACAACGAACTTGCCCTGAACGATCTGCTGTCCGCAAGCCGCCCAAGAATGCGCTCTAGTCGGAACCAAAACCTTCGCATGCGCCAAGATGTTCGCGAGCGAAACAGATCGGGAAATGCGCTCTAGCCGGAACAGAACTGGAAATGCGCACTATCCAGAATCTGGTTTTGATCAGGTTGGTGTGCGGGAGCATACCTGCGACTCCAGCACTCCGTCCCGCCCTGCCTGCTCGAAGCGCCCAAAGCGCAGCGCCAGAGTCGGCAGCACCAGCAGGTTCAATGCTGTCGAGGTGATCAGGCCGCCGAGGATGACGATCGCCATCGGGCCTTCGATTTCGTTGCCGGGCGAGCCGCTGAACAGGGCGAGCGGCAGCATTCCCGCTGCGGTGACCAGCACGGTCATCAGGATCGGCAGCAGCCGTTCGGATGCGCCGCGGCGGGCGGCTTCGGCGCCCCAGGCCATGCCTTCGCGTTCGACCAGATGCTGGTAGTGGGAAATCAGCATGATCGAATTGCGCAAGGTGATGCCGAACAGGGTCACGAAACCGATCAGCGAACCCAGCGACAGATCGCCGCCGCCCAGCAGCACCATCGCGATCCCGCCGACCAAT
>JANMAO010000138.1:0-63526 GCA_031359875.1 Lysobacter sp.
GAGCTCTTCGCATCCCAACGACGCTCCGAAAAAGCTCGCGGCTAAAGCCGCTCCTACAGGAGACATGGACCCATGACCCACGACACCATCTTCGACAAGATCATCCGCCGCGAAATCCCGGCCGACATCGTCTACGAAGACGCGCATCTGATCGCGTTCCGTGACATCGCGCCGCAGGCGCCGGTGCATGTGTTGTTCGTTCCCAAGACGCCGATCGCGACCCTCAACGATGTGCAATCCGTGCAAGCGGACATCGTCGGAAAGCTTGCGATCGCGGCGGCGGACTATGCCAAGCGCGAGGGGTTTGCCGAGGACGGATATCGCGTCGTCATCAACTGCAATGGCGATGCGGGACAGACCGTGTTCCAGATCCATCTGCATCTGCTTGCAGGTGCGCCGCTGGGGCGCTTCGGCACGACGAGGTAGCGCCCCAAGCCTTGTAGCCCTGAAGCGCTGCGCTTACCCGGGCTACGGGGACCGGGTAGAGCCGCTTACCACCAACCCCACCACGGCCACGGCGCCGGCCGCGTGATCACGTTGACGCGATCGCGCACCGGCCACAGGTACACCACATCCGCCGCCATGCGCGGGAAACGGTAGTCGTAGCCACCGATCCGACGGTTCTCATAGCCGTCGACGCGACCGGTGAACGTGACCTCGCGGTTCTTCTCGAACAGCGCCGGATCGTAGAAGCCGATGCGGCAGGCGATGAAGCGTCCGCCGACCTCGTCGCTGGCCCAGTACGGGCGACCGTAGACGTCCAGGCGCGTCGCCAGCATTTCGAAACAGGTGCGGTTTTCGCTCGGCTCGACCTGGACGATACGGCCGCCCCAGCGCACGACGGCGCCGGTACTGTCCTGGTTCGCGGCCTGGCGCGGGGTGATCGTGGCGAATTGGCCCTGCAGCGGCTGCGGCTGCGATACGCATGCGGCAATCAGCGCGGTGGCGAGAGTGAGGATGGCAAGACGGATTTTAATGGGACTGATATGCATGCGACTGACGTTCACAGGACCGATGTTCATCTGCTGTCTCCGATAAGTGTGCAACCGGTATCTACGAGCGTTGCTTGACAACTGGACGATGCTGGCGCAGGGCGCGAATCAGCGCGCCGGCCTCGCGGCCCGGTTGCAGCCCAGCGTAACGCCAATTGGTGAAACGCAGGCTGAGTTCCCGCAGGGCAGTCACCGGCGCGGTACCGGCTCGGCCGATGCGTTCCGTCCAGTCCGCCGCGGGCTCGTGCGGCTCGCGGCCAAGCCCCAGCCTGATGTAGCGCGCGTCGAGCTCGTGCCAGGCACGCAGAACCGGATCGCGTTCGCGCTCGGCGCGCGCGGTCAGCCATGCCATCCACAGCACCGCCAGCGAGGCAACGCCGACGAACAATGCGATCAGTCGCCCGGAGTCGAGATCCATCAGGCCCAGCGGACGCAGCAACTGGCTCTGGCGGGGGGCGTCGAAACCGAGCGCGAAGTCATTCCAGCCGCGTCGCAGCCAGTCGCTGGCGTTGAACACAGGAGTCGGCATCAGCGCGCCAAACAGCCCGTCCGCGCCCGGCGCGCGATCGGCGAGGGTGTCGTAGATGCGCTCCGGCGCGACCGCGGCAGTCGGATCGACGCGGACCCAGCCGCGGCCTTGCAGCCAGACTTCCGCCCAGGCGTGCGCGTCGGAGCGTCGCACCTGCCAGTAACCACCGAGCGGATTGCGGTACCCGCCGACATATCCGGTCACCACGCGCGCCGGAATGCCGGCGGCGCGCATCAGCACCACGAAGGCGGAGCTGAAATGTTCACAGAAACCGGCTTTCTGGTCGAAAAGAAACTCGTCGACCGAATTGCGACCGAGCAGTGGGGTGGCCAACGTATAGGCGAACTCGCTTCGGATCATGCGCATTGCGCGCTGCACGATTGCGGCATCGTCGCGGCCGGCCTCGCGTCGCCACTGGCGTCCCAGCGCCATGGTGCGCGGGTTGTAGCCGTCGGGCAGGGCGAGCGCGAGGCTGCGCAACACGTTCTTGAGTTGCGGCTCGAACACGGCCGGTGGCGACGACTGCATGCGCCAGCGCGTCAATGCCACCAACGGACGTGCGGCGTAAAGGCCGTAGTCGAGCGACAACTGGGTGTCTTCGGGAATCCTGGTAGGCAGATCCAGTGCGACCAGCTGACGGCCATCCGTAGGCTCGATCTCGATCTGGTAATCCCAACGCGCGCTGCCCGCGAGCACCGGGGCGGGATGGATGCCGCGCAGCCATTGCGACTGCGTCCATGTGCGGCCATCGAAATTCCACAACACCGGTCCGCGCCAGTACATCTGCGACAGCGCCGGCGTGCGGCCGAAGAACTGCACGCGCAGCGCGGTGCTGTCGTCGTTGAGGACGTCGACCCATTCGCCCGGCGCCATGTGGTCGGACAAGCCGGGCCGCGCCATTGCACGTTGCGGCACGCCCCACAGCGGTGAGGCCAGGCGTGGAAACAGCCAGAACGCTGCGATTGCCAGCGGCAGCCCGATCGCGATCAGCTTCCACACCGCGGTGAAACGTCTCCAGGCCGCCAGCGGGTGGCTGCTGTTGCCGGATTTGAGGTTGCCGGATTTGAGGTTGCCAGCTTTGAGGTTGCCAGCTTTGAGGTTGCCGGATTCGATGTCGCCGGATTCGAGTTCGGTCAGACGCAGCAGCGCGGCCAGCGCCAATGTCGCGCCGATCAGGCCGAGGGCGAGTGACAGCGGTCCTTGATCGAGCAGGAACGTGCCGAACGGCGCGAACAGCGCGAACCCGAGCAGGCTGCGGGCATCGCGCAGGGTGAAGGTCTCCGCCGGCTTGATCGCGAGCATCGCCGCGAGCAGGGCGCAGCCGGTGTCGCGGCCGAAGGCGAAGTGCGAAAGCACCAGCACCGCGCCGATCAGGGCCAGCGCCAGCAACAGCCGCAGCGGTGCGGGCACTGGCCGCCGCCAGGATGCCGCGGCCACCAGCCCCCCGGCGACGCCGATCCCGATGCCCAGTTGCGGCGGCAATTGCAGCAGTAGCGGCAACACGCATGCCGCGGCGGCGGTGAGCGACCAGATGCGGCTTTCTGGATCCAGCGGCAGTGGCGATGTCGCCATCGCTCAGGCCGTCCCGTCGTGCAACACGGGCAACAACGCCAGTGCGCGCAGGCAGGCATGGCGATGCGGGGCGCCAGAGGCGGGGCCGAGCGGTGGCTGTCCCGGCAGTTCGAGGCGATAGCGACGCCCTTCGCGCTCGGCGTCATCGACCCAGCGCGCGAGCCGGCGAATCCGCGCCTCATAGTCCAATCCCGATAACGACCGCCACTCCAGCACCACGTCGGCGCCAAGTGGCTGCTCGTATTCGCGCACCAGCAGCATGTCGCGTCGCGCCGACGGTTTCCATGCGATTGCACGGCGCGCGTCGCCTCGCCGGTAGGCGCGCAGGTGATGGACGTCGTCCCCGGTTGGCTGCAATCGTGCCAGCGCGTTGGCGCCGGAGCCTTCCGGCAGCGGCGGCCCGTGTGTTTCGGGCGACGGATATACCAACAGCGGCGCATCTGGCCAGACGTAGGCCCACGCCCGCGCCAGGCCCAGCGGACGGGTGGTCGAGATGCGCAGGCGTTCGAGGTCGAGCCAGCCGCGGCGCTGCGTGGGCAGCGTCAACGTGGCTTGGCCGCTGCCGTCGACCAGCGACAGGATTGCCGCGGCGCCGTGGTAGTCCACGCGCAGGCCGCGGCGTTCGCGACCGTCCGCGGCGCGGGCATGCAAGCGCAGTTCCAGCGGCGCACCGGCAGGCACCGCCTCGGCGCCGATCGCGCTGATCTGCAGGCCGGTGAGTTGCAGGTGTGCGGCGATCAGGCTGGTATTTGCGGCGCCGGCCAGCAGCAGACCGAGCATCAACGCTGGATTGTTGTTGTAGTTGAGGCCGCCCAACCACATCGCCAACAGCAGCAGCGAGAAGAACAGGCCGAAGCGGGTCGGCAGGATGTACACGCGGCGGCGGTCGAACCGCACCGGCAAGGTGTCTGGCCAGCGTGGACGTGCCCATGTCTGCAAACGCGTTTGCAAGCGCGCTCCCAGACGCCGGCGCTGCGATTGCCGTGACGCGTCGGCCACGCTCAGTCGACCGGTACCGCGTGCAGGATGGCTTTTGCCAGCGGCGCGTGATTGCCGGCATCGGCTTCCGCGACCAGGCGATGTGCGGCGACCGCGGCGAACAGCGCCTGTACGTCTTCCGGCAGCACGTGGTTGCGCCCCAGCAGCAGCGCATAGGCACGCGCCGCGCGCAGCAGGGCGATGCCGGCGCGTGGCGACAATCCGACGCGCACGCCGGGATGCTGGCGGCTGCGGGTCATCAGCGCCTGCACGTAGTTGATCAGCGCATCACTGGCGTGGACATCGCCGACTGCGCGTCGCAATGCCAGCACATCTGCTGCGCCGAGCAGCGGCGATGCCCGTGCGATCAAGTCGCGGCGATCAACGCCTGCGAGCAGGGCACGTTCGGCGTCTTCGCCCGGATAGCCGAGGGTGAGCCGCAACAGGAAACGGTCAAGCTGCGAATCGGGTAGCGGATAGGTACCCGCGAGATCGACCGGATTCTGCGTCGCGATCACGAAGAACGGATCCGGCAGCGGGTGGGTTTTACCGTCGACCGTGACCTGGTGCTCGGCCATCGCTTCTAGCAGGGCGCTTTGTGTACGCGGTGGCGCGCGATTGATCTCGTCGGCCAGCAGTACGTGCGCGAAGACCGGACCAGGATGGAACTCGAATCGCCGCGCCTGCGCGTCGAACACCGACACGCCCACGATGTCAGACGGCAGCAGGTCGGAGGTGAACTGCACGCGCTGGAAACCGAGCCCCAGCGTCGCAGCAAGCGCATGCGCGAGCGTGGTCTTGCCAAGCCCGGGCAGATCCTCGATCAACAGGTGACCATTGGACAGCAGCGCGACGAACGCCAGTCGCACCTCCTGCGGCTTGCCCAGCACCAGCGTATTGACCTGCGCCAGTGCCTGCCGCAATGCCTCGCGCAGGTCGTCGGTTAGCATGTTGGCTGCCACGGGCGTTGCGGACATGCGGACCTCGGTGGAATAAAGAAACCCGGTTCTGGCAACGGCGTGACCCGGGACCACGGCGGCAGGGTGCATCCATGTCTTGCACATGCGAGCGATTGTCCGGTGATCATCCGGGTGGTCGTCGCCCCGGAAACCTTCGCGCCCCGCCGAAGGCTCCTGCTGTATCCGTATTGACGTTGAGTGTAGCGAGGCGCGAAAGGATGCGGAACGAGGTTGTGGCGAGACGATGGTTCATCGGCCTGTGGGTACTGTTGCTGCTCACCAAGCTGGTGCTGGCCGCGCATTTGCCGCTGTTTGTCGACGAGGCCTTCTACTGGCAGGAGGGCCAGCACCTCGCCTGGGCCTATTCCGACCTGCCTGGACTCACTGCATGGTTGACACGACTGGGCGTTGCCATCGGCGGCGACAACACCCTGGCGCTGCGGGCGCCATTCCTGCTGATTGCGGCGCTCCTGCCATGGCTGGTGGCGCGGATCACGGCACGCGAATACGACGCTGTCCAGGGCTGGCAGGCCGGCATCTTCGCGATGCTGCTGCCGCTGGCCGGCACCCTCGGCCTGCTGGCGGTGCCGGATGCCGCCATGACGTTCGCCACGCTGCTATGCATGGATGCCGGAACCCGGTTGCTGCGCGGCGTGAGCGCGACCGCGGCGCTCGAGTTGGCCGCCGGGCTCGCCATTGGCGCATTGAGCCACTACCGGTTCATCGCTGTGATCGGCGTGGGTTTCCTGGCCCTGTTGCTGATTCCACAGGGCCGGCGCGCGCTGCGTGACCCGCGGGTGCTGGTCGCGATCGCCTTCGGCGCGGCGGCCTGGACGCCCCTGGTGGCCTGGAACCTGGGCAATGCCGAGGCCGGACTGCGCTTCCAGCTGATCGACCGCCATCCCTGGGCATTCCATGCCAGTGGCATCTGGTTCGCGCTGATCCAGGCGCTATTGGTGACACCGTTGCTGTTTGCCGCGCTGGCGCTGGCGGCGTGGCGGCATCGTCGCGACGACAATCTGGTTCCGCGCTATTTCGCCTGGCTTGGCGCGCTGGTCGTGCTCGGCTTCTTCGGACTCGGATTTTTTGCCGACACGGAGCGCGTGAGCTTCCATTGGCCGCTGCCAGGTTACGTCGCCCTGCTGCCGTTGTTGCCATCGTTGCTGCTGGCTTGGCCACGGTGGCTGCGCGTGTCGACCGTCGCGCTTGCGGCACTGGGGCTGGTCGGTATTTTGGGCTATTACGCCGCGGTCTCGGTGCCATCGATCCGTGCGCAAACCGCGGCGGCGAAGTGGTATCCGAACAATTTTGCCGGCTGGACCCCGCTTGCCAGGGCCGTGCGTCAGCTGCGCGCAACGATGCCGCCCGATACGCGCATCGTTGCCGACGACTTCAAGGTCGGGGCGGAGCTCGGCTTCGCGCTCGACGATCCGAATGTCGCCGTGCTGCCGCATCCGCTCAACCGCAAGCATGGCCGCGCGCCACAGCTGAAACTCTGGGGCCTGGACGTGCAGGGGCGCCACGAACTCGGCACCCGGCCGGCGTTGCTGGTCGTCGGCGTTTCGGAGGTCCCATACAGGAACCTGCTCGCTCAATACCACGCGTTGTGCGGGCAGGTCGGTCCCTTGCCGCCGCCGCATGTGGTCAACGTGGACCATGGGAGCCAGCGCTTCCTGCTGTTTGCGCTGGGCCGCGCCGCTGCACCCGGGCCGTGCACCACGCCGGCGATGGCATGGTTCGATCGACCCGTAGCCGATGCGCACGTCGGTCGATCGTTCGACGTTTCCGGCTGGGCGTTCAAGGATGGCGTCGGTCTGGATCGGGTCGAGGTGCTGCTCGACGGTCAGGTCGTCGCACCGGCCCAGTACAGTCTCGACGACGCAGGCCCGCGGCGTTTCTGGCCGATCTCCAATGATCCACATCACCCGAATGTCGGTTTTCGTGGGCACGTCGATGCTGCGGCATTCGGGCGCGGTCGTCACTGGCTCGGTCTGCGCCTGCATGGCAGCGACGGCAGTGTCGAGGACTGGACCGAGCAGCCGATCGCCATCGACTGAATCGACCTCGACCCGCCCCCTATGATCGCCCCTATGGACTAGGGCAGGGCGAATCCGGCTTGCCGGAGCAAGCGCGCCGTTGCAATCAGCGGCAAGCCGATGAGCGCGGAGGGATCCTGCGACTGGATGTTGTCGAACAAGGCGATCCCCAGGCCCTCGGATTTGAAACTGCCGGCGCAGTCGAACGGCTGCTCGGCATCGACGTAGCGCGCGATTTCGTCTTCGCGCAACGCACGGAAATGCACCGTGGTGACGTCGACGGCGTCGAACTGGCGGCCGTCGGAGTGATGCAGGCTGACCGCGGTCAGGAACTCGACGCTGCGTCCTGACATGGCGGCGAGTTGGGCCAGGGCGCCCGCCCGTGTGCCGGGTTTGCCCAGGGTCGTGTCGCCAAGCGCTGCCACCTGGTCCGAGCCGATCACCCAGGCGTCGGAATGCTTCACGGCAATGGCTGCCGCCTTCGCCGCGGCGAGGCGCTTGGCCAATGCCTGCGGTGCTTCCCCGCGCAGGGGCGCTTCGTCGACGTCCGGGGCGGCGGTGTCGAAGGCCAGCCGCAGTCGTCCCAGCAGCTCGCGGCGATAGCGGGAGGTCGATGCAAGGATCAGCCGGGGCGTGGCGACCATGCTCAATACAGCAGGGTCCTGGCGCGCTCGATCTGGAGCAGCTGCTGCTCGATCCGGTTGCGGGCGGCGTCGATCGAATCGCGGACCGTGACCAGCTGTTCCAGCGATGCGTCGACGCCGTGCTGCTGTAGCCATAGGCGCTGCCGCAGCATTTCATGCATGGCGTCACGCACCGGATTTTCATCGCTGCCGACAATGGCCTCGATCTCGACGCGAGCCGTGCGCAGGCGCTCCTCCAGTGCGTCGGCCGCGTCCAGGACCTGGGTCATGGCGCGGCGTCGACGTCCGCTCCGCTGCCGCACCTGCAAGGCGAGGCCCGTAGCGACGGCGGCGACAAGCAACAGCAGCAGGACGGTGGTCAAACGGGCGATCCGGGCGGGCGGAAGGCGCAGTCTGCCGTGGGCCCCGGCGTGGGGCAAATTACCAGGTGCGGCGGTGGCGTTGGTTTGACAGAAAGAGGTTCGGGGCCTAACATTTCCCGGCTTATGTCCACCCGTTCCTCTGAACCGAGGGTGCCCGAAGTCCTGGACGCCTGGCGCATGGTAGCCGCGCGACGGGATTTCGAGGGGTCCCTGCCCTTGTCGTCGCTGTCGCGCTTGCGCGATTCGTTGTGCGACGCCGGGCTGGGTAACGGCGAGGGTGAAGTGCGGTTCTCGCTCCAGTTCGATTGCGATGCATTGCAGGTGCCCTATGTCGAGCTGCGGATCGACGCCGCGCTGCCGCTGGAATGCCAGCGCACGTTGCAGCGGTTCCTGCAGCCGGTGCACCTGGTACAGCGTCTCGGGTTGATCCGCGACGAGGCGGACGAAGCCGGGCTGCCCGAAGGATACGAGCCCCTGCTGATGCCGGAGGATGGCATGCTGCGACCGGCGGAGCTGGTCGAGGATGAGCTGATCCTCGCCGTGCCGGTGGTCCCGACAATGCCGGGTACCGAAGCGATGGAGCAGGACTGGCCGGTGCAGGCCGAAGAGCAGGCGCAGGCGAATCCATTCGCAACGTTGGGCCAACTTAAACACAAAGATTGAAACAGCAACACTGAAGCGCGGCCGCACTCGATCAAAGTGCAGCCGAGAATCGAAACAAGAATCGAATTGAAGGTTGGAGCAATCCCATGGCTGTACAGAAATCCCGCGTTTCCCCGTCCCGCAAGGGCATGCGCCGCGCTCACGATGCGCTGACCGCCAAGCAGCTGTCTACCGACCCGACCACGGGTGAGACACACGTGCGACACCACATCACCGCCGATGGTTATTACCGCGGCAAGCAGGTGATCGTGCCGAAGAGCAAGGTTGTCGAAGAAGGTTGATCCCGCCGGATCGCGGTCGCGACGTCGCCCGCATCCACGCTAAGTCACGCCCTTGTTGGCCGTGGCTTGAGTCGAACCAGACATTGCCGTAACCGGCACGGGGTCGTGCATGAGTGAGCAGACTGCTGGCCTGGCGGCTTCCGGCCAGGACGCTACCCGAATTTATTCCCGCATCGCGGGAACCGGCAGTTACCTGCCGGAGAAAGTGCTGACCAATGACGATCTCAAACAATTCGTCGACACCAGCGATGAATGGATCGTGGCGCGCACGGGCATCCGTGAGCGTCACGTCGCTGCCGAGGGCGAGACCACTGGCGATCTAGCCTTCCACGCCGCGACCCGCGCGCTTGAAGCTGCTGGCGTGCACGCCTCCGAGATCGACCTGATCGTGCTCGGCACGACCACCCCGGACCTGATTTTCCCCTCGACCGCCTGTCTGTTGCAGCATCGCCTGGGTGCCAACGGCTGCCCGGCGTTCGACGTCAACGCCGCCTGCACGGGCTTTGTCTATGCGCTGACGGTGGCCGACAAGTTCATCCGTTCCGGTGCAGCGAAGACCGCGCTCGTGGTTGGCGCCGAAACGCTGACCCGGATGCTCGACTGGTCCGATCGTGGCACCTGCGTGCTGTTTGGCGATGGCGCTGGCGCGGTCGTACTCAAGGCCGACAGCGAACCCGGCATCCTCAGCACCCACCTGCATGCCGATGGCGGCAAAAAGGAACTGTTGTGGAATCCTGTCGGTGTGTCCGTCGGCTTCAAGCCCGACGAGCACAACGCCGGGGTCAAGGTGCTGATGACCGGCAACGAAGTCTTCAAACATGCGGTCAAGGCGCTGGACGCAGTCGTCGAGGAGACGCTCGAAGCCAACGGCCTCGATCGCCATGACATCGACTGGCTGATCCCGCACCAGGCCAACCTGCGCATCATCGAAGCGACCGCCAAGCGTCTCGATATGCCGATGGAGCGCGTGGTCGTCACCGTCGACAAGCACGGCAATACGTCCTCCGGCTCGGTGCCCCTGGCGCTGGATTTCGCGGTGCGAACCGGCAAGGTCCAGCGCGGCCAACTGTTGCTGCTGGAAGCCTTCGGCGGCGGTTTCACATGGGGCTCGGTGCTGGTGCGTTACTGAATCGGATGTAGAACCGAGCTCTGCCCTACAACTCTTCGGCGCGACAGCCATCGCGCACATACGCGCCGGTACAGACGCCCCGGCAGCCGCCACCCGTATCATTCGCGCCCTGTTTGATGGATGGGCTGGAGATTGCCGATGACGCCCTCGCTTGCCTTCGTATTTCCCGGCCAAGGGTCGCAGTCGCTCGGCATGCTGGCCGAGTTGGCGGAACTCCACCCGCCGCTGGTGCATGACACCTTTCGCGAAGCCTCCGAAGGTGCTGGCGTCGACCTGTGGGCCCTATCGCAGGGCGGCCCGGAAGAAATGCTCAACCGCACCGAATACACGCAGCCCGCATTGCTCGCCGCGTGCGTGGCCGTGTGGCGCTTGTGGCGGCAGCAGGGTGGGGTGCAGCCATCGGTGCTGGCCGGTCACAGTCTCGGCGAATACGGCGCGCTGGTCGCGGCGGGCGTGCTCACGCTGACCGATGGCGCGCATCTGGTGCGCCTGCGCGGACAGCTGATGCAGGAAGCCGCACCGGCGGGCATTGGCGCGATGGCTGCGGTGATTGGCGCCGATGACGTGGTCGTGCAGCAGGCCTGCGAGGACGCCTGCGGTAGCGAGGTCGTGGTTCCGGCCAACTACAACTCGCCCGGGCAGATCGTGATCGGCGGCCATGTCGCCGCGGTCGATCGCGCGCTGGCATTGCTGGCCGAACGCGGCGTACGCAAGGCGGTCAAACTCGCGGTCAGTGTGCCTTCGCACACACCGTTGATGCGCGAGGCCGCCAATCGCCTGTCGGAAACCATGGCCGGCATGCGTTGGGCCGCGCCGGCCATTCCGGTGATACAGAACGTCGACGCCGAAGTACATGACGACATGCAGTCGGTGCGCGACGCACTGGTGCGCCAACTTTACCTGCCGGTGCAGTGGACCCGCTGCATGCAGGCACTGACCGCGCGCGGTGTCACCCGGATCGCCGAATGCGGTCCGGGCAAAGTACTGTCGGGCCTCGCAAGACGCATCGACAAGTCGCTCGATACGCGCGCGCTCGGCACGCCGGGCGAGTTTGATGCCGCACTGCAGGAATGGAGCCAGCGATGAGCCACCAAGACGTATCGAAAGGCGCCACGCTCAAGGGTGATATCGCGCTGGTGACCGGCGCCAGCCGCGGCATAGGCGCGGCGATCGCCGACGAACTGGCCGCACAGGGCGCGACCGTGATCGGTACGGCGACATCCGAAGCCGGCGCCGCCGTGATCGGCGAGCGACTGGCTTTGGTCGGTGGCCATGGACGGATGTTGAACGTCACCGATGGCGCATCGGTCGATGCGCTGATCGAATCCATCGCGGCCGAATTCGGGGCAATCACGATCCTGGTCAATAACGCCGGGATCACCCGCGACAATTTGCTGCTGCGGATGAAGGACGAGGATTGGCAGGCGATCATCGACACCAATCTCACCAGCGTCTTTCGCACCAGCAAGGCGGTGCTACGTGGGATGATGAAGGCACGCAAGGGACGCATCATCAGCATCGCTTCGGTGATTGGCGTTACGGGCAATGCCGGCCAGGCCAATTACGCAGCCGCGAAGGCCGGGATCATCGCCTTCTCGAAATCCCTGGCCCGGGAGATTGGTTCCCGCGGGATCACCGTAAATGTCGTCGCCCCCGGCTTCATCGATACCGACATGACCCGCGCGCTGCCGGAAGCGGCGCGTGAAGGTCTGCTCGGGCAGATCGCTCTGGGGCGGCTCGGTGAGCCCGCCGATATCGCCCGCGCCGTCGGCTTCCTGGCGGGGCCGGCCGCAGCCTATATCACGGGCGAAACCCTGCATGTCAACGGCGGCATGTACATGGCCTGAGCGGCCTGGTCGACCACGGGCCGAAGCCTTGCGCACCTGCGCGCGAGCGTCACGGCTTTCCCTTACACTATCCGTCTGAACAGACTCCCCGGAGGAGCAAATACATGAGCAGCATCGAAGAGCGCGTCAAGAAGATCGTGGTCGAACAGCTCGGCGTCAAGGAAGATGAAGTCACCAACAGCGCTTCGTTCGTGGACGATCTCGGCGCCGATTCGCTCGACACCGTCGAACTGGTGATGGCGCTGGAAGAGGAATTCGAGTGCGAGATCCCCGACGAGGATGCCGAGAAGATCACCTCGGTGCAGCAGGCCATCGATTACGTCAAAGCACACGTCAAGGCGTAAGCCCTTGCATGTAGTGGCAAGCCGGGGCCGCATACGCGGCCCTGCGCATTTGTGACCCGGCAGCGGTTGCATCGATGGCCCAGTGGCAAGGCAAGCACGCGGTAAAGCAAGTCAGGAGTTGGATATGTCCAAACGTCGTGTCGTGGTCACCGGTCTTGGAATCCTGTCGCCGGTTGGCAATGATCTGGAGAGCAGCTGGGACAGCATCGTCCACGGCCGTTCGGGGATCGGCCCGATCACCCATTTCGATGCGTCCTCGTTTGCGACCCGAATCGCCGGCGAGGTCAAGGGGTTCGATCCAGCAAAGTGGATCGCGCAGAGGGAGATCAAGAAGATGGATCCCTTCGTGCATTACGGTGTCGCCGCTTCCCTGATGGCGATCCACGATGCCGGCCTGGAGATCAACGAAGCCGACGCCGAGCGCATCGGCGTGGCGATCGGCGCCGGCATTGGCGGCCTCAAGGGCATCGAGGACACCACGCTCAAGTTCAAGGAGGGCGGTGCACGCAAGATCTCGCCCTTCTACGTGCCGAGCACGATCATCAACATGATCGCGGGGCAAGTGTCGATAATGACCGGCGCCAAGGGCCCGAACATCGCGGCCGTGACGGCCTGTACCACGTCGACCCACAACATCGGCATGGCGATGCGCATGATCCAGTACGGCGACGCCGACGCGATGATCGCCGGCGGCGCCGAGTTCGCCACCACGCCGACCTCGGTTGGTGGCTTCTGCGCGATGAAGGCGCTGTCGACCCGCAATGACGAGCCCGAGAAGGCATCGCGTCCGTGGGATCGTGACCGCGACGGTTTCGTCATGGGCGACGGCGCCGGCATCCTGGTGCTCGAGGAATATGAGCGCGCCAGGGCGCGAGGCGCGCGCATCTATTGCGAGGTCGCCGGCTTCGGCATGAGCGGCGACGCCTTCCACATGACAGCGCCGAGCGAAAGCGGCGAAGGTGCTGCGCGCTGCATGCGAAACGCGATCAAGGACGCCGGCATCGACGCATCTGCAATCGGCTACATCAACGCGCATGGCACCTCGACGCCCGCGGGTGATCTCGCGGAGACGATGGCAATCAAGGCTGCGCTCGGTGCGCACGCGTACAAGGCCATGATCAGCTCGACCAAGTCGATGACCGGGCATCTGCTTGGCGCCGCTGGCGGCGTGGAAGCGGTGTTCTCGGCGATGGCGCTGCACACCGGGATCATTCCCCCGACGATCAATCTCGATCACCCATCGGAAGGCTGCGACCTCGACTACGTGCCGCATACCGCGCGCCAACAGCAGGTCGATATTGCGATGTCGAATTCATTCGGCTTCGGCGGGACCAACGGCACGCTGGTATTGCGCCGCCTCTGACAAGGACGGGCGCATGCTCGTCTCCCGGCAAATTTCCCCTGACATTGACCTGTTGGCACTGCATCGGTTGGCGCCACAGCGTTACCCGCTGTTGCTCGAGTCCTCGGCGGCAGGTACCGCGCAGGGCCGCTGGGATCTGCTGCTGGCGACCAATGGCGAATCGCTTGCCCTGGATCGAGACGACGTGACGCGCCGTGCCGACGGCAGTTGCATTGATGGCGATTTTCTTTCTGCACTCGATCACGCATGGCAGGCGCAACGCTCGCTTCGCGACGAACCGCGTTGGCCGTTCCGTGGCGGCTGGGCACTCCTCCTTGGTTATGAACTGGCCGCGCAAGTCGAGCCGGTACTGGAGTTGCCGCAAGCGCAAGGCGCGTTGCCGGTGGCCACAGCACTGCGTTGTCCAGCCGCGTTGCTGCGCGATCACGCCACGGGCGAATGCGTTATCGTGGTCGAGGCGGCACATGCCGGCATGCTCGAGGGCATCGTCGCCGACTGCGCTGCTGCAGACAAAATGCCGCCGCTGCCGCCATGGCAGCCGCCCACGACCTTGTCCGAAGACGACCCGACGCGCTTCACGAGCGGCGTGGATCGCATCCTCGATTACCTCGCCGCCGGCGATGCGTTCCAGGTCAATCTATCGCGTGGCTGGCGGGCGCGATTCGACCACGCACTCGAGCCGGCTGCATTGTTCGCCCGGCTTCGCAGCCACAATCCTGCACCCTTTGCCGGCTTGTTCGCGGGCAACGGCTGGGCCGTGGTCAGCGCTTCGCCCGAGCGGCTGGTGTCGGTGCGCGGTGAGGTCGTTGAAACTCGCCCGATCGCGGGAACGCGGCCGAGATTCGAAGGCGACGACGATGCAGCGCGCATCCGCGAGCTGGTCGGGCATCCCAAGGAGCGCGCCGAACACGTGATGCTGATCGATCTGGAGCGCAACGATCTCGGCCGGGTCTGTACGCCGGGGAGTGTCGAGGTCGACGAGTTGATGACCGTCGAGAGCTACGCGCATGTGCATCACATCGTCAGCAACGTGCGCGGACGGCTGCGCGCCGATGCGACGCCGGGTGACGTGATTCGCGCGGTGTTTCCTGGCGGCACCATTACCGGGTGCCCGAAGGTGCGCTGCATGCAGATCATCGCCGAGCTGGAGCAGGACGGTCGCAGCGCCTACACGGGTGCGTTCGGCTGGCTCAACCGCGATGGTGACCTCGACCTCAACATCCTGATCCGCAGCGCCGAGATCGAAAGCAGCACGTCGGGTAGTGGGCTGCGTTTCCGCACGGGTGCCGGGATCGTTGCCGACTCCGACCCGCAACGTGAACTCGACGAAACCCGCGCCAAGGCCCGTGGCATGTTGCACGCGCTGGGGGTGGACGCTTGATCGCGCGCATCTTCAACGCAACGGCGCGCATCGATGCGTGGCCGGCCGACGCGCGTGGCATTGCCTACGGCGATGGCCTGTTCGAGACCATGCGCGTGCATCGCGGCACGGTGTGGTGGTGGGACGCACACTGGGAGCGGCTGGCACGCGGTGCGCAGCGACTGCGTCTTCCGTTGCCAGTGCAGGCGCAGGTCAGGGGCGAGGTGGCGGCGTTGTTCGAAGACGACGGCGCCGGCGTGCTCAAGCTGCTGCTCAGCCGTGGCGGTGGGGGACGCGGATATGCGCCGTCGCCGACCGCCGCGCCGCTATGGATGCTGTCGCGGCATGCGCTGCCGACGGGGGCGCCTGTCGGGCTGCAATTGCGCTGGTGCGAGACCCGGCATGCATCGCAGCCGGTGCTCGCCGGCATCAAGCACTGCAATCGCCTCGAGCAGGTGCTGGCACGCGCGGAATGCATGGATGCGGGGATGGACGACGGCTTGATGCTTGATGGCGACGGGGCTGTCGTCAGCGCTACTGCCGCGAATCTGTTCGTGCTGCGCGCTGGGCAATGGCAGACGCCATTGCTCGACCACTGCGGGGTGGCGGGTGTCTGCCGCGCGCACTTGCTGTCCCTGCTGGACGCCTGCGAGGCGCGCCTGTCGGTCGCGGATGTCGAAGGCGCCGATGCGGTTTTCCTGTGCAATGCGGTGCGCGGTATCCTCACTGTCGCGCAGCTTGGCGCGCGCGCATGGACCCGGCACCCCGCGGTGGACGACGCGCGACGGAAGCTGGCACGAATCCATCCTGGATTCGCCTTTGACGTGGAGCATTCGTGAGCCCTGCCCGCAAACGCAAACGCAGCTTCGGCCTGCTGTTCATCATCACCGCGCTGCTGGCCGGCGCGCTCGGCTATTGGACGATCACCCGCTATCTCGGCTTTGCCGATACGCCAATGGCCGGACTCGATGCTGGCGACACGATGCTGGTGCAACGCGGGGATTCACTGGTCTCCGTGCTCGGCAAATTGCATGCCGTGGGTGTCCCCGACGGCCAGGAACTGGAGTGGCATGCGCTTGCGCGCCAGCTGGGCGTCGCGGGCAAACTGCAAGTAGGCGAATACGCGCTCGACCCGGGCACCACGCCGCGGATGTTGCTGATGCGCATGCGCGAAGGCAAGGTCATCAGCCATCGGTTCACGATAGTGGAGGGTTGGAACCTGCACGAGTTGCGCGCGGCGCTGGCGAAAGCACAGCCGCTGCGACACGACGCCACGACACTCGACGATGCTGCGTTGATGAAAACGCTTGGTCATCCCGGCCAGCATCCGGAAGGCCGGTTCCTGCCCGAGACCTATGTCTATACGCGCGGCGATGGAGAGGTCGACGTGCTGCGTCGTGCCTTTGATGGGATGACGCAGGCACTCGACGCTGCATGGAAGACACGCGCGCCGGAACTGCCGCTCGCATCGGAGGAGCAGGCACTCGTGCTGGCTTCCATTGTCGAAAAGGAAACCGGCATCGCCGAAGAGCGGCCGGCAATCGCTGGGCTTTTCGTTCGCCGCCTCAAGCTTGGCATGAAGCTGCAGACCGACCCGACCGTGATCTACGGAATGGGCGCGGCATACGCCGGCAATATCCGCAAGGCCGATCTGCTTGCCGATACGCCCTACAACACCTATACCCGCGCCGGACTGCCGCCGACGCCGATCGCGATGCCCGGCGCTGCGGCGTTGCAGGCAGCGACGCATCCAGCAGCCGGGGATTCGCTGTATTTCGTCGCGATCGGCGATGGCAGCGGTCGCCATGTCTTCACGCGCTCGCTGGCCGAACACGAAGCGGCAGTGCAGCAATATCTGCAGCGTTATCGCGCCCGCCAGCAGCAGGCGCAATGACGACGTTGACGACGCACCCGCGCTTCATCTCACTGGAAGGCGGGGAGGGCGCGGGCAAGACCACGGTGTTGAGCGCGCTGCGCTTGGCGTTGCAGTCGCAAGGCGGTGAAGTCGTGAGCACGCGTGAGCCGGGGGGTACGCCGCTCGCCGAGCGGATCCGCGGCTTGCTGCTCGGTACCGGTGCCGATGGCCTTCCTCATGAACCGCTCGCAGCGGAAACCGAGCTGTTGTTGATGTTCGCTGCGCGCGCGCAACACGTGCGCGGGACCATCTTTCCGGCGCTCGAACGCGGCGCCTGGGTGATCAGCGATCGCTTCACCGACTCCAGCTATGCCTATCAGGGCGGTGGGCGGGGATTGGACCCGGAATTCATCGCCGAGCTCGAACGGCGCGTGGTCGGCGTGCGGCCGGGGCTGACCCTGTTGCTTGATGTGGGCGTCAGCGAAGGCCGCGAACGCACCCGTGGTCGTGACCTGGCGTTTGGCGGAAGCGGCCCCGACAGGATCGAACGCGAGCGCGATGATTTCTTTGAGCGCGCACGTGCAGCCTTCCTTGCACGTGCCGCTGCCGAACCGGATCGTATCCGGGTGATCGACGCTGCGCGTCCGGCTGATGTGGTCGCCATGGACGCGGTAGCGCAGTTGCACCAGTGGCAGGACGCACAGCGATGACGGCGACCATTGCCGGGTTCTCACCGTGGCAGCAGCGTGCCTATGACCAGGCTTCGGCGGCGCTTGACGGTGGCCGGATGGGCCACGCCTTGCTCATCTGTGGACCGGCAAGGCTTGGCAAGCGCGCGGTAGCGGAGCGGTTGGCGAGGCGTGAGTTGTGCCGTGCGCCCGACGGCGACGGCGAACCCTGTGGCAAATGTCGCAGCTGCCACCTGTTTACGGCTGGAACGCATCCCGACTACAACATCGTGTCGTTCATCATGAACAAGGAAGGCACGCGACTGCGCACCGAGATCGTCATCGAGCAGATTCGTGCGTTGTCGGCGAAGTTCGCGCTGACGCCGCAGTACGGCGGCGCCCAGGTGGTGATCGTCGACCCGGCCGATGCGGTCAACCATGCTGCCTGCAACGCGCTGCTGAAAACACTCGAAGAACCGCAACCGGGGCGTTACCTCTGGCTGATCAGCACCGAGCCGGCACGCCTGCCGGCGACGATCCGCAGCCGCTGCCAGAAACTGGAATTCCGCCTGCCACCACGCGAAGAGGCACTTGCCTGGTTGCGCGAACAAGGGCACACCGAACAGGTGGCGCACGAAGCACTCGACGCAGCCCGTGGCCATCCGGGTCTAGCCGATGCGTGGCTGCGAGACGGCGGCCTGCAATTGCGGCGCGAGGTCGCGAACGACTTGGCCAAGCTCGCAAGCGGTGATCTCTCGCCCGCCGAAACCGCGCAACGCTGGGCTGCCGATGAGCATGCGTCGCTGCGTCTGCGCTTCGCTGCCGATTACGCGCTGGCCCAGGTCGGCGGCTTGACCGAGCCGCTGCGAACCCGCAGGCTGGCGGTATGGTTCGACGCCGCAAATCGCACCCGCGCACTATTGCGGACGACGGTGCGGGCGGACCTCGCGATTGCGGAGTTGTTGCTTGCATGGCGCGGCGACGCCGATGCGCGGGCCATCGGAGGACACAACAGATGATCGGGAGCGCGCGCAGATGACGGCCAATGCAGGTGGTGCACGCCAGGGCATCCTGTCGCTTGCCGTCAAGGACAAGGCGCAGCTGTACAACTCGTATATGCCTTACCTGAAGCAGGGCGGCATCTTCGTGCCGACGGCAAAACGCTATTTCCTCGGTGACGAGGTGTTCCTGCTGCTGACCCTGCCCGAATCCGGTGAACGCCTGCCGGTTGCCGGCAAAGTCATCTGGATTACGCCGGCGGGCGCACAAGGCAATCGTATCGCTGGCATCGGCGTGCAGTTCAGCGACAGCGGTGAAGGCGAAGCGGTCAAGGGCAAGATCGAGGCGCTACTGGCCGGCACCCTCACGGCGGACAAGCCTACGCACACGATGTGATGCCGGTTGGCGAGGCGGGATGCGCACTGCGCACGCTACGAATCCGGCGCTCCGATCACGGCCGTAGCGTTGGCGAATCCCACCCCGGTTTTGCGGCGAAGCGCTCCCCGTAACGCGTCTGCAGCGCCTGCAGTCTTGCAAGCAGCACGTCGGCGCCGGTGTCGCGGATGTGCTGGATCGGGCCGCCGCGGAAAGGTGCAAATCCAGTACCGAAGATCACCCCCGCATCGAGCAGGTCGGCATCCGCGACTACGCCATCGTGCAGCGTGGCGACCGCCTCGTTGAGCAGCGGCAGGATCAGGCGATCCTCGAGATCGGCCGGCGTTGGATACTCCTTTGGCAACTCCGGCTTGACTGGCTTGCCGTGCTCCCACGTGTACAGCCCCTGGCCATCCTTTTTGCCGCGCTTGCCGGCTTCCGGTGGCGTGGAGAGGGCGGCAGGCACGGTGAGCCCGAGAAACTGCGCCAGCTCCTTCGCGACACCGGCGGCCACGTCCAGGCCGGCTGTGTCGATCAATTCGATCGGTCCCATCGGCATGCCGAATTTCGTGGCCACGTTGTCGATCGCGGCGCCGGGAATGCCTTCGGCGAATGCCGTCGCGGCTTCCAGCAGGTACGGAAACAGGACGCGGTTGACCAGGAATCCGGGCGTGCCCGCGACCGCCACCGGCAACTTGTCGATGGCCCTGCAGAATGCGGCGAGGCGTTGCTGCGTTTCCGGCGCCATCGCATCGTGGTGGATTATCTCGACGAGTGGCATCAGCGCCACCGGATTGAAGTAGTGCAGGCCAGCGAACTGCGCGGGACGCTGAATATGCGCGCGCAACTCGACCAGCGGAATCGAAGAAGTGTTGGTGGTCAGCAGCGCCCCGGGTTTCATCTGCGGCTCGAGTTGCGTATACAACGCGCGCTTGGCCTCGGCCTGCTCGACGATCGCTTCGATCACCAGGTCGGCATTCGCTGCTCCATCGCCGGCAAGATCACCCTTGAGTCGCGATGCGACCGCAGGCCGCTTGGCGTCGTCCTTGACCTTTTTCGCGAACAGATCCTGTGCGCGGGTCAGCGCGGCGTCGATGAAGCGCTGTTCGCGATCGGCCAGTGTCACTTCGAAGCCCTTGTAGGCTGACCACGCCGCGATGTCGCCACCCATCACGCCCGCACCGACCACATGCACGCGCTGGATTCCCGAGTCTTTGCCGCCCTGACCCTTGAGCCGCTCCTGCAGGAAAAACACGCGGGTCAGGTTGCGCGCGGTGGGCGTTGCAGCGAGCTTCGCCACCGACTTGCGCTCGGCCGCGAGCTGCGACTGGATGCCGCCGCTACTGCGACGCCAGGTGTCGATCAGCGCGTACGGCGCGGGGTAGTGTTCCCGGCGCGCCTTGCGGGCGACCTGCTTCACCAGCGTGGGTGCGAGTGCCTGCCGCACCAGCCACCAGTTCGTCACTTTCCCCAGCAAGCGCTGCTGGAACGGTCGCGTCGTGCCCTTCAGGGCGAGGTCGACCGCGGCAGCGAGCAGTTCCGTCGCTGCGACGACCTCATCTACCAGGCCGATTGCCCATGCCGCCGATGCCGACAACGTGCGTCCAGTCAGCATCAGGTCCATCGCCGCTGGCGCGCCGATCAGTCGCGGCAGCCGCACGCTGCCGCCCCAACCGGGATAGATCCCAAGCTTCACCTCGGGCAGGCCGATGCGGGTGGACGCGTCGTTGGAGGCCACGCGATGGCGGCACGCCAGCACGAGCTCGGTGCCGCCGCCCATGCAGTACCCATGGATTGCAGCCACCGTGGGGCAGGGCAACTCGGCGATCCGCTGGAAGACCTGCTGGCCGCGGAACAGTGCGTCCTTCACCGTGCCTTTGGCATCGAATGTCTGGAATTCCTTGATATCTGCGCCAGCGACGAAGCCGGAAGCCTTGCCGGACCGGAACACCACCCCCCTGGGTGGATCGATCGCGAGGCGCTCGATCAGCGTGCCCAGTTCGATCAGCATGTCCTGCGACAGCGCGTTGACGGACTGCCCGGCGCGATCGATCGTGACCAGGACGATGCCATCCGGGCGTGATTCGACGTTCCAGTGCTGGAAGCGAAGCCCATCGAAGCCCGCGGTCATGCGGCCTGCAGTCATCATCCGGCACGATCCGATACGGTAGGGGGAGCCAGTATCATCCGGGCCGGCTTTGATTGCCGTCAATTCGCCCCCATTAAGCCGGTGTGTGAGCTTTTCCGAACTTTCGGCTTTCGTAGTTGTCCCATTGCCCGGCTATGGCCGGGCTGACAGGAGTGCCGGCGCCGCATGGCCGAAGTGGAGTTGTCCCAAGCTTCCCAAGAGCGTGCTTCCCAAGAGCGTGCTTCCCAGGAGCTTTCTTCCCAAGAGCGTGCTTCCCAGGAGTGTGAGCTCGACCAGGAGTTGGTCAGGCGTGTGCAGCGTGGCGACAGTGCGGCGTTCGATCTGTTGGTACGCAAGTACCAGCACCGGATAGCCGGCCTGATCGGGCGCTACATCGCCGACTGGAGCGAGTGCCAGGACGTGGCGCAGGAAACCTTCCTGCGTGCGTATCGGGCACTTGGCAGTTTCCGTGGAGACGCGCAGTTCTATACCTGGCTGCACAGGATTGCCGTGAATACAGCGAAGAACCATTTGGTCGCGCACAAACGCCGTCCGCCTACCGACGATATCGACATGGAGGATGCGGAACAGTTCGCCTCCGGCATGCGCCTGCGCAACAACGACACCCCCGAACGCGAACTGATGCGCCAGCAACTGGAACAAACAGTGATGCGCGCGGTCGAAGCATTGCCCGAGGAATTGCGCACGGCAATCACCCTGCGCGAAGTCGAGGGCCTGAGTTACGAGGAAATCGCAAAAAAGATGGATTGCCCGATCGGCACGGTGCGTTCGCGCATCTTCCGCGCCCGCGAAGCGATCGATCTGGAAATGCAGCCTTTGATGGATAGCGACACGCCGCGGGAGCGGACGACGCGATGACGCCCGGACAAGACACGATCGACAAGATCCTCGACCACAACCGCCTGCAACTCTCGGCGCTGATCGACGGCGAGTTACCGCCCGATGAAGCGCGCTTCCTGTTGCGACGCCTGCAGCACGACGGCGAGTTGGGCGACTGCTGGGAGCGCTGGCAACTGTGCGGCGACGTGCTGCGCGGACAGATCGCCGGTATGTTGCTGCCACCTGGTTTCGCGGCACGCGTCGCGACTGCAATCGCGCTCGAGCCCGGTGCGACCAGGGTCGTCACAAGCATTCCGCGCTGGCTGCGTTGGGGTGGTGGAGCAGCATTGGCGGCTTCGGTCGCGGTGATCGCATTGGTCCTGCTGCGGCAGTCGCCGCAGGCGACGCCGTCGGCCACGCAGACGCCCTCGCAGATCGCTGCAGCGATGCGCGCGCCACGGACGGCTCCCGTTCCCGGACCCACGGCGACCATTCCAGCGACCGACATTGCCACCCAGACCGCACAGCTGGCGACCGCGGTCGCCGTAGCTGACGTACCGCGTCGTATGGGTGTCCGCCGCTCGCGTGGTCAGAGCCAACGCGCTGCGGTACGCGCCTCGACACGCGCCGTCGCCGCGGCCCCGATCGCGATTGCGGTCAGCAACGGGTCCAATGCGACATCGCCGGTTGATCCGTTTTCCGCGCGCCGCGTCAGCATGCCGAGCCGCCCATGGCCGCGGGCACTGCTTCCCGGCTCGTCGGCCAACGGTGCGTTTACTGTCGACTATGGCAATAAAGTGAGTGCCACCTCGCCGTCGTTCAACCCGTTCGAGCCGCGCACCGCGCCGGCCGACGAGGCGACCGATAGCGGCAGCGCACCTCCTTAACGAACGCGCCGCCCTGGTACCTGATACCGGGTTGCAGCATCGGAATTTGTTCGATTCGCTCCTGCTCCCTAATCGATCGAGGTAGTTGCAATGCCCCTGTCGTCGCCAACTCGTCCCACCTCCAAGCGCTCTTTTCGCATCCACGCACTGGCGCTCGTCGTCGCTACTGCGGCCGTTACGACGGTAATCGAGCTTCCGACCGCGACCGCGCAATCGCCGTCGCCCGCGCCGCAGATGGTGGTCGGGCTTCCGGACTTCACGAATCTTGTCGATCAGGTCGGCCCTGGCGTGGTCAGCGTCGAGGCGCAGATCGGTGGCGGCAACGCACAGGCACAGGCGCAGTCGCAGGTGCCGGACGAAGAGGGCATGCCGGAATTCTTCCGCCGCTTCTTCGGCCCGGACATGCCGATGCCGGGCATGCCGCCTGGCGCGCCGCAGGATCCGGGCGGCCGCGGTCGCGGGATTTCGCTGGGGACCGGCTTCATCATTTCCGGCGACGGCTATGTGCTGACCAACCATCACGTAGTCGATGGCGCCGACACGGTCAAGGTGCGCTTGTCGGATCGCCGTGAGTTCACCGCCAAGGTCGTTGGCAGCGATGACCAGTCCGATGTTGCGCTGCTCAAGATCGCCGCCGCCGGACTGCCGACGTTGCGCCTGGGCGACTCCAACCTGTTGCGCCCGGGGCAGTGGGTGGTTGCGATCGGCTCGCCATTCGGGCTCGACCATTCGGTCACCGCAGGCATCGTCAGCGCGGTGGGACGCAGCAATCCATACGCCAACCAGCGCTACGTCCCTTTCATCCAGACCGACGTCGCCATCAATCGCGGCAATTCGGGCGGTCCGCTGCTCAACACGCGCGGCGAAGTGGTCGGCATCAACTCGCAGATCTTCAGTAATTCCGGCGGCTACATGGGCGTCAGCTTTGCAATCCCGATCGATGTCGCGATGAGCGCGGTCAAGCAGCTCAAGGCCACAGGCAAGGTTAGCCGCGGCCAGATCGGCGTCAACGTGCAGCAGATCGGTACCGACGACGCCCGCGGCCTGGGGCTGCCGGATACGCGCGGCGCGCTGGTGGTCAACATTGCTCCCGGCAGTGCGGCCGAGAAAGCGGGCCTGGAGCCCGGTGACGTGATCCGCAGATTCAACGGCGCCGCGATCAACGACTCGAGCGAGCTGCCGCCGCTGGTCGGCGAATTGCCGCCCGGAAGCCGTGCCAAGCTGACCGTGTTGCGTGAGGGCAAACTGCACGATTTCGATATCACGCTCACGCAACTGGACGAAGGCGCCGCCAACGCCATGCCGGTCCCCGGCATCCGACCAAAGACAGCAGCGGGTGCAACCAATGCGCTCGGATTGGTCGGCCAGGCGCTCGACGCAAACGACCGCAAGCAACTCGGCCTGAAGCCGGGCGAGGGGGTTGGCATCGCCCGCGTCGAGGGGCTGGCGGCGCGCAATGCCGGCCTGCAACCGGGCGACGTCGTGCTTTCCATCGGCAGGACGCCGGTCGACAGCCCTGCCGCCCTGGATCGCCAGCTGCGCGACGTGAAAGCCGGGCAGACCGTGATGCTGCTGGTGCATCGCGGCAAAGCCAGCCAGTTCGTGGCGGTGACCCCGCGCACTGACGCGAAGCAATAGCCAAGGGCAGGACACGGCGCGATGAGCTCGCGTCATCGCGCGAATCATCGCAAATCCCGCAGTCGCCGCGGCGCACGGCCGCGGCGACTGCGTGCGTGCGACAATGCCGTGTTTGTCATGACCTTTGTGACTCATTCCCACGCGGTTGATTGCCGCGCGGTGGATCACCTCAGGGCGCCATCGCCCCGCACGCAGCCAGGTTCGATGCAGCCCGATTCAATGAAGCACGATTCAATGAAGCACATCCGCAACTTTTCGATCATCGCCCACATCGACCATGGCAAGTCGACGCTGGCCGATCGCATCATCCAGCTCTGCGGCGGCCTCCAGGACCGTGAGATGGAGGCGCAGGTGCTCGACTCGAACCCGATCGAGCGCGAGCGCGGCATCACCATCAAGGCCCAGTCCGTGTCGCTGCCGTACACCGCGCGCGACGGCCAGGTCTACCAGCTCAACTTCATCGATACGCCTGGCCACGTCGACTTCAGCTACGAGGTCTCGCGTTCGCTCGCCGCCTGCGAAGGCGCGTTGCTGGTGGTCGACGCGGCGCAGGGTGTCGAGGCGCAGTCGGTCGCCAACTGCTACACCGCGGTCGAGCAGGGCCTGGAAGTGGTGCCGGTGCTGAACAAGATCGACCTGCCGACGGCTGACGTCGAGCGTGTCAAGAAAGAAATCGAAGCCGTCATCGGCATCGATGCGGAAGACGCCGTCGCCATCAGCGCCAAGACCGGGCTCAACGTGATCGACGTGCTGGAAGCCATCGTCAAGCGCATCCCGCCGCCGAAGCCCCGCGATACCGACCGCTTGCAGGCGCTGATCATCGATTCGTGGTTTGACAACTACCTCGGCGTGGTTTCGCTGGTGCGCGTGATGCAGGGCGAGATCAAGCCCGGCGACAAGATCCTGGTGATGTCGACCGGCCGCACGCACCTGGTCGACAAGGTCGGCGTGTTCACACCCAAACGCACGGACCTGGCCAAGCTTGGCGCCGGCGAAGTGGGCTGGATCAACGCCTCGATCAAGGACGTACATGGCGCGCCGGTCGGCGACACGCTGACATCGGCGAGCCTTCCCGCCGCAAAAGCACTTCCCGGGTTCCAGGAAATGAAACCGCGGGTATTCGCAGGCCTGTTTCCGGTGGAGTCGGATGAATACCCGGCGCTGCGCGAAGCACTGGAGAAATTGCGCCTCAACGATGCCGCGTTGCGCTTCGAGCCGGAATCCTCCGAGGCGATGGGCTTCGGCTTCCGCTGCGGTTTCCTCGGCATGCTGCACCTGGAAATCGTGCAGGAACGGCTGGAGCGCGAGTACGATCTCAACCTGATCACGACCGCACCGACCGTGGTTTACGAGGTTCTGCTGACCGACGGCACCGTCCTGCCGCTGGATAACCCGGCTAAGTTGCCGCCGCCACACAAGCTGCAGGAAATCCGCGAGCCGATCATCCTGGCAACGATCCTGACGCCACCGGACTACGTCGGCAACATCATCACCCTGTGCGAAGAGAAGCGCGGCGCGCAGCAGGGCATCCAGTATCTCGGCAGCCAGGTTCAGATCATCTACGAGCTGCCGATGGCCGAAGTGGTGCTGGATTTCTTCGACCGCCTGAAATCGGTGTCGCGCGGTTATGCCTCGCTGGATTACCACCTGATCCGCTTCGACGCCGGCCCATTCGTGCGCGTGGATACGCTGATCAACGGCGACAAGGTCGATGCGATGAGCCTGATCGTGCATCGCGCACACGCCGATCGTCGCGGCCGCGAGATCGCCGAGAAGATGCGCGAGCTGATCCCGCGGCAGATGTTCGACGTCGCCATCCAGGCCGCGGTCGGCGCCCAGGTGATCGCGCGCACCACGGTCAAGGCGATGCGCAAGAACGTGCTGGCCAAGTGCTACGGTGGCGATGCATCGCGCAAGAAAAAACTTCTGGAGAAGCAGAAGGCAGGCAAGAAGCGGATGAAACAGGTCGGTCGCGTCGAAATCCCGCAGGAAGCCTTCCTCGCCGTCCTTCAGGTGGATAGCAAGTAATCCCCCATTGCGGCGAAAGCCGGAATTCGTGACGCCGGATTTTTAGTCCGGGCGCCGTCGCCGGAGTCCGCTTTCGCCGTAGTGGCGAGCAACATCAACTGGAGCCGGTTTATTGCCGACCGGCGACAACAATAGGAGCGGGTATGCGTTGGTTTGAAATCGCCCTCGTGGCACTGACGCTGTTCACCGGCGTCGTCTGGCTGCTGGACAAGCTGTTCCTGGCCAAGCGGCGCGCGGCGCGCGGGGGCTTGATCGAGGCAAAGGAGCCCATCGTCGTCGACTACGCCAAGGCCTTTTTCCCGGTGCTGGCGGTCGTGCTCGGCTTGCGCAGCTTCGTCGCCGAGCCTTTTCGGATCCCGTCCAGCTCGATGATGCCGTCGCTGCTGATCGGCGATTTCATCCTGGTCAACAAGTTCGCCTACGGCTTGCGCCTGCCGATCACCAACCAGAAGTTCATCGCTACCGGCGAGCCCAAACGCGGCGACGTGGTGGTGTTCAAGCCGCCGCAGCATCCGGATCAGGACTGGATCAAGCGCGTGATTGGCCTGCCCGGTGACACCATCGCCTATCACGACCACACCGTTTATGTGAACGGCGAGCCGCTGCAGTACCAAAGCCTGGGTGGTTATGTCGGCAAAGGGCAGGGCGCCGATATGACCGGCGCCCGGTTATTGACCGAGGCGCTGCCCGGACGCCCGCATCCGGTCCTGGCACGCGAGGACATGCCGTTTTTCGTCCAGGGCGAAGGCCAGTGGACGGTGCCGGCCGGGGACTATTTCGTGATGGGGGACAATCGTGATAATAGCGAGGACAGCCGCTTCTGGGGCTTCCTGCCCGAGACGAACCTGCGCGGCAAGGCCTTTCTCATCTGGATGAGCTGGGACCGCAGCGCGGGCGGGGTGGACTTCAATCGGATCGGCAGCGGAATTCCATAGGCCGATCCCGGGTTTTACGGACGGGATTGTGTAGGCTGGCATCCATCATCGACGCAGGTCGGCAAAGGGGAAGGCAATGAAGCGGACGCAAAGCGGCATGACCCTGATCGGGTTCGTGATTGTGCTCGCGGTGGTGGGCTTGTTCGCCTATGTGGGAATGAAGCTCATCCCGATGTATTCGGAGTATTACGCGGTCAAATCGGCGCTCAAGGGCCTCTCTGCCGAGCCCGGCATCGCCGACCAGGATCCGGCCAAGATCCAGGATCTGTTCTTCCGTCGGCTCTACATCAGTTATGCCGAGGACGTGAAGCCCGAGCACGTCAAGATCAAGCGGGTCGACGCCGGCTGGCAGATGGACGTGAACTACGAACTCCGCAAGCCGATCATCGCCAATCTTGATGTGGTCGGCAAATTTTCAGCGACCGAGACCATGACCCGGCATGGTGGCACCGAGTAATCCGTCGACCGCTGCCGTCTTCGGAGCGCATGCCTTTGGAGGGCATGCCTTTGCCGATGGCGGCCTGCTCGCGCAGGCCCTGAGCCATCGAAGCGCCGGCAGTCCACACAACGAGCGCCTTGAGTTCCTGGGCGACGCGCTGCTCAACCTGATCATTGCCGAGCAGCTGTATGCCCGCTGGCCCAAGGCCGACGAGGGCGCGATGACGCGCGCCCGCGCCGAGTTGGTGCGCGAGTCCGCGCTGTCCGGCGTGGCAAGGACGCTCGAACTCGGCGCGCGCCTGACGCTGGGCCCCGGCGAGATGAAAACCGGTGGTCACCGCCGCGATTCGATCCTGGCCGACGCGCTCGAGGCCGTCATCGCGGCGTTATATCTCGACGGTGGCTTCGACACTTGCCGCCAGGTCGTGCTGCCCTGGTTCGAACCGCTGCTGTCGTCCCTGCCGCCGCTGCATCAGGTCGGCAAGGACGCCAAGACCCGATTGCAGGAGTGGTTGCAGGCGCGGCAACAGCCATTGCCGATCTATTCCTTGTTGGAGGAATCCGGCGATGACCACGACAAACGCTTTCGCATCGGCTGCACCTTGGCAGCACCCACCATGAGTACTGAAGGCAGTGGCGCTTCCCGTCGCGCCGCCGAGCAGGCGGCCGCCGAGGCGGCGCTCCAACGGATTGCATCGGGATGAGCGCATCGAAATGAGCACCATGGAAAAGTTCCACGCCGGCCATGTCGCCGTCATCGGCCGCCCCAACGTCGGCAAGTCAACGCTGGTCAATGCGCTGGTCGGTGCCAAGGTCAGCATCACCTCCAGCCGCCCGCAGACCACACGTCATCGCCTGCTAGGCATCGCCAGTTTCGAGCGTGGCCAGTTGGTGCTGGTCGACACGCCCGGAATCCATCGCGACCACGGCACGGCCTCGTCTTCAGCCATGCATCGCATGATGAATCGTGCGGCCCGCGGTGCAGTGGAGGGTGTCGATGCCGCGGTGCTGGTGATCGAGGCGGGCCGCTGGGACGATGGCGATTCGCTCGCCTACGACGCGCTGAAATCGGCCGGCGTGCCCGTGGTGCTGGCGGTCAACCAGGTCGACAAGATCAAGGACAAGTCGGAGTTGTTGCCGTTCCTGGGCGAAGTCAATTCGGCGCGCGAATTTGCCGCCGTGCATCCGGTTTCGGCACTGAAACGCAAAGGCCTGAAGCCATTGGTCGACACTTTGCTGACATTGATGCCTGAGCAGCCGGCGCTGTATGCCGAAGACGAGATCACCGACAAGAGCCAGCGTTTCCTCGCTGGCGAACTGGTTCGCGAGCAGTTGATGCGCCAGCTCGGCGCGGAGCTGCCGTACGCGACCACGGTCGAGATCGAGAGCTTCGTCGAGGATACGTCGACGAGAGCGGACATCCTGCTGCGGATCGGCGCGGTGATCTGGGTTGAGCGCGATGGACAGAAGGCGATCGTGATCGGCAAGGGCGGCACCCGCCTGCGCGAGATCGGCACCCGTTCGCGCGAACAGATGGAGCGTCTGTTCGACCACAAGGTGTTCCTCGAAACCTGGGTGCGCGTGCGCGAGGGCTGGTCGGACGACGAGGCCGCGTTGCGAACCTTGGGCTACAGCGACTGATCATTGCAGCAGCGCGCGATTCGATGACGCATCGCGCGACCTTCTTCCAACCTGCATGCGCATCGACAACGAGCCCGCCTACGTCCTGCACACGCGGCCATGGCGCGAGAGCAGCCTGCTGATCGAGATACTCAGTGCGAACCACGGCCGGCTTGGTCTGCTCGCGCGTGGCGTGCACGGACCGAAGCGACACGTGCTGCGCGCGGCGTTGCAGCCGCTGCAATACATCCGCGTGGATGCCGTGCAGCGCGGCGAACTGGCGCAGTTGCGCTCCGCCGAAGCGCTGGACGCTGCACCGAAACTGGTTGGCGAAGCGACGCTGGCTGCGTTCTACGTCAACGAGCTGGTGTTGCGACTGGCGCCGCGCGAGGATCCCGCACCGGAACTGTTCGAGGCCTATGGCGCCGCGCGGATGCGCATGGGCGACGGGACATCCCTGGCATGGAGCCTGCGGCGGTTCGAGCGCGACCTGCTCGAGGCGCTGGGATTTGGCTTCGCCTTCGATATGGACGGCGACGGTGCTGCGATCGATCCTGCCGCACGCTATCGCCTGGATCCCGAACATGGCCCGCGCCGTCTGCTGAGTGATCGCGGTCATGGCGATCGCAGTGATGCGGCGACGGGCCGCGCATTGCTCGCACTCGCCGCCGACCACATGCCCGAGCAGGACGATCTCGCCGGCCTGCGCCGCGCGCTGCGGCCGGTGCTGCTGCATCTGCTCGGCGGCCGCGGCCTGAAGTCGTGGGAACTGCTCGGTGAACTCGGCCGGTTTGCGCCGAAACCAGCGGATTAGGGGTTCGCGGTTTCGAGCAGCTCGCTCGCTGCCTCATGGAAGCGCCGCCGCGCGGATGCGGACTGCAGATCCGACTCGAGTGCCCGGACCGCCTCGCCCAACCGCGCCGCTCCGACAAAGCCGCAACTCGCACGCAACATGTGCAGCGTGCGGCCAGCGCTGCTGGTATCGGCCGCGGCGAGAGCACTTTCGATGGCGCCGCGTTGTCCCGCCAACTCGTCCAGGAATAAACGCCGCAACGCGACCACATGCGCCTGCTCGCCCTTCAACGCCGACAGTGCGGCGGCGTCGTCCCAGCGCGGCAATGTCGTGCTTCGATCGCGTTCTGCCTCGACGAGAGCGCGGTCGTGGCCAAGCGCTCGAGCGATCATGGTCTGCAGTGTGCGTGCGGGCAGTGGCTTGACCAGCACCTCGATGAAGCCCGCTGCGATCAGCGCATCGCGATCGGCGCGATCGTGGCTGGCGGTATGGGCCAGCGCCGGAGTGTCGGCCCGGCCCCGCAACGTGGCGAGCAGCCCGGCACCACTGCCGTCTGGCAGCTTGGCGTCGATCAGCCAGAGGTCATATCGCGTGCCTCGCGCGCACTCCAGCGCCTCGGCACAAGTCTCGACCGCGTCGACGGTTGCCGGAAGCGCCTCGGCTGCAGCGGCCAGAAACGCACGGCTGACCGCGTCGTCTTCGACCAGCAGAATGCGCGGGTTCATCGAAAGCTCACTGTCATCGGTATGCTTCGGCCCATGTCCCGATCAATGGTAACCCTGCTGTTCCTGCTCGCGAGCCTGATGGCGAGCGACGAGGCGCCCGCGCGCACCCTGCAGGCGCATATCGATCAGGTAACGACCGCGGTCGCCACGCTCGATGACGTGCGCGTCCGCCTGGACTGGCCGGCCGATGCGCGGCAGGGCGATCTGCTCCTCACCGCGCACGCGCTCGAGGCGCCGGATCTCGGTTATCGCTACCGCGACCTGCGTTGGCATTGCCCGTTACGGCGCACTGGCAAAAACGGCTGGCGTTGCGATGGCGAGCTGCGCGCCGGTCACGGTGCAGCGCTGCAATTTGCGGTGGACTTCGGCTCCGATACCACCAACGCATCGCTGTCGCACGGGAGCTCGATCCTCGCTTTGCACCGCCGTTCGGCTGCCCCCGACGACACCATGATCGATCTCACCCGTGTGCCGCTGGTCTGGGCGCAAGCGCTGCTGGCGCGCGCATGGCAGGACGGCAAACTGAAGTCGGGCACCCTTGATGGCCGATTGCGCGTCCATGTGCCAAAAGCGCAGCCGCTGCAGGTGGTTGGGACGCTGGATGTCGCCAAGGCCGCATTCGACACGCCCGATGCCAGCATGGCCGGCGAAGCCCTGGACGGCCGATTCGCCATCGACTATCGCAAGATGCCGCAGCTCACGACGGTGGTAGTCGATGGCCCGCTGCAAGGCGGCGATTTCCTGGTGGGCAACGCTTATGTCGCGCTGTCGACGACGCCGGTTGCCCTGCATATCGAAGGTAGCCAGCGGACGGGCGAGGGCTGGCGTCTGCCGTCGATCGCGTGGCGCGATGGCGACGCGCTGGTCGCGAGCGGCAGCGCCACATTCGGCATTGATACCAGCCTGCAGGCGCTCGAGCTGCACCTGCACAGCAACAACATCGCCCCACTCGGCAAACGCTACCTGTCCGGGTGGCTGGCTGTGGCGGGGCTCGGTGACCTGCAGTTGAGTGGCGACATCGATGCTGATGCGCGCATGGCAGGCGGGCGCCTGCAGAGCGCGGAGGTCAGCCTGCGCGACGTGGGCATGATCGATCCGAAAGGCCGCTTCCGCTTCGACGGTCTCGACGGCACGCCTCGTTTTTCAGCCACCACGCCGGTCTCCGGCGAGCTGAAATGGAATCGAGGACAGCTGTATGGCATCGATTTCGCAAGCGCGAGCTTGCCCATCGACAGCAGCAATGGCGAATTGCGACTGCACAACGCGGTCACCGTGCCCGCGCTCGGCGGCAGTTTGCGCTTCGACGGCATGACCCTGCGTCCGCCCACCGGCGATGCGGGTGCCGACATCCGCTTTGGCCTGACGTTGGATCGGCTCGATATCGGTCAGCTGGCAAAAACGCTGCATTGGCCCGCGTTCCAAGGGCAACTCAGCGGGCGCATTCCCAATGCGCGCTACGCCGGCGAACGCCTGGAGTTCGATGGCGGCTTGACCATGCAACTCTTCGGCGGTTCGGTGCAGGCCTCGTCGCTATCGATGGAGCGACCGTTCGGCGTGGCGCCGTCGCTCACCGCCGATCTCGTGCTGGACAATATCGACCTGCAATCGCTGACCGGCGTGTTCGATTTTGGCAGCATCACCGGGCGCCTAGCTGGCCGTATTGACGCCTTGCGCCTGGTCGACTGGACTGCCACCGCATTCGATGCCGAATTGCACACCGTCAGCGTGCGGGGGGTGCGGCGGCGCATCAGCCAGCGCGCCGTGCAGAACATCTCCAGCGTCGGCGATGCATCGTTCACCAACACGCTGCAGAGCCAGCTGATCGGGCTGTTCAAGGATTTCGGCTACAGCCGCATCGGTATTTCGTGCCGGCTCGCCAACGAAGTCTGCGCGATGGGCGGCCTGGAAGGCCCCGATACATCCGGTTCAGTACCAAAGGGCTTTACTATCGTCGAAGGAGCCGGGATTCCCCACTTGACCGTCGTCGGCTTCAATCGAATGGTCGACTGGCCGACACTGGTGGAGCGGTTGTCCGCGGTCAGCAAAGGCGAGGTCAAGCCGGTCGTGAAATGATCGCCACGTCTTTCGAATCACATGTCTGGAAACCAGGAGAGCACCAATGAAGCGCTGGATGGGAATACGTGGATGGGGTCTGAACACTGCCACCGTGCTGGCACTAGCCGCGTGCGTGACGATCAATGTCTATTTCCCGGCCGCCGAGGCCAAGGCTGCTGCCAAGCAGTTCGTCGAAAAGGTAATCGGTGACCAGGCCCAGCCGGCACCGACGCCGCCCAAGCCCGGCGGTGGCGGCATGGCTGAGCTCCTCCGGCACTTCGATCCGTTGACGCTCGTCGGCATTGCGCCGGCATACGCACAAGGTGCACCGGACATCACCATCAAGACGCCGGCCATCCAGGCGATCCAGTCGCGCATGGAGGCGCGCTTTGACAGCGATCTGCGAGCCGGGTTTGATTCGGGCGCGCTCGGCTTCACCCGTGATGGGCTGGTCGTGGTGCGCGATGCTGCGAAATTGCAGTTGAAAGATCGGGTCGCCGTCAACCAGGCGGTCGCCGATGACAACCGCGATCGCAAGGCGGTCTATCGCGAAGTCGCCGTCGCCAACAGCCATCCGGAATGGGAAGCGCAGATTCGCGGCGTGTTCGCCAAGCAGTGGATCGAAAGCGCGCGCAGCGGCTGGTGGTACCAGGACGCGTCGGGAGGCTGGAAGCAGAAGTAGCCTCTATGGGCGGCGATCGACGGCCCGCTTCGGCGGGCCGTTTGCGTATCCGGGCCGACCGCGGCCAACCAACAGCCCGCAAGCGGGTCCGGCAGGCGCGCGGCGGTGCATTGGAAGTCCTCGTGGGTGGGGTCGGTCGCTGCGCTCTGCGACAATAGGCGGCTACTCGAAACGCAGCATTTCAGTGGCCCGCATCGACCAGACCCCGTTCCAGATCGAGATCCTCAATCTCACCCATGATGGCCGCGGCGTCGGCCGGCGGGCCGAAGGACAGGCCAGCCCCGGCAAGACGGTCTTCGTATCAGGCGCACTGCCCGGCGAGATCGTCATGGCGCAACAGACCGGTCGTCAACGCAGTTTCGACGAGGCCAGGACGGTGCAGGTGCTACAGCCGGCAAGCGATCGCGTTGCGCCGCGCTGCGTGCACTTCGGCACCTGCGGCGGATGCGCCCTGCAGCACATGGACGAGGCGCAGCAGATCCACGCCAAGCAACGCGTGCTGCTGGAGAACCTCGAACGCATCGGCCATGTCACGCCAGCGACCGTGCTGCCCGCACTGACCGATGCCGCCTGGGGCTATCGCCGCAAGGGTCGGTTTTCGGTGCGGCGGGTGGAGAAGAAGGACAAGACGCTGGTCGGATTCCGCGAACAGGACCCACGCTTCGTCGCCGATCTTTCCGAATGCCATACGGTGATTCCACAGATTGGTGCCAGAATTCCCGCGCTGTCGGCGCTGATCGATGGGATGGACGCCCGCAGCGAGATTCCGCAGATCGAGTTCATCGCCGGCGACGACACGGTGGTGCTGGTATTTCGTCATCTTGCGCCGCTGTCAGAGCGTGATCGCGGAACGCTGGTCACCTTCGCAAAAGAACATGATTTCGCGATCTTCCTGCAGCCTGGTGGCATCGATTCGGTGCACGCGCTGTGGCCAGAACACCCGATGCTGGCATTCCGGCTGCCGCAGTGGGATGTCGAACTGCATTTCCGCCCGCTCGATTTCATCCAGGTCAACGCTGGCCTCAACCAGAAGATGATCGCCAGCGCGCTGGCGTTGCTCGACGCGCAGCCAAACGAGCGGGTGCTCGACCTGTTTTGTGGTCTCGGCAACTTCACTTTGCCGCTGGCGCGCAGCGTGCGCGAAGTGGTCGGGGTCGAGGGCGATGTCGGGTTGGTGAAGCGGGCGCAGGCGAATGCGCTGCACAACGGTATCGACAACGCCAACTTTCATGCCGCCGACCTCGCACAGGACCTGCGCGGGCACACCTGGATGCGGGAGGGATTTGATCGCGTGCTGCTGGATCCGCCGCGTTCAGGCGCCGATGTGGTGCTCAAGCAGCTGCCGTTGAAGGGGCTGAAGCGGATCGTGTATGTCAGCTGCCATCCGGCATCGCTTGCGCGCGATGCGGGATATCTGGTCAATGAGCGAGGCTGGAAATTGCGGACGGCGGGGGTGATGGACATGTTTCCGCATACGGCGCATGTGGAGTCGATTGCGATGTTCGAGTCTTGAAAGGATGCTCACCTTCCTGCTTGACGTACTTTGATCAAACGCTTCCGCCTTTGGCGAGTCACTTTTCTTTGAAGGGCCGCAAAGAAAAGTAACCAAAAGAAAGCGGCCTTCCCCGACGGAGCTCACTAGAAGTTTCATTCTCCTCGGCGATTTTCAGACTCGCCATCCATGGCTCGACTGAAAACGACGCGCGTCCTGCGCGCCGCCCCTCCGGGGTCTTGCGTGGATTCTCGTTGGCGGGTTGTGCTTAGGAGCAACAGCTTTTTCGGGTGAGCGTCCATTTTTCACCCAACTGCGCGACAATTGGCCCCAGCCACTAAAAAACCGCAAGAGGCAACTCGCATGCTCGTCATTGGCATCGCCGGAACCGAACTCACAGCGCAGGAGCGCGACTGGCTGCAGCACGATGCCTGCGCCGGCGTGATCCTGTTTGCGCGCAACTTCTCGTCGAAGGCGCAAGTCTCGGAACTCTCGCGCGCGATCCGCGCGGCTGCACCACGGCCGCAGCTGATTTGCGTCGACCAGGAAGGCGGACGGGTACAGCGGTTTCGCGATGGCTACAGCGCGCTGCCGTCGCTGGACAGCTTCGGCCTCATGTATCCAGGTGATCCGGTCGCGGCGCTCGACCTCGCACAGGAGCATGCGTGGCTGATGGCGAGCGAAATTCGAGCCAGTGGCGTCGACCTCAGTTTCGCGCCCGTGGTCGACCTCGGTCGCGGCAATCGCGCCATCGGCAACCGCGCGTTTTCGGGTGATCCCCAGATCGTTGCCGAGTTCGCCCGCGCCTATGTGCGGGGCATGCACGCGGCCGGCATGGGTGCCACGCTCAAGCATTTTCCGGGGCACGGATCGGTGCTGGAGGACACGCACTTCGATAACGCGGTTGATGATCGGTCTCTCGACGAAATGCGCAAATTCGATCTGGTTCCGTTTGTCGCCGGCATCGAGGCCAAGGCCGATGCGGTGATGATGGCGCACGTTGTCTACCCGCAGGTTGCGCCGGAACCGGCCGGCTATTCGCCGCGCTGGATCAACGACATCCTGCGCACGGAGATGGGTTTTCGAGGCGTGGTGTTCTCCGACGATATCGGGATGGCTGCGGCATTCTCCGCTGGCGGAGTCAAGGCACGGATCGACGCGCATCTGGACGCTGGTTGCGATGTGGTCCTTGTCTGCCACCCGGACCTGGTCGATGAGTCGCTGGCTGCGGTAGCGGGTCGCAAGCTCAACACCGCGGCCTTGATCGGGCTGATCGGTCGCGGCGCGATGGGTTGGGATGGGTTGCTAGCCGAGACTCGCCATGGCGAGGCACAGGCGCGCTTGTCTGGTGATGTTGCATGAGTGGATCGCCGGACTTTGCCGCGGCATTGGCGACTGCCGAGCTGGTGCACGATCGCGTGACCATCGAGCGCGCGATCGCGCAGATGGCGATACTTATCCGCAACGATTACGCAGGGGACGTCCCGGTCTACCTGACCGTCATGCACGGCGGCTTGCCGTTCGCCGGGCAGCTGGCGCTGGAGCTTGGGACGCGTGGACTCGATCTCGAATGCGATTACCTCCATGCCACCCGCTACCGCGGTGCGACTTCAGGCGGCGCATTGGTCTGGAAACATCGCCCCGAGACGCCACTGCGTGGCCGACGTGTGCTGCTGGTCGACGACATAGTCGATGAAGGTCACACGCTCGCAGCCATACGCGAGTGGTGCGCTGGAGAGGGCGCGCGCGATGTGCGTATCGCCGCGCTTGCCGTGAAGCAGCACGGTCGTTGCGTGCCAGGATTGCGAGCCGACTTTGCCGGACTCGACGTGCCGGATCGCTACGTCTTCGGCTACGGCATGGACTATCACGAGCAGGGCCGCAACCTGCCTGCGATCTACGCGCTATGACCCGCTTCGATACGGGCAGCATCGATCTTGCAGTGATTGGCGGTACCGGTGTCTACGCACTGGCCGCGCTCGCCGACGTGCAGACACGGCTGCCGGAAACCCGCTACGGAATGCCGTCCGGGCCGGTGCGAATTGGCACGCTCGGTGGCCGTCGCGTCGCGTTTCTGGCCCGGCATGGCGAAGGTCACAGCGTCCCGCCACACAAGATCAACTATCGCGCCAACCTGGTTGCGTTGCAGATGATCGGTGCCAAACGCGTGCTTGCGCTCAATACGGTAGGTGGCATCACTGAACGTTGCGGGCCGCGTGCGCTGGTCTGTCCGCACCAGCTGATCGACTACACCTGGGGTCGCATCTCGACCTTCAGTGAGGGCGATTTGGATAGCGGTGCGGGCCATGATGTGTTGCATGTCGACTTCGGCGATCCGTACACGCCTGCACTGCGGGCGCAGATCCTGGCGGCAGCACTGCGCGCCGAGATGGCCGTCGTGGAAGGTGGCTGCTATGGCGCGACGCAAGGCCCGCGCCTGGAAACGAAGGCCGAGATCGCGCGGATGCGGCGCGATGGTTGCGATCTGGTCGGCATGACCGGGATGCCGGAAGCCGGCCTGGCGCGTGAACTGGGTCTGGATTACGCCTGCCTTGGCATCGTAGCCAATTGGGCCGCCGGCGCGGGCCCGGATCCAGATGAAGTCATCACGTTCGAGCACGTTCTGGCCAACGTGGCGGCGGCGACTGCGGGGGTCGGGCGGATCCTGGGCGAATTGCTGGCGGGGTAGTTGCAGGACCCGTATTGCCTTGCGGGAAGCCCTCCGGCGGGGCTTTCCTATGGCTTCATGTTCAAGATCGTTACGGGCGCGATGGAGCCAGCCCATACGAGAGTTGCCGCAGTTCGAGACGCACCGCGTCGATGACAAGCCGCCGAAATTCGCGCCGCGCAGCCTGTGCGTCGACGATGTCGCCTGGCGCGAGGCCGTGCAGAGCGAAGGGGCCAGCGCGTTCGTCGACCGGATCGCGGCCTATGCCCGGCTCGCTGGGAGTTGGCGCAGGTGGGCCGGTGCCTACGAAGCGAAGTCAGTCGAGAAATTGCAGCTTCGCCAGCTCCGAATACAACCCGCCTTCCGCCATCAGCGCGTCGTGCGTGCCCTCCGCGACGATGCGGCCGCGGTCCATCACCACGATGCGATCGGCCTTGAGCACGGTCGCCAGGCGATGCGCGATCACCAACGTGGTGCGGCCCGCCATCAGGTTTTCCAATGCATGCTGCACGGCGCGTTCGCTTTGAGCGTCGAGTGCGGAGGTGGCTTCGTCCAGCAAAAGAATCGGCGCGTTCTTCAGCAGGGCGCGTGCAATCGCGATGCGCTGCTGCTGGCCGCCCGACAGGCGCGCGCCGCGCTCGCCGAGTTCGCTGGCGAAGCCTTCAGGCAGCGCGTCGAGGAATTCGTCGGCTTCGGCCGACTCTGCGGCAGCGCGCAGGTCCGCATCGGTCGCATCGAGGCGGCCATAACGGATGTTGTCGGCGGCGCTGGTGGCGAAGATCATCGGCGACTGCGGCACCAGTGCGATCGCGTCGCGCAGGGTCGCGGGATCGAGTGTGCGCACGTCGATGCCATCCACTGAAATGGCGCCGGTTTCCGGATCATGGAAACGCAACAGCAGCGAGAACACGGTGCTCTTGCCGGCGCCGGACGGGCCGACCAGGGCGACGGTCTCGCCGGGATGCACGCGCAGGTCGAAATGATCCAGCGCGGGCAGGTCGGGGCGTAGCGGGTAATGGAAGGTGACCGCGTCGAACGCGATTTCGCCACGCACGGGTCCGGTCCACGCTGCGGGAGTCGCCGGAGCAGCGATACCGGGCACTTCCTCCAGCAATTCGGAAATGCGCCCCATGCCGCCGGCCGCGCGCTGCAGTTCGTTCCACACTTCCGCCAGCGCGCCCACGGAGCCGCCGCCGATCAGCGCATACAGCACGAACTGGCCCAGGGTGCCGGCGCTCATGCGTCCGGCCACCACGTCGTGCGCGCCCGACCACAGCACCAGCACGATCGCGCCGAAGATCAGCACGATCGCGACCGCGGTGACGATCGCCTGCGAGCGGATGCGCTTGCGCGCGGTTTCGACCGCGATCGCGAGCGCCTTGCCGAAGCGCGTGCGTTCGTAAGGTTCGCGGGCGTGCGCCTGTACCGTGCGCACCGCGCCCAAAGTCTCGGTGGCGAGCATGTTGGCGTCGGCGACCCGGTCCTGGCTGGCCCGCGACATTTTCTGCAGGCGTCGGCCGCCAATCACGATCGGCAACACGGCCATCGGAATGCCGAACAGCGCATAGCTGGCCAGGTGCGCACTGGTGACGAACAGCATCGCGATCGAACCGACCACGGTGATCAGGCTGCGCAGCGCCACCGACATGCTGGAGCCGACCACGCTGCGCAGCAGTTCGGCGTCGGCGGTGAGGCGCGACACCAGTTCGCCGCTGCGGGTGCGGTCATGGAAACCGGCATCCAGGCCGATCAGATGCGAATACAGTTTCTGGCGCATGTCGGCGACGACGCGTTCGCCGAGCAGCGAGACGAAGTAGAAGCGCGCGGCCGTGGCCAGCGCCAGGACAAGCGCGACCACGAACAGGAACACGAAGGCGCGATCGATATTGGCGCCGTTGGTGAAGCCCTGGTCGATCATCCGCCGGAATGCGACGGGCAGGCTCAGTGTTGCCGACGAAGAGCAGGCCAATGCCAGAAGCCAGGCGATGAACAGGTTTCGATGCGCCTGCACGAAGGGCCATAGCGCGCGCAGGGAACCAATCGGGGCTTTGGGGGAGGGCGTGTCGGTCATGTTGCCAATGATGAAGGTTCGGCAGCTGCGACGCGACCGGGGCTTTTCGTAGGAGCGGCTTTAGCCGCGAGCTTTTTGAGGCGTCGCAACTATTGGAAGAGCTCGCGGCTAAAGCCGCTCCTACAAGGGCGATGCTGGCACGAAGCGCACGCGATCACGCGTGGCATCGCGCAATTGCGCTTTCAAGGCATCGATGCGAGCGGCAGGCAGCGACAGCCGCAGGTGCAGGCCGTCGCTGGCGAATCTTTCCTCCAGCTTGGTCGCCGCGTGTGCGGCCAACGCCGCGTGCACGGCGCCGATGTCGTCGAAGGCGGCGTGCAGTTCCAGTTCACGCATGACGATCAGCGGGCGTCTGGCTGCGGTGCGCAAGCACTCAGCCGCGGTGCCGCCATAGGCGCGCACCAGGCCGCCCACGCCGAGATTGATGCCGCCATACCAGCGCGTGACCACCACGACCACCTGGTCGAAACCCTGGCCATCGACGGCGGCAAGGATCGGCCGGCCCGCCGTGCCAGCAGGTTCGCCGTCGTCGCTGGACCGGTATTGCGCCCCGATGCGATACGCCCAGCAGTTGTGGGTGGCATCGGGATCGGCGACGTCAGTGAGGAAGACGAACGCCGCATCCGCGGTCTCCACGGGCGCGGCTTGCGCCAGGAAGCGGCTATGGCGGACCTCGATCGTGTGCGTCGCAGGCGCCGCGAGTGTGTCGCTCATCGCTCCAGCGCGTGCAGGTCTTCGGGCAGCGGATAAGCGGGATAACGCCGCACGAACTCGCGCAGGCTGGCGCGCGCTGCCGCGCCGTTGCCACTGTCGACGAGCGCGCGGATGCGCTGCAGCCAGGCATCGCGTACCGCAGGAGAGTCAGCCGTCGCCGGCGGAATGTCATCCAGCGGTTCATCGCCGCGGGTGGCCGAAGCACCTGCAGCTGCTTGCGTCATGCCGGCCTGGCTTGACTCCGCTGCAGCCGCCTGGCGCTGGTCCGATCCGGCGGCATCGCTTGCGGCCGATGGCGCGGCGCTCGCGGCTTTCCCGAACGCTTGCGGCGCGCCGCCCGCTGGCAGCGTCGTCGGCGCGGCTGTGGGCAGTTGAAGGTCTGCCGCCTTTGCCGCAACAGGCGCGGAGGGCGGGGCAGGTGCGTCGAGTACCACCGCGGGTTCCGGCGCGGGGGGCGCGGCGACCGTGGATCTGCTGATGCGCTCGGGAGTTCGCGGTACGGGTTCAGCGGCTTGCGGTTTGACCGCTGCGCCAGAATCCATGGAGCTTGCGTTCGCAGGGGCCGGCTGGAGGCTGTCGTCCGCCGCCGCCGACTCGACTGCGGCAGGGGCCGGGGCCGGCGGCGCCTCGGTGCGCTGCGCCCAGACCGCTTCGGATCGGTACGCCGGCCGCGTCTCGGGCAACGGCCGCAACCGCCAGGCGATGCCGACCGCCAGCACTAGAGACGCGGCCAACCCGAGCGCCATCGGCCAGCGTCGCGGCAAGCGCTTCGGCATGGCTGTGCTCGCCACAGTCGCCGCATGTGCGGCGGCGAGGATGCGTGCATCCAGCGTTGGCGACGGCTCGCCGAACGGCCCGACGCGCGCGAGGCGCTGTGCGAGTTCGCGTTCGTCCGGGGTCAGCGATGGCGGGTCGGGCAGGGTCATTCGGGCTGGGTCAGGCGGGTAGGGTCAGGCGGGTAGGGTCAGGCGGGTAGGGTCAGAGGCACTTCATCGGGAAAGGTCGGGCAACCGCGTACGCAGCTTGTCCATTGCGTACCGCAGGCGTGATTTCACGGTTTCGCGGCCGACGCCGGTGATGGCGCCGATCTCCTCCAGCGTCAGCTCCTGCTCCAGGCGCAGCAGCAGCACTTCGCGTTGTTCGTCAGGCAGCTCGTCCAGCGCCAGCTGCAGGCGGCGGCGCTGCTCGAACTCCGACAGTGTGCGCTCTGGCGTGTCGGGGTCGGGTATTCGCGCCGCGCGTTCGTCGCCGTCGGCGGGTGCCGGCGGCCGATACTGCAACGCACGCCAGTGGTCGGCGAGACGGTTGTGGGCGACCCGATAGAGCCAGGTGGCGAACGCCGCCTCGGGCTTCCATCCGCCGCCCGCCGCGATCACCCGCTGCCAGACGTCCTGGAACAGCTCCTCGGCCAGCGACTTGTCGCGCAGTTGCCGCAGCAAAAAACGGTACAGCCGCCCTCGATGCCGTGAGTACAGCTGCTCGAACGCGGACACGTCGCCGGCGACCCAAGCCAGCATCAGCGTCTCGTCGCTGGCCTGGGTACTGTCGACAGCTGGATCGTCCATTGTCGGCAGGTTAAGCGTTGCGGCGGGCGCGGTGAAGCCGCGCAGCGACAACCGTTGCCCGCAAGCCTGCTCCAACGTGCCGCCGCGCGCAGCAAAGACCCGCATACAGGCTGTTTCGGGCAGTGTCATCCCCCATGACAACGGGCGAATTGTCTGCGCGGGGTTGGAGCGCCCGGGCCCCGGGCACGCTATCCTCCACAGATGAGCAGGGGAATGATCGTCGCCACTGACGACGCCGCCGATGCCGTCGTCGTAGAGGCGCCCGTGGGGACGGCGGAGGCGGGCGGCGATGCCACGTCGAACCTGGCCGGGCTGGCCGAAGCGCTGGCCGGGACGTTGCCGTGGGGCTCGAAAGTCGTCGTGCGCTGGCGCGATGCCGACGCGGGCGCGGGCTTGTCGGCCGTGCCCGGCGCCTCGGCGGCGTTGCATGCGCATGCCCAGGACTGCCTCGATGGCGGTATCCCGGCAATGTCGCCCATCGAGATCGACGCGGCCTGGGATGAAGGCGAGACCCGGATCGCGATCGCCGTGACGCTGGGCGAAGCATTGGCACCGGCTGCGCGTGCTGCGTGGCTGGTGCTGGCCAGGCGCACGGTCGCCGCATCGCTGGCAGCGGCGCATGGGAAAGCGCGGATCGAGTCGCTGGAAAAATCGCAACGCCTGCAACAGGCGCTGTACGAGATCGCCGACCTGGCGGGTTCCGGGCTGGAGATGCACGAAATGCTCGGTCGCATCCACGGCGTGGTCGGCAGGCTGATGTATGCCAGGAATTTCTTCATCGTGCGCTACGACGAGGTGCGCGCGAGCATTCGCTTTCTGTATTTTGCCGACGCATCGGATCCTTACGTTGCCGAACCAGACGTGGAAATAGCGATTGGCGAGTTGCCGAACAGCCTCACCGTGGCGCTGCTGCATCATGGCCAGCCGCTGCTCGGCCCATCGGACCAGGTACGACGCGAACTGGGGGTGCAACGCGACTCCAGCCATGGCCCCGACAGTGCAGATTGGCTCGGTGTGCCGATGCGCCGCGACAATCGCGTCAGCGGCGCGATCGTGGTGCAAAGCTACGACCGCCCGGATATGTACAGCAGCGAAGACCGCGCGCTGCTCGAATACGTCGCCCAGCACATCCAGACCGCACTGGACCGCAAGCACGCCCAGGTCGAGCTCGAGCGCCGCGTCGACGAGCGCACGCTGGAACTGCAACAGGCCAACCTGGTGCTGCAGGCCGAGATCGTCGAGCGAAACCGTGCCGAGCGACTGCAAAGAGCGCTGTACAAGATCACCGAATTATCGGTGACGACAGGCAGCCTGGAGCGTTTCTATGCCGACGTGCACGCGCTGGTCGGCGAACTGCTGTACGCGCGCAACTTCTACATCGCGCTACTGACACCAGATGGCCAGCAGATAGAATTTCCGTACTCGGTCGACGAACGCGACCTGAGCCGAATCACCCGCGATCGCGCCAACGGGCTGACAGAATACGTGATCGCGCATGGCGAGGCGTTGCTGGCCGATCGCGCACGCATTGCCGACATGGAAGCCGCCGGCAGCGCGCGCAGCATTGGTGCGCTCGCGCATTGCTGGCTCGGCGTACCGCTGGTGCGCGACAGCATGGTTGTTGGCGCCATCGCCGTGCAGAGCTACGAGGCGGACATCACCTTCACTCCGCGCGACCAGGAGCTGCTGACCTTCGTCGCCCACCACATCGGCGGCGGGCTGGCCCGCAAACGCACGCAGGAACATCTCAGGGCGGCGCATTCGGAGCTGGAATTCAGGGTCGACTCGCGCACCCAGGAGCTCGCCGGCGCCAACCGCGAACTCCGCGCCCAGATCAGCGAACGCATGCGCGCCGACGAGCGGTTGACCCACCAGGCGCGACACGATTCCCTGACCGGATTGCCGAATCGCCCGCAGCTGCTTGAACGCCTCGATACCGCGATCAGCGCCGCGCGCGAACGCGAAGGCACGTCGTTCGCGGTGCTGTTCCTGGATCTCGACCGATTCAAGCTGATCAACGACAGCATCGGTCACGCCGCTGGCGACGAGATGCTGGTCGAGGTCGGCCGTCGCATCACCGACGCGCTCGGGAATCGCGGGGTAGTCGCGCGCTTCGGCGGCGACGAGTTCGCGATCCTGGTCGATTCCCTCGCGCATGTACAGGAGAGTGAAGCGCTGGCCACGCACATCCTGGAGGCGCTAGGCAAGCCGCTGTGGCTCGGTGGCCGCGAGCTGTTTCCGTCGGCGAGCATCGGCATCGCGTTTTGGCAGCCGCGTTATCGCCTCGGCGAAGAACTGCTGCGCGACGCCGACGCCGCGATGTACCGGGCCAAGTCCGAGGGACGCGACCGCAGCGCGGTATTCGACGAGGCGATGCGTGCGCACGCGATCCGGCTGCTCGATCTTGAATCCGATCTGCGACGCGCCATCCTCAGCGATTCATTCGTCCCGCACTTCCAGCCGATCGTGCGTCTCTCCGACGGCCTGGTCGTCGGGCACGAAGCCCTCTTGCGCTGGAACCACGACCTGCATGGCGCACTGCCGCCGGGCGAGTTCATCGGCGTCGGCGAGGACAGTGGCCTGATCGAGCAGGTCGACTGGCTGCTCTACGAGCGGGTGATTGGCTGGATGAACGAGCACCGCGACGGCTATGTGTCGATCAATGTCTCACCGCGCCATTTTCGCTTCGAGGATTTTGCCGAGCGCCTGTTGGGCTTGCTCGATGCGGTTGGCGCCGATCCGCGACGACTGCGCATCGAAATCACGGAGGTTGCGCTGCTCGACGACGCGCCACGCGCGCTGCGCATGCTTAACGCTTTGCGCGATCGCGGGGTGCTGGCGTTGCTCGATGACTTCGGCACCGGGTTCTCGGCGCTTTCGTACCTGCATCGATTCCCGATCAAGGCGCTGAAGATCGACCGCAGCTTCGTCGCCGGGCTTGACGGCGAGACCCGAGCCGAAAGCCTCGCTTTGGTGCGCGCGATCCTGGCCTTGGCTGGCACGCTGGGCATCGAAACCATTGGCGAGGGCATCGAAACCCCGGTACAACGTGACACCCTGAGGGAGCTCGGTTGCCTGTTCGGGCAGGGCTATCTCCTGGGGATGCCGGATGCGCGTGCCACCTCCTGCAGGATCCTGTCCAGTTAGGGCATGCGGGTGCCTCATCGCGGAGCGTCGCGGATCACCAGCAACCTGGGTTCAGTCATGTCGGCAATGGCATGGCGCACGCCCTCGCGGCCAAGGCCGGAATCCTTGATGCCACCGTAAGGCATGTTGTCGACGCGGAAGCTCGGAACATCGCCAACGATCACGCCGCCAACCTCCAGCCGATCCCATGCGCGCATGGCGTGCGCAAGAGCGCCGGTGAACACGCCCGCCTGCAGGCCGAACTCGCTGTCGTTGACACGATCGAGCGCGTCGTCGAAATCCTCGAACGGCTCGATGCAGGCGACCGGTCCAAACGCCTCCTTGCGATACAGGTCGCAGGCATGCGGCACCCGTTCGAGTAGCGATGCCGGCAGCATGTTGCCCGCACCGTTTCCGCCGGCACGCTTGCCACCGGCAATCACTTTCGCGCCGCCCCTGACGGCCGCAGCGATCCATTGCTCGACGCGTTGCGCAGCGTCAGCATCGATCATCGGCCCGATGAACACTTCCTCGTCGCGCGGATCGCCCATGCGCAGCTTGGACGCGGCTGCCTTCAACTTCTTGCGCAGCTTCTCGTAGACGTCGATGTGCGCAAAAATACGCTGGACGCTGATGCAACTCTGGCCGGACTGATAGTAGGCGCCGAAGATCAGGCGCTCGACGACGGCATCGAGCGATTGTCCGGGGTCGGCGTCGACGATGCAGGCGGCGTTGCCGCCGAGTTCAAGCGTCACCTTCTTGCGCCCGGCCCGTGCCTTCAGCTCCCATCCGACCAGGCCTCCGGTGAAACTCAGCAATGCGATGCGCTCATCCGCAACCAGCTGGCCGGCGTCTTCGTTGGAGCAGGGCAGCACCGAAAACGCCCCCTTCGGCAGGTCGGTTTCCGCCAGCACCTCGGCGATGATCAGCGCGCCGACTGGCGTCTTTGCCGCGGGCTTGAGCACGAATGGACAACCGGCCGCGATTGCCGGCGCCACCTTGTGGGCCACCAGGTTCAGCGGGAAGTTGAATGGCGTGATGAAACTGCACACGCCGATCGGCACCCGTTTGACCATGCCGCGATAACCGCGGGTGCGCTTGGAAATCTGCAACTCGATCACTTCGCCATCGATGCGGGTGGCTTCGCCGGCGGCGATGCGGAAGGTGTCGATCAGCCGCGTGACTTCGCCGCGCGCATCCTTGATGGGTTTTCCGGCCTCGATGCATAGGGCGAGCGCGAGTTCCTCCTGACGATCGCTGAAACGACGCACGCAGTGATCCAGTACATCGCGACGCGCATCTGGCGGAAATGCCGCCATCGCCTCGCGCGCCTTGTAGGCGGCGACGATGGCCTTGCGGATCGTCGCCGCATCGGCAAAGGCCACACGCGTGGCGCGCTTGCCGGTGAATTTGTCAAGTACGTCGAGGTGCGTATTGGCGGCGACCGGCTTGTTGGCAAGGTAGTAGGGATAGGATTTCTTCAGCATTGCGATCTCCTTTCCACCCACCTTCGCGCGTTGATGGTTAAATTCAGATCACCGCCACCGCCACTGCTCTTGCGAAGAACGGGTTACTCGCCAGACGCTTCGACCCGCACCCGCAAGCTGCCATCGCCCAATCTTGCATCCAATGCGTCACCGGGTGCCGCATCCAGCACGCTGCGCACGACGCGTCCATCCTGGTGCTGCAGGATCGCGTAACCACGGGCGACCGTCGCCAGCGGGCTGACCGTCTGCAACGATCGCGCCAGCCCGCGCAGGCGGATCGCGTCGCCGCTCAAGCGCCGCGCAATGGCCGCCTGCGGCCGAGGGCCGAGGGTTGCCAGCCGCTCGCGTAACCGCGCCAGGCGCCGCCGTGGATGCGCCGCGCGGAGTACAGCGTTGGCATGGCGCAGGCGTGACTGCTCACGTTCCAGTCGGCGCTGCCAGGCTGCGGCCAATCGGCGCAGGCCTTCGGCTTGGCGGTGGCTGAGCAGTTGCAGCCGTGCCTGCGGGCGCAAACCGTGCAATCGCAGGGATGCGCGATCGGCACGCTGCATTGCGGCGCGCAAACGCTGGCGCTGCAGGTTGCGCAGGCGAGCATCGAGCGCGCGCAGTCGCCGCACCAGATCCTCCTGGCTGGGTACCAGTAGTTCCGCCGCTGCCGACGGCGTCGGCGCGCGCAGGTCGGCGGCGAAGTCGGCGAGGCTGAAGTCGGTTTCATGCCCGACCGCCGATACGACCGGCACCGCGGACGCGGCAATCGCGCGCGCCAGGTGCTCGTCGTTGAACGCCCACAGATCTTCCAGCGAACCCCCGCCACGGGTCAGCAGAAACACATCGTAGCGGCCGCTGGCCGACGCACGACGCAGCATCGCGGTGATCTGCGCCGCTGCGGTTGCGCCCTGAACCGGCACCGGCAGGATCTCGACGTCAAGCAACGGAAACCGTCGTGCCAGCACGCTGATGACGTCGCGCACCGCGGCCCCGCTGGCTGAGGTCAGCACACCGAGGCGGCGCGGGTGCGCGGGCAGCGGGCGCTTGCGGGCGGTATCGAACAGCCCTTCCGCTGTGAGTTTCGCGCGCAATGCTTCGAACGCAAGCCGCAGCGCGCCTTCGCCGGCCTCCTCCATGTGGTCGAGTACCAGCTGGTAGTCGCCGCGCGCCTCGTACAACGTCAGCCGGCCGCGCGCGAGCACGCGCATGCCTTCTCGCGGAATGAACTTCAGCCAGCTGCTCTTGGGCTTGAACATCGCGCAACGCACCTGCGCACGTGCGTCCTTGAGGCTGAAGTACAGGTGCCCGGACCCCGGCCGCGAGACACCGCTGAGTTCGCCCTCGACCCAGATCAGTGGAAATGCACCCTCCAGCAGGTCGCGCGCTAGCGTATTGAGCTGGCTGGGGGTCAGGATGTCGCGTTCTTTCCGAGGGTCGCCGGCGGCAATCACATTCATCGGCCCAGATTAAACGATGGGCATGCGTACCCGTAGAGCCGAGCTCTGCTCGGCTGCTTTTCTGGGGGTCGGCAAGAGCAGCCGAGCAGAGCTCGGCTCTACAATGGCTCATGGCTACCATTTCATCGACCCTGACCCACGATCCGACGCTGGTCGGGACCCTTTCCGACTGGGGCTTCGGCCCGACGCCTAGGCGGGCGACCAGGCAGGTGCGGATCGGAAATGTTCTCGTCGGCGGCGACGCACCGGTGGCGGTGCAGTCGATGACCAATACGGACACCGCCGACATCGTCGCGACCACCAGGCAGGTCGGCGAACTATGGCGCGCCGGCTCGGAAATGGTGCGGGTCACCGTCAACACGCCGGAAGCCGCGGCCGCGGTGCCGAAGATAGTCGACCGCCTGTTGATGATGGGCGTCGATGTGCCGGTGATCGGCGACTTCCATTACAACGGCCACCAGTTGCTGGCCAACGAACCGGCCTGCGCCGAAGCGCTGGCGAAGTACCGGATCAATCCCGGCAATGTCGGGTTCGGCAAGAAGCGCGACACCCAATTCGCCCAGCTGATCGAGTTTGCGATCCGTTATGGCAAGCCGGTGCGGATCGGCGCCAACTGGGGCTCGCTCGACCAGGCGCTGGCGACGAAGTTGATGGACGAGAACCACCTGCGCGCGGAACCGTGGGATGCATCCCGCGTGTTGCGCGAAGTGCTGATCCGATCGGCGCTGGATTCCGCCGCGCGTGCGGTCGAACTCGGGCTGCCGGCCGATCGCATCATCCTGTCGTGCAAGGTCAGCGGCGTGCAGGAGTTGATCGCGGTGTATCGCGACCTCGCCACGCGCTCGGATTTCGCGCTGCATCTTGGCTTGACCGAAGCCGGCATCGGCAGCAAGGGCATCGTGGCCTCGTCCGCGGCACTGGCGGTGCTGTTGCAGGAAGGCATCGGCGATACCATCCGCATGTCGCTCACGCCGGAACCCGGCGCACCGCGCACGCAGGAAGTCGTGGTCGCGCAGGAGTTGCTGCAGACCCTGGGGCTGCGTGCGTTCACGCCGATGGTGACCGCCTGCCCGGGTTGCGGACGCACCACGTCGGAGTTCTTCCAGGAGCTGGCCCAGGTCGTGCAGGAACACGTCCGCGCGAAGATGCCGGAGTGGAAGCTCACACATCCGGGCGCCGAACACCTGACGTTGGCGGTGATGGGCTGCGTGGTCAACGGTCCCGGCGAGTCCCGCCACGCCGACATCGGCATTTCGCTACCGGGTACCGGCGAGGTACCGGCCGCACCGGTATTTGTCGATGGTGAAAAGACCGTCACCCTGCGCGGGAATAACATCGCGACCGATTTCGTCCGGATCATCGATGGCTATGTCGAACGCAAATATGGGCGCGCCGCCGCCGACAACTCCGGCTGAGGCCGCCCACAACGCCGGGGAACAGGCTCGGGTCGGCGCGAGCCTGCTACGCACGCACGGCTGGCGACTGCTGCTGGTGTTCATCGGGTTGTTGCTACCGCTGTGGGGCTTCGGGGCGTTGGCCGAGAGCCTGCACGAAGGCGAGGTGTTTCCGTTCGACGTACCGCTGCTGCAGGCGGTGCATGCAATGGCGAGCGCCGGTTTCGACAGCGTCTTCATCCTGATGTCGGCGCTGGGCTATGCCTGGGGCGTGATTCCAGCCGATGTGCTGCTGGTGCTGTTTCTGGCGCTGCGCAGGCGGTTTCGCGAAGGTTCGTTCGCGACGATCGCGGTGCTCGGCTCACTGCTGCTGAACGTCGCCGCGAAACATTCGTTCGCACGGATGCGGCCAGCGCTGTGGCAGTCGGTGGCCCCGGCCGAGACGACCTACAGCTTTCCCAGCGGCCATGCGATGGGTTCGATGACGCTGGCCCTGGTCGTGGTGCTGCTGTGCTGGTACCCGCGCTCGCGTTGGGGCTGGGGCTGGCGTTGGCCGGTCGCGGTCCTCGCTGCGCTGTTCGTGCTGATGGTCGGCCTGTCGCGCATCTATCTCGGCGTACATTACCCGTCTGACATTCTTGCTGGCTGGACGGCTGCGTCGGTCTGGGTGGTGGGCGTCTATGGGCTGGTGTTCTACGGCACGTTGCGGCCGTGGCAGGTGCGCAACACGGGAGCGGCGCCCAGCGCCTGATCCGCCCTCGTAGGATGGGTTAGCCGCAAAGCGGCGTAACCCATCGATCGCTTGCAGGCGTTGATGGGTATCGCTGCGCTCAACCCATCCTACGCAAGCTCGGCAGTTGCGTCGGCCGCACCATCATTCCCCGGGCTTTGCCGCCTCGATCGGTGCGCTGGTCGCGGCGCGCCGGGAAAGCAGCACTTCGCGATGGGCGATGTAGGCGTTGGCGGCGAAGATGATCGCAGCGCCGATGATGGTCCAGCGACTGATCTTTTCGTCGAACAGGAAATAGCCCGCGATCGCAACCACTGGCAGTTGCATGAAGCTGATCGGCGTCAGCGCCGATACCTCGCCCAGCCGCAGCGCGCGCGTCCACAGCAGCTGGCCGCCGGTGCCGAACACTCCGGTGCAGACGAGCCACAGCCAGTCGATGCCCTGCGGCCATTGCCAGACGAACAGCGCTGGCACCAGCGAGAGCGGAACCCAGAACACGTAGGTGTAGAAGACGATCGTGTCGGCTGGGTCGATCCGCGACAGCTGCTTGATCTGGATCGCGACAATGGCGCTGAGCACGGCTGCCAGTACGGCGATCAACGAGCCGGCGGTGAACGCGCTCGACCCGGGCTGCACGATCACCATCACGCCGAGGAAGCCGACGATGACCGCGGCCCATCGGCGCCTGCGCACGTGTTCGCCCAACCAGACGACGGCGGCGATCGTGACGAACAGCGGCGTGGAATACGACAGCGAGATCGCCTGTGAGAGGGGCAGATGTCCGATCGCCCAGAAGCCGGCCAGCATCGATCCGATGCCGATCGTGCTGCGCAGCAGATAGCGCGGCAGCTGTTTTGTTCGCAAGGACTTACCGCCATGCAGCAACAACGGCAGCAGCGCCAGCAGGCCGAAGGCGTTGCGGAAGAATGCGATCTCGAAGGTCGGCAGGGACTTTGACGCCAGTCGGATGGCGACCGCCATCAGTCCGAAGAACAGGGTGCTGGCGAGCATCAGCCCCGCAGCGCGCACGAACCGGGACTCAGTGGGGCTCACCACCCGATCACCATGTTGCGCCGATCACGCGCGGTTCGGGCTCCAGCAAGACGCCAAACCGCTCCTGCACCGACGCTGCGATCCGACGTGCCAGCGCCAGCAGTTGCATGCCGGTCGCAGCACCATGGTTGACCAGTACCAACGCATGCGAGGCGGCGACGCCGGCATCGCCATCGCGATGGCCTTTCCAGCCGCACGCATCGATCAGCCATGCCGCCGACAATTTGCGCGTGGCATCGTCGCCGGTATGGAACATCGGCAGGGCAGGATGCGCTTCCTTCAACGCATCGGCCTGCGCCATCGGCACGATCGGGTTCTTGAAGAAGCTGCCGGCGTTGCCGAGCACGGCGGGGTCGGGCAGCTTGCGACGACGGATGCGACACACCGCTTCGGCGACCTGCGACGGACGCACGCTGTCCGGCGACGTGGCATCGATGCCCATCGCCAGGAGTTCGTCACCCAGGCCGGCATAGTCGAGCTTGGGATGCGGCACGCGCGACAGCGCGAATTCGACCGCCGTGACGACGTATCGCTCCGGTTCGCGCTTGAACAGACTGTCACGATAGGCAAAGGCGCACGCATCACGATCAAGGCGCTGCAGCTGGCCACTTGCGCGTTCGAACGCTTCGACGGCGTGGATATGTTCGCGCACCTCGACACCGTAGGCGCCGATATTCTGGATCGGCGCGGCGCCCACCGTGCCCGGAATCAATGCGAGGTTTTCGAGTCCCGCCAGTCCGTGGCCGAGTGTCCACAGCACCAGCGTGTGCCATTCGACGCCGGCATCTGCTCGCACAGTGACGTTGTCGTCGTCGACAATCATTTCGATCTTTTGCGCGCCAAGTGCAAGCACCGCGCCTTCGGGGTCGCCCGCGAACAACAGGTTGCTGCCGCCGCCGAGCACCAGCACCGGTCCGTCGCGCAGCATCGCGTAGCCGAACAACTCCGGCAGCGCCGCGGCATCGGACACCTCGACCAGCATCGGCGCGTGCGCCGCCACGCCGAAGGTATTGCGCGCATCCAGGCGCGCGTTTTCGACCAGGCGGTAGCTACCCATCAATGCCGGCGCTAAGCATTCGGGGGCACGTGGCCGCGGCTAGGCGCTTCCTTGCGCCGGCGCATGGCGTCGACGCATTCGCCGATGAGCGTTGGGCCGCGGTAGATGAGTCCGGTATAGACCTGCACCAGAGTGGCGCCCGCCGCCATTTTCTTCGCCGCGTCGGCTCCGGACAGGATGCCACCGACTCCGATCAGGGGAATGTCGTCCGGCAGCCGCGTGCGCAGCATGCGCAACACCGCGGTCGACTTGTTCATCAGTGGCGCGCCTGACAGCCCGCCGGTTTCATTCGCATGGCGATGGCCTTGCACTGGCAAGCGCGACACCGTGGTGTTGGTGGCGACGACACCGTCGACGCCAAGGTCTCCCAGCACGCGGGCGGCAGCTTCGATATCGTCGTCTGACAGGTCGGGTGCGACTTTCACCAGCATTGGCACGCGTTTGCCATGCTGGGCGCCAAGGCGCTCCTGTGCCTCGCGCAGGTTGCCGACCAGCCGTCGCAGCGCCTGCTCCTCCTGCAGTTCGCGCAGGCCGGCGGTGTTGGGCGAGGAGATATTGACGGTGATGTAGTCGGCCAGCGGATACACGCGCTCCAGGCAGAACAGATAATCGGATTCGGCCGAATCGTTGGGCGTGTCCTTGTTTTTGCCGATGTTGATACCGAGCAGGCCATGCTTGCGACGCGCGCGGCCGACATTGCGCACCAGCGCGTCGACGCCGTCGTTGTTGAAGCCGAGCCGGTTGATGATCGCGTTGTACTGCGGCAGTCGGAACATGCGCGGCTTCGGGTTGCCGATCTGCGGCTTCGGCGTGACCGTGCCGACTTCGATGAAGCCGAAGCCCAGTGCCAGCAGCGCATCGACGTGCGCGCCGTTCTTGTCGAGGCCAGCGGCCAGGCCGACCGGATTGTCGAACATCAGTCCGAGCGCCTTGGTCGGCAGCGGTTGCGGCCGGCTGGCGAGCAGGCCGGCGAGGCAGCTGCGATAGGCAGCCTCAAGCGAGGCCAGTCCGAGCGCGTGGGCACGCTCGGGATCCAGGCCAAACAGGAACGGGCGGGCGAGGCCGTACATCAGCGATCCATGGCGTGCGCTATGCGCACGAGTCGCGTGACACGCTGGCAGTGCGGACGACCGCCGGCCGTGTTTCGAATCCCCATATCCGACCCCCTGACTTACAAATCGAACTTGATGCCCTGCGCCAGCGGCAGCGCGTCGGAATAATTGATCGTGTTGGTCTGGCGGCGCATATATGCCTTCCACGCATCCGAGCCGGATTCGCGACCACCGCCGGTTTCCTTCTCGCCACCGAACGCGCCGCCAATCTCCGCGCCGGACGTGCCGATGTTGACGTTGGCGATGCCGCAATCCGAGCCCGATGCAGCGAGGAAGGCTTCAGCCGCCTTCAGGTTGGTGGTGAAGATCGCCGACGACAGCCCCTGCGGCACCGCGTTCTGCAATTCGATCGCCTCGTCCAGCGACTTGAACTTCATCACGTAGAGGATCGGCGCAAAGGTTTCGGTCTGGACGACTTCGGCATCATTCGACAGGCCGGTGATCAGTGTCGGCAGCACGAAGTTGCCCTTGCGATCGTCCAGCGCCTTGCCGCCGCTCTCGACCTTGCCGCCGCTGGCCTTGGCTTTGGCGACCGCATCGAGGAAGCCCTGCACCGCATCGTGGCTGTTGAGCGGGCCCATCAAATTGGCCGGATCGGTCGGGTCGCCGATCTTCTTCTCGACCTGGCCGTAGGCGGTGACGAGTTTGGCGAGGACGTCGTCGTAGATCTTCTCGTGCACGAACAGACGGCGCGTGCTGGTGCAGCGTTGGCCGGCGGTACCGACAGCGCCGAACACGATCGCCGGGATCGCAAGTTTCAGGTCGGCGGTGTCGTCGACGATGATCGCGTTGTTGCCGCCGAGCTCCAGCAGCGAGCGACCCATGCGCCGGGCGACGCGCTCGCCGACCATGCGCCCGATCTTGGTCGAGCCGGTGAAGCTGATGAGGTGGATACGTCGATCGTCGACGAACACCTGCGCTAGATCGCTGCCGGCATCGTTGAACAGGAAGAAAATATCGGGGAAGCCCGCCTTCTGCAGCGCGGCGTTGCAGATCTTCAGCGCCGCGATCGCCGACAGCGGCGTCTTCGGCGACGGCTTCCAGATCGAGATGTCGCCGCAGATCGCAGCGACGAAGGCGTTCCAAGCCCACACGGCGACCGGAAAGTTGAATGCCGAGATGATCCCGACGATGCCCAGCGGCTGCCACTGCTCGTACATGCGATGGCCGGGGCGCTCGGAATGCATGGTCAGGCCGTACAACTGGCGAGACAGACCGACCGAGAACTCGCCGATGTCGATCATCTCCTGCACTTCGCCATCGCCCTCGGGCTTGCTCTTGCCCATCTCCAGCGCCACCAGCGAACCGAGTGCATCCTTGTGGGTGCGCAGTGCGTCGGCGCAGAGGCGGATCGCCTCGCCGCGACGCGGTGCGGGTGTCGTGCGCCAGACCTTGAACGCGGCCTGCGCGCGTTCGACGATGGTGTCGTAGTCATCCTGCGACGTGGCCTGCACCCGCGCCAGCACGCTGCCGTCGGTCGGATTGACCGGTTCCAGCACGCCGGCGTCGGAGGTCTTCGACCACGCGCCGTTGCCGATGTAGGTGCCGGATTCGGTGCCGGTCAGGCCAAGGGCGGCGAGGACGGGATGGGTCATGGTGAAACTCCTGAAGGAATGTCGCGTATGCCGCTTGGGACGACACGCGCTTTGGAAAGATTGGACTCGCGAACTGGTGGCCCCGGCGCGATTCGAACGCACGACCTGTCCCTTAGGAGGGGACCGCTCTATCCAGCTGAGCTACGGGGCCAACCGGACGATTTTCGCATGAATGCGAATCGGCGCCCAAAGCCGGCGGGTCGCGGCGCAGGCCACGGAATCCGTCGCCCCGCCTTCACCGCGCTTCCGTATCGTCGGTCATGGGACTGTTTTCAGTTCAGGGCCGGATCCAGCCGCATTCCGCCGACACGGATCGTGAGTCCCGGAAATTGCGGACGACGGGATCAGCCGCGCGTGGGCCGCCGGAGGTCGTCATGAGCGATTCGCAACTGCAGCGCGAGCGCATGGTCCAGCGCCAGATCGCCGCGCGCGGCGTGGCCGATTCATTCACGCTCGAGGCGATGCGTCGGATTCCGCGCGAGGAATTCGTGGCCGCGCCGCTGCGTGAATTCGCCTACGAGGACTCAGCGCTGCCAATCGAGGCCGGTCAGACCATCTCCCAGCCTTACATCGTGGCGCTGATGATCGCCGAGGCGCAGATACGTCCCGGCGAGCGCGTGCTCGAGATCGGCACTGGCTCCGGTTACGCGGCTGCGGTAGTGGCGACGATCGCGGCCAAGGTCTACGCGATCGAACGCGTGCCCGAGCTGGTGGCGCTGGCGCGCCATCGCTTCAAGCGCCTGGGCTACGACAATATCGAAGTGGTGACTGGCGACGGCACCTGCGGCTGGCCGGAATCGGCGCCCTTCGATGCGATCCTCGCGGCGGCTGGAGGGCCCGACGTGCCTGATGTCCTGCTGCAGCAACTCGCGCGAGGCGGGCGCCTGGTGATGCCGATCGGCAGCACCCGCGAACAGCAGCGACTGGTGCTGGTGACGCGCACCGGAGACGATCGCTTCGTGCAGAAGGAGCTCGGCGCCGTGCGCTTCGTGCCGCTGATCGGCGAGCACGGCTGGCGCGATGATGCGCCCGTGGCCGACAAAGGCATTCCGGAGACCTGGCCGATCGGTTTGTGACGTCGCCGGTCGAAAAGAAAAACCCCGCTTGCGGCGGGGTTTTTCCGGGAATCGATTGGTGGAGCGGAGGGGGATCGAACCCCTGACCTCCACGATGCGAACGTGGCGCTCTCCCAGCTGAGCTACCGCCCCAATCGAGTGCCGGATTATACGGACGGGTCCACGCTGTCGCCAGTCGTGCTGTCGCCAGTCGTGTTGCCGCCAGCAGATGGCAGCAACGGGCCCAGCGTCGGCTCCAACTGAGCACGGCGCCAGCCGGAAAGCGGCGCTGGCCAGCCGTCGCCGTCGAGCAACGGTTGCAGCCAGCGACGCGAGGCGAGGACGCCGTCGGGGAGGCCAAGCTCGGCGCTGCGGGCAGCCACGGCGTCCTGCAGCTTGCGCAGCGCCTGCTTGTCGCGCTCGTCGCTGCGCACGGGCGGCGCCGCGGCCTCGTCGGCAAGCGGGGTGTTCAAGGCGTGCCAGATGGCTTCGGCGAGTTTGCGCGGCGCCTTGGGTTGCGCATCCAGACGCGATTGCAGGGAGGGCAGATTGGCTGGTGGTATGCGCGCCAGCGCCGCGGCGAACTCGTTGTCGAGGATCCAGGTGCGCGGACGGTCGTTATCGCGCGCGTAGGCGTCGCGCCAGCGCAGCAGTCGCAGCAGGCGCACCTGGGCGTCGATGTCGAAGTATTGCGCGGCGCGCAGCGACAAGTGCGGCCAGCGCTCGAGCTCGTCGCGTTGCGCGTTGGCAATCATGCGTGCGCAATCCTCGATCAGCCAGTCGCGACGGCCGAGCGCACCCAGTTGCGAATCCAGCTGATCGTGCAGCGCGAACAGGTGCCGCACGTCGTCGGCGGCGTAATCAAGCTGCGCCGGCGATAGCGGCCGCCGCAGCCAATCCGATCGTGTCTCGCCTTTTGTCAGCGCCACGCCGAGCGTGTCCTGTACCAGGCGCTGGTAGCCAACGCCGGCGCCGATACCGGCCAGCGCGGCAGCGATCTGGGTGTCGAACAGCGGTGTCGGCACCACGCCGCAGGCGTGCTTGAACGCGACCAGGTCCTCACTGGCGCTGTGCATGACCTTCAGGACCGTGGGGTCGGCGAGCATCGGCGCGAGCGCGGCACACATGCCGGGGGCCAGCGGGTCGACCAGCAGGATTTCCTGTCCTGAGGCTGCCTGTCCTGGGGCTGCCTGTCCTGGAGCGGCCTGCTCTGAAGCCTCCCGCCCCGGAGTTGCCACATCGATGACGATCTGTACCAGCGCCAGCTGCGGCCACCAGGTGCGCTCGCGCACGAATTCGGTATCCAGTCCGATCCGCGGTGGCAAGGACTCGAGGCGGGCGGTGAGTTCGGCGGGATCGCTGATCCAATGCATTGCGGGACGGCTCCGGATTATTTGAATTGGATCAGGCGGCCGCCGAGCCTACCGGCGGGGGCGGGATTGTCAAACGACGCGGCGGACGTGGTTGCCGCAGGCGGTGACAATGGCCTAAGTTGCCGATACCCGCTTGCGGGAAGGCGGACGGAGAGCACATTGCGCGCATCGGGATCGGCAGTAACCACGGGCGTGGCAGCCTCCATCCTGGGAGCTGCATTGCTGCTGGTGGGCTGCTCGCGCGATGCGCCGGCGCCGGGGTCGCATGGGGCTGACGGCAGGACGCGCGCTGGCAGCGTGACCGTGTCCGGCGACGATCGCATCGCCAAGTCGCTGACCTGGCAGGTGCCCGCGGTGACCTTGCCTCCTGGCGGGGGTGCCTTCGCGAACAAGCGAGCTGCGGCCGCACTTGCCGCGGGGCGTTTGTACGCCGATGGCGATTCCGCGATTCCGCTGTACCTGGCGCTACTGAGGCAAACGCCAGACGACAACCAGGCGCAGGCAGGACTGCAGCGATCGCTGGAGGCATTGCTGGCCACTGGCAACGCATCGCTGAACGCGGCTGACGACGATATCCAAGCGCTGCGCAACGCACATCAGGTCGCAGCAGTGGCCCGCATTGCCGCGCCAGGCGACAAGGCGGTGCAGGAATTCCTGCACCGTGTCGATCTCGCGGACCAGCTTTGGGAACTCAATCGTCGGGCCGAGCAGGACTTGCGCGCCGGGCGGCTGGGTGAGTCCGGTGGTGGTGCGTTGGCAAAGCTGCATGCAGTGTTGCACCTGCGGCCGCTGCAAGCGCGCGCGCTGCAAGGCTTGGCCGCAGTGGAAAGCGGATTGATCCGCCGCGCCGAAGACGCCGCTCAACGCGATGACTTCGCTGCAGCCGAGCACTGGATCGTGTTGGCCGCCAAGGTGCGCCCCGGCAGCGACACCATCGCCGATGCCCGTGCCCGGGTCGCCACGATTCGAAGCGCACGTGTTGCCCGATTACACGACGAAGGCATGCGCGCGCTGATGCAACGCGCGCTGTTACAGCGCACGCTGTTACACAGCACGCCGTTACAGAGCAAGGGGATCGCCATCGCGCGCAGCAAGCTGGCCGAAATCCTGCGCCTCGCCGAACCGGGCGATCCCATCGCCGCCGAACTGCGCGAGCGCATCGACCTGGTCACGCACTACGGCTTGTTCCATCCCGGCCAGGGTTTCACGGAAGCGCTCAAGTTCGGTGCGCGCGGCCCGGAAATGGTGGTGGTGCCGCATGGCGGTTTCCGCATGGGAGCGCGGGACGGCGAGGACGAGGGCGACGACGACGAGCGGCCGATGCACTACGTTCGCTTCGATCGCGGTTTCGCAATGTCGCGCACCGAGGTCACGGTCGGCGAATTCCGGCAATTCGTGCGTGCCAGCGGTTATCAGCCGACCGCAACCCATGGTGGCCATACGTTGGTATATGAAGAGCGCACCGGAAATTTCGTGCTGCGCAGCGGTGCCGACTGGCAAGCAGCATTCGACGGCAGCCGCGCTGGTGACGATCTCCCGGTCGTGCACGTCAGTGCACGCGATGCCGCGGCGTATGCGGAATGGCTGGCCGCGCAAAGTGGCGAGCGTTACCGGCTGCCGAGCGAAGCCGAGTTCGAATATGCGTTGCGCGCTGGCGGCAAAGCGCGTTTCCCTTGGGGTGATGGCGTGCCACCCGTTGGCGCCGGCAACCTCACTGGGTCGAGGGACACATCGCCAAGTGGCAGACACTGGGCCAACGCCTTCATAGGCTACGGCGATGGTTTTTGGGGGCCGGCGCCGGCGGCGCATTTCCAGCCCAATGCATATGGTCTTCACGACCTCGCCGGCAATGTCAGCGAATGGGTCGCCGATTGCTGGCATGACGGCTACCGACGCGCACCGGACGATGGCGCGGCCTGGCTCAATCCGGGTTGCCGCATGGGCGTGGTGCGCGGCGGCAGTTGGTCGAGCTCGCCGGTGCAGACGCGTTCGGCGTGGCGCGCGCCGGCCAGCGTCGACGCGACCAATGCGCGGATCGGTTTTCGCGTCGCTCGCGAGTTGTAGCGCCAGGCGTGCGGTGATTGGCAATCCGGCCATTCCAACGCTGAAGGGAGCGTGCAGATGAATCAGATGGGCAGTCAGGGCGATGGCGGCACGCCGCGTCGCGGTTTCGGCGGGTTGCGGCTGTGGGTGTTGGTGTTATTCGCCCTTTATGGCGGGTATTACTGGTTCTCGAACCGCAGCACCGATGCGCTAACCGGCGAGAAGGTGGTGATCGACAAGAACATTTCGACCCAGGACGAAAAGGCGCTCGGGCTGCAGGCCTACCAGGAGATCCTGACGCAGGAACAGCCGCTCGATCGTAATTCGCAGGTGTCGCGACAGGTGAGCGAAGTCGCGCAGCGGCTGATCGCGAAAATCCCCGAGGTCGAGAATGCGCTTGCCGCCGAACACGGGCTGCAGGCGCCGCACGTCGAGAAGGCCTTCGATTGGGACGTCAACGTGCTGCAGTCCGACCAGGTCAACGCCTTCTGCCTGCCTGGCGGAAAGATCGCGGTCTATACCGGGCTGGTGCCGGTAGCGCAGAACGCCGATGCGATGGCGGTGGTGTTGGGCCACGAGATCTCGCATGCGTTGCTGCGTCATGGTGCGCAACGCATGACCGAGCAGAAGCTGGCGCAAATCGGGCAGATGGCGGGCGCCGCCAGTGGCATGGACCAGCAGCAGATGCAGGCGGTGATGGCGGTCTACGGCTATGGCCATGCATTGCCGTACGCCCGCAAACAGGAGACGCAGGCCGACGAGATGGGCCTGATGCTGGCCGCAGCGGCCTGCTACAACCCGCAGGAAGCGATTCCGCTATGGCAGCGCATGAGCGAAGCCAGCGGAGGCAAGAGCCAGCCCGAGTTCGCGTCGACTCACCCCAATCCGGGCAAACGCATCGAGAACCTGCAGGCGTTGATGCCCAAGGCGATTGAGTACCGGACCCGTTTCTGCAAGGCGTCGGGGACGGCAGCCGGCGCTCGATAGAGGGGGCTGGGTGAATTGCTCTCCCCGTTCAAGGCGCGGGGGAGGGCAGGATTCAGGCGTGATCGACCATCGACGGTCGCCTTTTCAACCGCGCGATTTGTCGGTGTCCTTCTCGCGCGATTGCACGCCCGCGGCTCGGCCCATGCCGCCCATCAGATTCTGCTGCAGGTCTTTCCAGACCTCCAGGTTGCGCTCGGTCAGCTGATTCATCATCGTCCACGGCGTTTGCCCCAGCAGGCTGCCGACCTGCTGCCGGAACTGCTGTTGCTGCTCGAGGAATGACTGCATCGAGCGCTCCAGGTAATTGCCCATGAAGCCCTGCAGGGAGTCCCCATAGAAGCGGATGATCTGGCTGAGCAACTGCGTGGAGAGCATCGGCTCTCCATCCTGTTCGTGCTCGGCGATGATCTGCAGCAGCACCTGCCGGGTCAGGTCGTCGCCAGTCTTGGCATCGCGGACTTCGAACGCCTCGCCTTCGACGATCAGCTGGCGCACGTCCTCGATGGTGATGTAGCTGGAAATCTCGGTGTCGTAGAGGCGACGATTGGGATATTTCTTGATGACACGTGCGGCCATGCGACGAACCCCCGGGTGGAAACCCGAGCATGGCGCAGCGCAGGACACCTTGCAACTGCATGTGTCAAGCGTCACAAGTCATGGGTGTCGCATCGCAAGGCCCAGCCCGCGCCACCGGATTACCAACCCATGTATTGCCCACCATTGGCCGACAGGTTCGCGCCCGTGATCCAGCTGGCCTCATCGGGAATGAAGAAAGCAACTGCGTAGGCGATCTCCTCAGGCGAACCCAGGCGCCCCATCGGAATCTGCGCCACGATCTTGTTGCGGACTTCTTCGGGCACCGCCATCACCATGTCGGTGCCGATGTAACCCGGCGAGACCGTATTGACGGTGATGCCGAACTTGGCGTTTTCCTGCGCCAGCGAGATCGTGAAGCCGTGCATGCCCGCCTTGGCCGCGGCGTAGTTGGCCTGGCCGTACTGGCCTTTCTGGCCGTTGATCGAGCTGATCTGGATGACGCGCCCCCACTTGCGCGCGCGCATCCCGTCGATTACCGGACGCGTCATGTTGTAGACGGAGCCGAGGTTGGTGTTGATGACCTCGTGCCATTGCTCCGGTCGCATCTTGTGGAAGGTGGTGTCGCGGGTGATGCCGGCATTGTTGACGAGGATGTCGACTGGGCCGAGTTGGCGCTCGACCTCGCGCACGATGGCTTCGCCGTCCTCCGGGGAGGACACATCGCCCTTCGCCAGCGCGATGTTGTAGCCGGCGGCCTGCATCTTCTGCTGCCACTCGCGAGCCTTGTCTTCGTCACGGTAGTTGGTGGCGACGTTGTGGCCGACGTCGGCAAGCCGCTTGCAGATTGCGGTGCCGATGCCGCCCGTCCCTCCTGTTACCAGTGCGACGCGTGCGTTCATGTCGAATCCCTCCGATGGCCGCGGACGGCGGCTTTGCTGCGCATTCTAGTGCGCTCCTGTTACGCCCCCGTTGTTGCGGAGAGGTGTGGACTCTGCGGGAGGCGCGGATGGCAGCGTCGCGAGCGATCCCGTGCCCATAGGCGCCCGCGGCGGCTGCCAGTCCCCACACGCGTCAAGGTCTTCGATGCGCCAGCCATTCGCCGCCAACGCGGCGCGCCAGAACCAGTTGCCGAACGTCGCCAGCAACGAGTCCAAGTGCAGCAATCCGGTCGGCGAGGGGCGTGAAGCGACCGTGACATGTCGGCGCGTTGGCGGCGATGGTGGCCATTGCCCTTGAATTCAACTGCGTCCTGCCACACTTTCGACATCAAGCCCCGCGTGGTGCGTGGTCTTCGGAAACTGCAGATGTTCAAACGGATCGGACTATTCCTGGCCACCAATCTCGCCGTGCTGGCACTGGTGAGCGTGGTGATGTCGGTGCTTGGCGTGAATGCCAACCAGTTCGGCGGCCTGCTGGTGATGGCGGCGCTGTTCGGCTTCGGCGGCTCGATCATCTCGCTGTTGCTCTCCAAGTGGATCGCCAAACGCACCACCGGAGCGCACGTGATCGACAAGCCACGCAACGAGGCCGAACAATGGCTGCTCGCGACCGTGCAGCGACAGGCCAAGGCCGCGGGCATCGGCATGCCGGAAGTCGCGATCTACGACGCCCCCGAAATCAATGCGTTCGCCACCGGGGCCAATCGCAACCACGCGCTGGTCGCGGTCTCAAGCGGCCTGCTGCGGGCGATGGAGCGTGATGAGGCCGAAGCGGTGCTTGGTCATGAGGTCAGTCACGTCGCCAATGGCGACATGGTGACGATGACGCTGCTGCAAGGGGTGCTCAACACGTTCGTAATCGTGCTGGCGCGCGTGGTCGGCCGTGTCGTCGACGGCTACCTGAGCGGCGGCCGAGACACCAACGGCGGCGGGATCGGCTATTACGCGATCGTGTTCGTGCTGGATATGGTGTTCGGGCTGTTCGCGAGCATGATCGCGATGTGGTTTTCGCGTCATCGCGAATTCCGCGCCGACGCTGGATCGGCGAGCCTTTTAGGGCAACCTCAGACCATGATGAATGCGCTCAAGCGTCTTGGTGGGCTTGAGCCTGGTGAGTTGCCCAAGTCGGTGGCCGCCATGGGAATCACTGGTAAGCCTTCTGGTTTGATGGCATTGTTTTCTACGCATCCCCCTATTGAGGAGCGGATTGCTGCTTTGCAGGCTCGTAAGGCTTAGATTCTGCAAGCTTGAGTGGGACTTAGAGAGTGCGAACGTCGTGCATGCGCACATGTGCACGTCGAGCAGGTCGGGCTAGGTAGCTCCGCGAATGTCCCTCCGGGTCAGCCTGACGGCCGCCCC
>JANMAO010000167.1:0-8821 GCA_031359875.1 Lysobacter sp.
TCTGCATTTTCACTGCATCCAGCGGCGGGATGCCTTTCCAGCGCGGCAGCCGGCGCCGGTACCGCCACAACAACCGCATCAGCCCCGCGCTGCGCCCGGAATCGATTGCATCGCGCAATGCGCCGGCGAATGCGCGCGCGATGTCGCTGTCGCGCAATCCGCTGTCCGCATAGGCGCGCATCAGTGCATGCCGCTGTTCGAGCCAGGCGCGGCTGGCGTCCGCGCCGCGCGACAGGCCATCGCTGGCCTGGCCCATCGGCGAATATGCGGTGTCGTGGCGCCGGAAATGCACCAGCGGACGATCCAGGTAGCAGATGCCGTTGCGTCCCGCCGCGCACAGCGCCAGCCACCAGTCGTGGTAGGCCGCGGCCGGGAATGGTTGGGCCCGCGCGAACAGGTCCCGGCGCAGCAACATGGCGTGACCCGACACCGAATTGGCGAACAGGAACGCGACTGGATTGTCTCCGTCCAACATCGCCATCCCCCCGGAAACGCGATGTCCGATCGCATGTCCGTCGGCATCGACGTAATCCGAATCGCAGTACGCCGCGTCGCAGGTACCGATGGCCGCCAGCAAGCTGGTCAGCTTGTCGGGATGCCAGATGTCGTCCTGGTCGCAAGGCGCGAGGAAGTCGCCGCCGCACAAGGCCAGCGCGCGCTCGAAACTCGCGGTCGGTCCGAGATTGCGTTCATTGGCGAAATAACGAACGCGCGGATCACGCGCGGCGTAGTCGTGCAGGATCGCGCAGGTCTGGTCGTGCGAGCCGTCGTCGACGGCGATGATTTCAAGCGCCACGTCGCGTTGGGCGAGCAACGAATCGAGTTGCTCGCGCAGATACAAGGCGCCGTTGTAAGTGCACAGCGCGATGGAAACCAGTGGCGGGTTTCCGGCAACGGACGGTGCAGTCATCCGCGTGGGTTCCGGCGCGAGCGTTGTCGCGCGCGCATGCCTGTGCGGGTCACCCGTGTCATCCGCCGTGCGGACACGCGCTCACCGCCACCGTCGGCAACAGCCACCACTCGCGACGATTGGCCAGCCCGATCGACCGGCCGTGGGCGCGATCCACGCAGGTCGGCAGCGCGACACCCTGCACCATCAGCCAGCGGTGCTGCGGCGCCTGCGCCTGCCAGGCGATCGCGCGCTGGAATTGCTGCGGCCACGGGGTCACGAAGCCGAAAGTGACCGCCGGGCGATCGGCCATCAGCAGGTTCTGTTCCTTCCATGCGACCAGGCCCAGTTCGGCGTCGGCGCCGATGGCCTGGCCCGCTTCCAGCATCAGGCCACGCGCGGAACTCGAGTCGTTGAGCAGCGGATAGGCGACCAGCCCATACAACACCCACAGGCCGGCCAATTGCGACACCACGCCGAGGGACGCGCGCCGACGCCCGAACCACAGCAGGCAGCCGCAACCCCACGCCGCGATCGCGATCAGCAGCCATGCCCCGGCGTGCGCCTGCGTCAAGCTGAGGCCGCGCTCGACGATCAACGTCTGCTCGAACTTCGGTGCGCCCGACAACATCGCGACGCCGACGCCGAGCAATCCCAGCGCCAGGCAGGCACCAAACGCAAACAACAGCCGCTGCGCCCACGGCTTGCGCAGGATCCCCGGCAACAACGGCGCCAATGCGAGGCACATCATCGGCAGCGCCGGCATGATGTAGACATCGCGCTTGCCGCCGGGGATCGAGAAGAACAGCACGATCAATGCCCACCACGCCAGCGGCAGCAGGTAACGCGCATCGCGCCGCTGCAGGCGCCGCTTCCATGCCGGCAACGCCCACGGCAGCGCCAGTAGCGGCGGCAGCCAGATCGTCAGCATCATCCCGAGGAAGTACCACGGCGGCTGCGGATGATCCCAGGACTTCGCGTAACGACCGGCGGTCTGGTGGAACAGGATGTCGTCGAGGTAGGCGCGGTAGATCGGATCGGGATTCGACAACGCCGCGATGAGCATCGGCGCCAGCCAGAGCGCGACCGCAACCCCGAAGGCGAGTGGGCCGAGCAGCACGCGCGCGTCGCGCAACGGCGTGCGCACGTCGCGCCAGCCGCGCAAGGTCGCAAACAGCGCTGGCAGCAGCATCAGCAGCGCCAATACGCCGACCCCCTTGGTGATCGTGCCCAGGCCGGCGGCGAACCAGCCGAGTGTCCACATGCGCCAGTCCGGCCCGGGATCCTCGCGCGTCGACAGGAAATGGCGCAGCAGCCCGTAGTTGGCGAGCGTGATCCAGAACGTCACCAGCGGATCAATCTGCGCCTTCTTCGCCTGGTACATGAATTGCAGGGTGAACAGCAACGCCCAGCCCGCGTACAGACCGACCCGCCGCGTCCATAGCCGCTTGCCGAGGTCGACCACGCACCACAGCGTGCCGAGCGCGGCCAGCAGCGACGGCAGCAGGAACGCGACCCGCCAGTTGCCGATCAGGGTGTAGGCCGCGGCCTGCAGCCACATCAGCATCGGCGGCTTGTCCGCATACAACTCAGTGCCGCGATGCGGGAACAACCAGTGGCCGCTTTCGACCATCTGCCGGGCGGCGAGCGCGAACCGCGGCTCGTCCGCAGGCCAGGGATCGCGCAGGCCCAGGCCGGTTCCGATCACCAGCAGCGCGAGGGTCCAGAACAGCCAGGTGTCTCGGTCCGCACGGGATCTGGGCAAGAAAGTCTTGAGCATGGGCGGATGATACGAGAGCCGGGGAAAGCCGCCCGGCGTGGCCGGTTCAGCCGCTCGCGCTTTTTGCCATCCGCGCATAGAAAAACCCATCCATGCCGTCTTCGCCGGGCAGGCGTTGCTGGCCGTGACCGGTGTCGTGTCCGAAGCGGGCATCCAGCGGTTTCAGCACCGCGTCGGGCGTGCGCGCGAGGAAGGCAGCAATCTGCGCCTCGTTCTCTGCGCGCAGGATCGAGCAGGTCGCGTACAGCAGCGTGCCGCCAGGCGCGAGCGTCGGCCACAGCGCATCGAGCAGGCGCGCCTGCGTCTGCACCAGTGCGGCGATATCGGATTCGCGCCGATGCAGCAGGATGTCGGGCTGGCGGCGGACGATGCCGGTGGCGCTGCACGGCGCATCGAGCAGGATCGCGTCGAACGGCGTGCCGTCCCACCACGCGGCCACGTCCGCGGCATCGGCCACGCGCAGGTCCGCCGTGGCGCCGACCGCGAGCCGGGCGAGCGTCGCGCGCACCTTGTGCAGGCGTGCGGCGTCGACGTCCAGCGCGATCAGGCGCAGCGAGACGTCGCGTTCGAGCAGATGTGCAGCCTTGCCGCCGGGCGCGGCGCAGGCGTCGAGCACGCGTGCGCCGATGACAGGCGCCAGCGCGTCGGCGACCAGCTGCGCGCTGCCGTCCTGGATCGAGAGTGCGCCGTCGGCAAAGCCCGGCAGTGCCGACACCGGCACCGGCGCGTCGATGCGCAGCGCATCGCGGCAGCGCGGGTCGGCTGCGGCTTCGATCCGACTGTCCTGCAGGCGCGCGTGGATCGCGGCCACCGAGCTGCGCCGCGCATTGATGCGCAGCCATAACGGCCCGGGTTGTGCGCTGGCCTGCACGATCGCATCGGCGTCGTCGGGCCAATCCCGGCGCACCTGTTGCAACAGCCACGCGGGCCAGGTCGCGCTCGCATCGCCTGGTGGAAATCCATCGCGCAGTGCGCGCCGCAGCAGCGCATTGACCAGTCCGGCCTGGTGCGCGCGACCCAGTGCACGGGTCGCCTCGACCGTCGATGCCACCGCGGCATGCGCCGGCAGTCCGAGTGCATCGATCTGGGCGAAGCCGACATGCAGCAGCGCGCGCAGCGAGGCATCGCGCTGACCCAGCGGCTTGGGCATCCACGCCGCGAGCGCGGCGTCGTAGCGCGCGCGCTGACGCAAGGCGGCGAACACGATCGCCTCGACCAGGGCGCGATCGCGCGGATCGGCCAGCGGCGGCAGCGCCGTCGCCAGTTCGCTCCGCAGCGAGCGGCCCCGCTGCAAGACCGCGTCGAGCACGCGCGTGGCGGTGACGCGCGACGTGACCCCGCTGACCGCACGCATGTCGCGTGCGCTCATGGGGCGGGCCTCATGACGCGAGCCTCATTGCGGCGAACCTCATGACGCGAGTCTCATCACGTCCGCAGTTGTGGTCGCGCGTTGAGGAAGTCGGCCGCGGTGATCGCCTTGCCGCCTTCGCACTGCAGTACCCGGAGTCGCAACGCGCCGTCGCCACAGGCGACATCGATGCCATCGCGCCCCGCGTGCAGCACCTGGCCAGGCATGGCGGCATGCGCCAACGCGAGTGCAATCGCGCCGTGGATGCGCACGCGTTCGCCGGCCAGGATCGCCTCGGCCATCGGCCATGGATTGAACGCACGCACCTTGCGCGCCAGCACCGCCGCCGACTGCGACCAGTCCAGCTTCGCCTCGGTCTTGTCGAGCTTGTGAGCGTAGGTGACCCCAGCCGGGGTCTGCTGCTGCGCCACCGGCCGCAAGCCCGCGCGCAGCAGGCCGAGACCGTCCGCCAGGGTCTGCGCACCGAGTTCGGCCAGGCGATCATGCAACTGCCCGCCGGTTTCGTTGTCGCCAATCGCGAGCCGCTGCGACAGCAGTACCGGGCCGGTATCCAGGCCTTTTTCCATCTGCATCAGGCACACGCCGGTCCCGGCATCGCCGGCCTCGATCGCGCGCTGGATCGGTGCGGCGCCGCGCCAGCGCGGCAGCAGCGAGGCATGCACGTTCCAGCAACCGTAACCGGGAATGTCGAGGATCACCTGCGGCAGGATCAGGCCGTAGGCGACGACCACGATCAGGTCGGGCTGGAGCGCACGCAGGGCATCGCGCGAAAGCGCCGACTTCAGCGATTCGGGTTGCAGCACCGGGATGCCGCGCAGGGTTGCTTCCAGCTTGACCGGCGACGCCTGCAGCCCGCGGCCGCGACCGGCGGGGCGATCGGGCTGGGTATAGACGGCGATGACTTCGTGCTGTTGCGCGGCGGCGCGCAGCGACGGCACCGCGAAGGCCGGGGTGCCGGCAAACACTATGCGCAATGCCATGCGGCTACGCCGCGTCCGTCTGCTTGCGCTGCTTGGCGAGCTTCTTGCGCACCATCTCGCGCTTGATCGGCGAGAGGTAGTCGACGAACAGTTTGCCTTCGAGGTGATCGATCTCGTGCTGGACGCAGACCGCCAGCAGGCCGTCGGTGCGCAGTTCGAAAGCGGCGCCGTGCCGATCCAGCGCGGTCACCGTGATCGCCTCGGCGCGGGTGACGTCGGCGAAGATCCCGGGCACCGACAGGCAGCCTTCCTGGTAGACCTGCTCGCCGCTGCGGGCGGTGATCTGCGGATTGACGAACACCACGGGCTGGTTCTTTTCCTCGGACACGTCGATCACCATGAAGCGCCGGTGCACGTCGACCTGGCTGGCGGCCAGGCCGATGCCGGGGGCTTCGTACATGGTCTCGAACATGTCGTCCAGCAACTGCTGGGTCGCCGGCGTGGCCAGCCAGGCCGGATCCACCGGGGTCGCCCTGGTCCGGAGCCGGGGATCGGGAAATTCGAGGATCGGGAGCTGGGCCATGGCAAGGAAAATGGGGGCGGCGGTCACATCCGCGAGCGGTGTGACCAAAGGTGTGGGCGATTGTACCGCCGCGGGCTTGCCAAGTTGCGGCCCTTGTGGGCTATATTGGCCCGGCAACACGGGGAAATCTTCAAGGGGAACGGGTAGATGGACGCAATGCTTAAGCGCGCGTCGAAGGGGCATCGCAAGGCCAGGGTCTTTCTCAAGATCGCCGCCGTCGCGTTGCTGACCGTCGCGACCTATGCCGCCGCCGTTGAAATGCGCGGCGACCACCCGGACACCTATGTCGTCCAGCGAGGCGACACGCTGTGGGACATCGCCGGGCGCTTCCTCAAGCGGCCATGGCTATGGCCGGAAATCTGGCAGGCCAATCCGCAGATCCGGAATCCGCACCTGATCTATCCGGGCGACGTGCTCAGCCTGGCGTATCTGGATCGCCTGGGCCTGCAGCCGGGCCCGCGTGTCGGCGCGCCGATCAACGCGATCCCGTTGGCCCAGGTCGAGCCGTTCCTGAAGAACCTGCGCGTGGTCAACCAATTCGAGCAGCTGCCGTACGTGGTCGGGCTCGAGGGCGATCGCCTGCGCAGCAGCCGCGGCCAGGTCGCCTACATTCGCCTCGCCGGCGCGCAACCGGGGCAACGCTATGCCGTGGTGCGGCCGACCGAGCGCTATACACGGCTGGATCGCATCCGTTGCTGCGACCTGTTCCACAAGGACGACCTCGATTTCCGCGGCCGTCGCGTGATCGATTCCGAGAACTTCTGGACCGACACCCTGACTCCTCACAACGGCCAGGAGTTGCTCGGCTACGAGTTGATGCAGGTCAACGTCGGCACCGTCACCCGCGGCGAAGTCGGCGGCATCCAGGCCAGCACCCTGCTGCTGGATGAAGAGGGCCGCGAGGTCCGCGTTGGCGATCGCCTGATCCCGGTCGACGCGCAGCCCTACGACCTGCAGTTCTTCCCGCATCCACCCAGGCAGCAGCTGAAGTACGGCCGTGCCCGCATCCTGGCGGTGGCCGACATGCTGACCAGCGGCGGCCCGCATGACGTGGTGGCGCTCTCGGTTGGCGCACGCGAAGGCGTCGACAACGGCACCGTGTTCTCGATCTGGCGGGTGGGCAGCAGTGTGACCGACAAGGTCGTCTACGGCGCCGAGCGTACCGAAGACTCAATCGCGGACAGCGCCAAGGTGCGCCTGCCGGACGAATTCGCCGGCCACGTGATGGTGTTCCGTACCTTTGACAAGGTCAGCTACGGGCTGGTGATGGACAGCATCAAGCCCAGCCGCGTCGGCTACGAGCTCAAGCATCCGGATGCGCCTTACTGAGCAGGCACGGTTGATGCCGTCAGGAAAAGCCTGACACCAATGCACGACGGCGCCTGAGGGCGCCGTCGTCGTTTCCGCCCTACGCTGGCGGCGATGACCGGAATCGCAATTGACGCCGACGATGACGCCCTGCTGGTCCTGCTCGCGGCCGGCGGCAGCGTGGCCTCCCGTCGACGCCTGCTGGACACCCACGCCGCGCCGGGTGCCGCACTCGCGGCCGGAGCGCGCAATTGGCGCAGCCACGCCCTGGACGAGGCTCAGGTCGAGGCCCTGCAGCAGCCCGATGCCGCCGCGCTGGCGTGCAGCCGTGCATGGCTGGCCGCACCCGGCCACCACCTGCTCGGTTGGCACGACCCTGACTACCCGGCGCTGCTGCGCCGCATTGCCAGCCCGCCGTTGGCGCTGTTCGTGGCCGGCGATCCCGCCTGCCTCTGGCACCCGTCGGTCGCGGTGGTCGGCAGCCGCTCGCCGAGCGCGGGTGGGCGCGACAACGCCTTCGACTTCGCCCAAGCGCTGGCGGTCTCGGGCCTGGCGGTGACCAGCGGTCTTGCCGCCGGCATTGATACGGCGGCGCATGCAGGCGCCCTCGCGGCGGGCGGCCAGACCATCGCCGTGCTTGGCACCGGACCCGACGTGCCGTACCCGCGCGCCAACGCCGACCTGCATGCCCGGATCGTCGCGACCGGCGCGGTGGTCAGCGAGCATCCCCCCGGCACCCAGGCGCGACGTGAGCATTTCCCCAGCCGCAACCGTATCCTCGCCGGGCTCGCGCTGGGCACGCTGGTGATCGAGGCCGCCGAACGCTCCGGCGCACTGATCACCGCACGCATGGCGATCGACTGCGGGCGCGATGTCTTCGCCGTGCCGGGCTCGATCCACAACCCGCTGGCGCGCGGCTGCCATCGCCTGATCCGCGACGGCGCCGGGCTGGTCGAGAACGCGCATGAGGTGATCGCCGCGATCGGGCCGCTGGCAGCGGATCTCGCCGAAGCCCTGCGCGGGCGCCTGGCCGGCCCGACGTCCCCGTCGGTGCCGGGCTCCGCCGCAACGCGCTGGGAACCGGCCGACCTTGACTACCAGTGCTTGTGGCAGGCGCTCGGCCATGACCCAACCGGTATGGATCGGTTGGTTTCACGCACTGGATTGACGGCCGCGGAACTGTCCTCCATGCTGCTGGTCATGGAGCTGGAAGGCCGTGTTGCAGTCGAGCATGGCCGCTATTCCCGCAAGCGTTGACGGCCGCTGCCTTTGCAGGCAATCGGCCGGCAAGGCAGCGACGCAGGACGCGTCGCAACCGTCATCGCGGGGGGTTGGGATGACGGCGGTGCCCGGCTTCGGCCTGGCGCCACGACGTCGGCGGGCAGGGAGCCCGACGGCGACAACCGGTGCGAGCTCCGATGGTCGCGTCGCTCCTCTCCACAGCGCCACGGCGCAGGCCGAGGGAAATGAAAGAGAGCATCCTGGATGTGCTGCTGTACCTGTTCGAACACTATTTCACCGAAGACGTCGCGCCGCCGATTGGCGATCGCGCTGCGCTCGCCAGCGGTCCGCTGTTCAATGAATTAACCCAGGCCGGCTTCAGCCCGGCTGAGATCCACAAGGCGTTCGACTGGCTGGATGCCTTGGCCGAGCAACGCCCTAGCGCCGGCGTACCGCGCGCCGACGGCCCGATTCGCGTCTATTTCGGCCCGGAGCTGGACAAGCTCGATGTGGAGTGCCGTGGCTTCCTGCTGTTCCTGGAACAGCAAGCCATCCTCGACGCCGGCCAGCGCGAACTGGTGCTGGATCGCGCCATGGCGCTGGACCAGGACGAACTCGACCTGGACGATCTGAAATGGGTCGTGCTGATGGTCCTGTTCAACCAGCCAGGCTCGGAAGCCGCCTACGCCTGGATGGAAACCCAGATGTTCCTGGACGAGCCGGAGCCGGTGCACTAGCTGGCTTTGCACCG
>JANMAO010000194.1:0-2614 GCA_031359875.1 Lysobacter sp.
GGACCACGTCGACACCCGCGCGCAGCAGTGCATCGAGCATGCCCGGCGGATCGGTGGCCGGTCCGAGCGTGGCAAGGATCTTGGTGCGGCGGCGATGGGTGTTCATGGCAAGCTGTCTCCTCGGCCCACGCTAGCACAGCCGCATATCCGGGCCATGTCTGTAGACGGCAGGACTGTGAACCTCATGACCGCGACCCCGCGCATCGACATCGCTTCCACCCTGGTTGCCCTGCCAGCCTTCCCGCAGCTGCAGGGCAAGCGCGTGCGCCTGCGCGGCCCGCGCGCTGACGATGCCGACGCACTGTTCGCCTTGTTCGCCGACACGGACGTGATGCGCTACTGGAGCCGGCCACCGATGACCGCGCGCAGCGAAGCCGAAGGCCTGATCGCCGAGATCGGAGACGCGTTCGCGCAACGCACCATGCTCAACTGGATGCTGACCATGCGCAACGACGATGCCGTCATCGGCACCTGCACACTGTTCCGCTTCGAGCCGCGTCATCGCCGCGCCGAAGTCGGTTACGCGCTGCGCTCCGACCACTGGGGCCGCGGCCTGGCCGCGGAAGCGGCGACGCTGGCGCTGGACTGGGCGTTCCGCGTACTCGCGCTGCATCGCGTCGAGGCCGATATCGATCCGCGCAACGAGGGTTCGCGCAAGCTGCTGGAACGGCTGGGCTTCGCCAGCGAAGGGCTATTGCGGCAGCGTTACTTCGTTGGCGACGAGGTCAGCGATACGGAGTTGTTCGGATTGCTGGCGGACGATTGGTCGGCGAGGAACCTGTAGGAGCGGCTTTAGCCGCGACCTGAAGTTCGACGCAGGCTCGCGGGTCGCGGCTAAAGCCGCTCCTACAAAAGCGCGTAGTCACCCTCGCGCGTTCAACGCCGTCACTGCCGGCAATTCCTTGCCTTCGAGGAATTCAAGGAATGCGCCGCCGCCGGTGGAGATGTAGCTGACCTTGTCGGCGATGCCGTACTTGTCGACCGCCGCGAGCGTATCGCCTCCACCGGCAATGGAGAACGCATGCGAGCTTGCGATCGAATGCGCCAGTGTTTCGGTGCCGTGGCCAAAGGCGTCGAACTCGAACACGCCGACGGGCCCGTTCCAGACCACGGTGCCGGCCTGCGCGATCATCGCCGCGTAGCGCTGCGCGGTGGCGGGGCCGATGTCGAGGATCAGGTCGTCGGCGTCGACGGCATCCACGTTCTTGACGGTTGCCGGCGCGTCGGCTGCAAAGCGCGGCGCGACTACGACGTCGGTCGGCACCGGGATGTCGGCGCCACGTGCTTTCGCATCACGCATGATCTGCCTGGCGGTATCGACCAGGTCCATTTCCACCAGCGACTTGCCGACGTTGAAGCCTTCGGCCGCAATGAAAGTATTGGCAATACCGCCGCCGACGATCAGCTGGTCGACCTTGCCGACCAATGAGGACAGCAATTCCAGTTTGGTACTGACCTTGGAGCCGGCGACGATCGCCAGCAGCGGCCGCGCCGGGTTGTCGAGGGCCTTGCCGAGCGCATCGAGCTCGGCCATCAACAGCGGACCACCGCAAGCGGTCTTCGCGAATTTGATGGCGCCATGGGTCGAGGCCTGCGCGCGATGGGCGGTACCGAACGCATCCATCACGAATACGTCGCACAGCGCCGCATAGTGCTGCGCCAGCGCTGCGTCGTCGCTCTTCTCGCCGACATTCATGCGGCAGTTCTCGAGCAGCACCAGTTGGCCGGGCTGGACGTCGACGCCGGCGAGGTAATCGCGTAACAGCGGCACGTCGCATCCAAGCAATTCGGCCAGCCGTCTGGCGACCGGCGCCAACGAATCGGCCTCGCTCCACAGGCCTTCCCTGGGCCGCCCCAGATGCGACATCACCATCACCGCCGCGCCCTGCGCCAGCGCCCGCTTCAGCGTCGGCAACGCCGCGGTGATGCGCTGTTCGGAAGTGATACGCGCCGGCTGCCCGTCCGCATGTTCGACCGGCACATTGAGGTCCTCGCGGATCAGCACGCGCTTGCCGGCGAGGTCGAGGTCGGTCATGCGGAGGATGGACATCAGGGGTGCTTCCAGATCCGGGATTTGCATTGTCCGGGGCCTGGGCGTCGCTTACAAACCGGCAGCACGTGCCCCGCTTGCAGGATCGCGTTGGCTTCTGCCTACTATCGCGACCTTTCGATGGGCTACTTCATGCAAACACCGATCGATGCAAGCCAGCGCCGTACGTTGTGGCTGCTCCTGGCTTTCGCGGCGGCACGGCTGCTGCTGCATGTCCTGCTTAATGGCCAGTACGGGTTCCATCGCGACGAACTGGCCGTGCTCGACGACGCGCGCCACCTGGCGTGGGGCTATGTCGCCTATCCGCCGCTGACGCCCGCGCTGGGCCGACTCGAACTGGCGCTGTTCGGCACCTCGCTGGCCGGCTTCCGCTTTTTTTCGGCGCTGGCGCAATGCGCGGCGATGGTGTTCACCGGTTTGATCGCACGCGAACTCGGCGGCCGACGCGGTGCGCAACTGCTGGCGGCACTCGCGGTCGCGGCGACGCCGTTCTCGCTGCTCACCAGCAGCCTGTTCATGTACACCGCCTTCGATCACCTGTGGTGGGTGCTGCTGGCGTGGATG
>JANMAO010000195.1:0-2606 GCA_031359875.1 Lysobacter sp.
GGACCACGTCGACACCCGCGCGCAGCAGTGCATCGAGCATGCCCGGCGGATCGGTGGCCGGTCCGAGCGTGGCAAGGATCTTGGTGCGGCGGCGATGGGTGTTCATGGCAAGCTGTCTCCTCGGCCCACGCTAGCACAGCCACATAACCGGGCCATGTCGGTAGACGGCAGGACTGTGAACTTCATGACCACGACCTCGCGCATCGACATCGCTTCCACCCTGGCTGAACTGCCCGCCTTCCCGCAGCTGCAGGGCAAGCGCGTGCGCCTGCGCGGCCCGCGCGCTGACGATGCCGACGCGCTGTTCGCCTTGTTCGCCGACACGGACGTGATGCGCTACTGGAGCAGGCCACCGATGACGGCGCGCAGCGAAGCCGAAGGCCTGATCGCCGAGATCGAAGACGCGTTCGCGCAACGCACCATGCTCAACTGGATGCTGACCACGCGTAACGACGATGCCGTCATCGGTACCTGCACGCTGTTCCGTTTCGAGCCGCGTCATCGCCGCGCCGAAGTTGGTTACGCGCTGCGCTCCGACCACTGGGGCCGCGGCTTGGCCGCGGAAGCGGCGACACTGGCGCTGGACTGGGCGTTCCGCGCACTCGCGCTGCACCGCGTTGAGGCCGATATCGATCCGCGCAACGAGGGTTCGCGCAAGATGCTCGAGCGGCTCGGCTTCGTCAGTGAGGGGCTACTGCGGCAGCGCTATTTTGTCGGCGATGAGGTCAGCGATACCGAGTTGTTCGGATTGCTGGCGGACGATTGGGCGAAGCGCTCTTCGTAGGAGCGACGTAAGTCGCGACGGGCGCCAAAAGTATCGCGACTTACGTCGCTCCTACGAAAAGCACCCTACGCTCAACCTCGCGCCTTCAGCGCCGTGACCGCCGGCAATTCCTTGCCTTCGAGGAATTCAAGGAATGCGCCGCCGCCGGTGGAGATGTAGCTGACCTTGTCGGCGATGCCGTACTTGTCGACCGCCGCGAGCGTATCGCCTCCGCCGGCAATGGAGAACGCATGCGAGCTGGCGATCGCCTGCGCCAGTGTTTCGGTGCCGTGGCCAAAGGCGTCGAACTCGAACACGCCGACGGGCCCGTTCCAGACCACGGTGCCGGCCTGCGCGATCATTGCCGCGTAGCGCAGCGCGGTGGCGGGGCCGATGTCGAGGATCAGGTCGTCGGCGTCGACGGCATCCACGTCCTTGACCGTCGCCGGCGCGTCGGCTGCAAAGCGCGGCGCGACTACGACGTCGGTCGGCACCGGGATGTCGGCACCACGTGCTTTCGCATCGCGCATGATTTGCCTGGCGGTATCGACCAGGTCCATTTCCACCAGCGACTTGCCGACATTGAAGCCTTCGGCCGCAATGAAAGTATTGGCAATACCGCCGCCAACGATGAGCTGGTCGACCTTGCCGACCAATGAGGACAGCAATTCCAGCTTGGTGCTGACCTTGGAGCCGGCGACGATCGCCAGCAACGGCCGCGCCGGGTTGTCGAGCGCCTTGCCGAGCGCATCGAGTTCAGCCATCAGCAGCGGGCCACCGCAGGCGGTCTTCGCGAACTTGATCACGCCATGGGTAGACGCCTGCGCGCGATGGGCGGTGCCGAAGGCGTCCATGACGAACACATCGCACAAGGCTGCATATTGTTTCGACAACGCTTCGGAATCACTTTTTTCGCCGATATTCATGCGGCAGTTTTCGAGCAGCACCAGTTGCCCCGGTTGCACGTCGACGCCATCACGGTAGTCGCGCACCAGCGGGACATCGCGACCGAGCAGATCGGACAGCCGCCGCGCCACCGGCGCCAGCGAATCCGCTTCGCTCCACACACCTTCCTTTGGGCGGCCGAGATGCGACATCACCATCACCGCTGCGCCCTGCGCCAGCACCCGCTTCAGCGTCGGCAATGCCGCAGTGATTCGCTGTTCGGACGTGATGCGCGCCGGCTGCCCGTCGATTTGTTCGACCGGCACGTTGAGGTCCTCGCGGATCAGCACGCGCTTGCCGGCGAGGTCGAGGTCGGTCATGCGGAGGATTGGCATCGGCGTGCTTCCGGAGTCAGGACATGCATTGTCCGGGGCCTTGGCGCCGCTTTCAAACCGGCAGCACGTGCCCCGCTTGCATGATCGCGTCGGCCTCTGCCTACTATCGCGACCATTCGATGGGCTACCTCATGCAAACACCGATCGATGCAAGCCAGCGCCGTACGTTGTGGCTGCTCCTGGCTTTCGCGGCAGCACGGCTGCTGCTGCATGTCCTGCTCAATGGCCGGTACGGGTTCCATCGCGACGAACTGGCCGTGCTCGACGACGCGCGCCACCTGGCGTGGGGCTATATCGCCTATCCGCCGCTGACGCCCGCACTGGGCCGAGTCGAACTGGCGCTGTTCGGTACCTCGCTGGCCGGCTTCCGCTTTTTTTCGGCGCTGGCGCAATGCGCGGCGATGGTGTTCGCCGGTTTGATTGCACGCGAACTCGGCGGCCGACGCGGTGCGCAACTGCTGGCGGCACTCGCGGTCGCGGCGACGCCGTTCTCGCTGCTCACCAGCAGCCTGTTCATGTACACCGCCTTCGATCACCTGTGGTGGGTGCTGCTGGCGTGGATG
>JANMAO010000198.1:0-3501 GCA_031359875.1 Lysobacter sp.
AAAAGGCTATTAGAACCAGCGCCGCCAGCGCGCGAATGCGGTCGCCAGCACCACGATGGCGGCCATCGACCCGATCGCGATCCAGAATCCCTGCGCGCCGCTCTGGAAGAACGCCACCGTGAAGTTCATCCCCAGCACGCCGGCGATCACCGCCAACGAGCCAAGCAGGGCGGTGAAGAAGGTCAGCACGCGCATGGTGTCGTTGGTGCGCTGCGCGGTGCGCGTGGTGAAAAGCTCGAAGCTGCCGACCACCAGGTCGCGCGTGCTTTCGACCGCATCCATCGCGCGCTCATAACGCTGCTCCAGGACGCGGAAATGCTTGTCAGCGACGCCATCGTCGTCCGGGCGGAAGTCCGGTCGCGCCAGCGCACCGAACACATGCCGGTGCGGCGCCAGCATCCGCCGCAGGTGCGAGGCGCCACGGCGCAGCTGGGCCAGTTCGGGCAGGCATTCGCGCTGAACCTTGCTGGCCAGCAGCGTGACCTCGAGCCGGTCGACCGCCGCCTCGAAGTCCGAAACGGCGTGCAGGTAGCTTTCCACCACCCAGCCAAGGAGCGAGGCCGTGAAACTCTCGGCGCTCAGGCTGCCGATATGGGTGTCGGCATGCTCGCGGTCGCGCAGGTGATCGATGAACGCCAGCGGCCCGCGATGCAGGCTGACGACGAAGTTGCGGCCGCACACGATCGCCAGTCCCCGGCCTTCGAAGCGCAACTGGCCCGGATGCTCCACCGCCACCACCTGCGCCAGGAACCAGTCGCCGACGTTCTGCAGTCGGGTATCGTCACCCAGGTCTTTTAGCAACTGCGCCGCGGCATCGCCGAGACCGAGCTGCTGTGCCAGTTGCATCAGCAGCGCGTCGGCGTCCGGGCCGCCATCGTCCTCGACGTCGATCCACAACAGCTGGCGTTCGGACAATGTCGCCGGGTCGATCGCATCGGCCTCGATCGCGCGATCGTCGCCATCGGCGTCAAACAGCACCATCCGCAGCCGCGGCCTTTCAGCGCTGACACCGCCGTCGTTCAATCGTTGTTCGCGCGTCTGCGTGTCTGGTATTGCTTCTCGAGCTCGCTGCGCTTGCATGGCGATCCTTGTCTGCAATCCGAGGCCGGGCAGACGGATCATCCGTAGTGGGTGCGAAGGACCGGTGAATCGTTGCGCAACGTTGACATGGCCGCCGCAATGCTCGCGGGCATGCGCCCCGACACCCACACCTCACCAGAGACGACCGCGAACGTTGCCGCCGCGCAGGCGGCCAGCGACGCCGGCCTGCGCTACGTCAGCGATCTCGCCCCTGGACTGCGACGCGTGCGCGCCGGCGATGGCTTCAGCTACCGCCACGTCGACGGCAGTGCACTGCGCGACGCGGCGACGCTGCAGCGCATCCGCACGCTGGCGATCCCGCCGGCATGGAGCGACATCTGGATCTGCCCGCAGCCCCGCGGCCATTTGCAGGCCAGCGGTCGCGACGCGCGCGGACGCAAGCAATATCGCTATCACGCGCAATGGAATGCCGTGCGCGGCGACGGCAAGTTCGACCGTGTGGTGACCTTCGCAGCATCGTTGCCGCGGCTGCGTCGGCGCCTGCATCGTGACCTCAAGACGAGCGGCTTTCCGCGCGACAAGGTGCTGGCGATCGTGATCTCGGTGCTGGCCGACACGATGATCCGGGTCGGCAATACCGAATACGCGCGCAGCAACCGCTCCTACGGCCTGACCACGCTGCACAACCGCCATGTCGCGTTCGTGCGCGGCGGTCGCGCACGCTTTCGCTTTCGCGGCAAGGGCGGCCAGGAGCACGACATCGTGCTCGACGACGCGAGACTGGTGCGGCTGGTGCGCCGTTGCCAGCAATTACCGGGACAGGCGTTGTTCCAGTACCACGATGACGACGGTAACGTGGTGCCGGTCGACTCCGGCGCGATCAACGACTACCTGCGCGAGGCGACGGGCGCGGAATTCACCGCCAAGGATTTTCGCACCTGGGGTGGCACCCTCGCCGCGTTCCAGCGTTTCGCGCGCACCACGCTGCCCTACCAGGCCGACGGCAATCCGGCCAGCGAACGCGCGCTGGCCGGATTGCAAAACGCCGTGATCAAGGAAGTCGCGCACGCGCTCGGCAACACTCCGGCGGTGTGCCGCAAGTCCTATATCGATCCAGCCGTGTTCGCCGGCTGGCGCGACGGTCGCGTGCAACGCGCGGGAGCCGCGGCGCGTGGCGAACGCCAGTGGGAGGCCGCGGCGCTGCGTTTCCTCAAGCAGGCACACCGCACGGACAAGCGGGCACATCCCGTGGCCTAATGCGCTACTGTCGTGAACCGGGGGGCTCATGAACGACCTGCGTAACCTGTTGCTGGACTGCCGCGCCGCCTTGCGTCGGGCCGATCCTGCGTTCCAGGATGGCCCGCTGCAGACCCGCCTGGACCAGGCCATCCGCAGCATGGGCACCGGCGAGCGTCCGACCACCGTCGCCCAACCGCTGACGTTCGCCGCGCAACAGGTGGCCTATGCTTGGCAGCAGGCTGCGCGCGAGCTCAGCTTTACCCACCCGGAACTGCATGCCGAACTCGGTGACCGGGTCCGCGCGCGCTTGCAGGCCGACACGCTGGTCGACCCCGGCGTCGAAATCCTCCAGGTCCAGGCCCAGCTGCGTACCGCGCAGGCCAGCACCGATGCATCGCAGGCCGAGCTTGCCGCCATCCACGCGATGCTGGCAGCCGCCATCGCCCTGGACGGCGCCGACGCGAATGGCAGCGCGGCCGAGCGCGCGCAACGGCGCCTGCAGCTTTTGCTCGACGTCGCCAACCGTGGCGGCGGGTTGCCGAAAACGCGCCCCGAGGATCCCGACGCGATCGCGCCGACGGCCGACGAATTGCAGCGCGTCAGCCAGGGACTGCGCGTGTTCACCGACGAGGAGCGCGAGTGGTGCATTGGCGAAATGATGGTGCGCACCCACTTCGAACTGGATCCGCGGCAACTGCTGGCGGCAGGGGACGGGGCTCTGGCGGCACGGCTGCTGGAAGGCGTTCCGGCAAGCGTCTGAACAGATGGCACCGCGTCGCGCTACCCCTCGATCGTCGCCAAAACCGCTGCCGGCAAGGGCATCAACGCCCAGAACGGCTTGCGCTGTTGCGCCCAAGCGCTCGCCGCCGCATTGAGGATGTCGATGGCAATATCGAAATCCGCGCGCGCCGCGTCGCGCCAATCGTCGGCGTGATCCAGCAGCAGCACGTAACCGTCCGCCGGCCACCAGGACAGATCGCCCAGGCAATCGGCCAGCGCATCCCAATTCCCGCCGAACCAGTCGGGAAACCGTAACGCTTGCGCAAACCGGTCGAGTGCCACGGCCTTCTCCCGACACTCCGCCAGATCGATCGCGACCAACGCCAGGTCCAGCGATGTCGCCGCCGCCGCCATCGCCTCGCGATCGCGCGCATCGACGAAGTACGTGCCGCATTGGGTGGCATCGGCCAACAGCGCCCGCAGCTCGACGTTCATCGCCGC
>JANMAO010000210.1:0-12467 GCA_031359875.1 Lysobacter sp.
CGTTGCGTAGCGCACTCTGGCTGCATGACACGGCCCTGCAGCCGCAACGCAACTGGTTCATCGAGGATATCTATTACCCCACATGGTGCCGGCTCGATGGCCTGCTGGCCGGCGTAGTGCTGGCGACGCTCAAGACCTTCCGACCGCAGTTGTGGGCGCGCGCCGCGTCGCGCGCGAACGTCGCATTGTTGTTGGGACTGGCGACGCTGGGCTTGGCTATCTGGTTGTTCCGCGAGCGCACGGGTCTGCTTGGTAATTCGATCGGCTGGCCGGTGCTATCGCTGGGGCTCGCATTCCTGGTGTTCGCCGGCGCGCAGCGCGGCAGCTGGATCGGGCGTTGGCGAATGCCCGGTGCGGGTTGGCTGGCGGCGATTTCCTACAGCCTGTATCTGACCCACAAGGCCGTGTTCCACATGGTCGATGTCGCGTTTGCTGGAGCGCTGGCCGGTCGCGGGCTGGTCGCGTTCGCGGCGTTTGCCGCCGCAAGCCTGACCGGCGCCGCGCTGCTGCATTACCTGGTGGAACGCCCGTTCTTGAGGCTGCGCGAGCGCGCACTGGCCGCGCGGCCGACCCCGGAGTTGTCGGCTCCGGCAACCTAGCCGCAGGTCATTGCTCGCGGTGGATCTGGAATCCCGCAAACGACTGGCTGGTCGGCATCAATTCCAGCCGGTTGACATTGAGGTGCGGCGGCAGCGTCGCGATCCAGAAGATGGTTTCGGCGACGTCGGCCGCGGTCATCGGTTGCGCGCCGTGGTACAGCGCGTCGGACGCGGCCTGGTCGCCGTGGGTGCGCACCAGGGTGAATTCGGTTTCCGCCATGCCCGGTTCCAGCGCGGTCACGCGCACGCCGGTGCCGTGCAGGTCGGCGCGCAGGCCCAGCGAGAACTGGCTGACGAATGCCTTGCTGCCGCCATAGACATTGCCACCGGCGTAGGGGTAGGTCGCCGCGGTCGAGCTGATGTTGATGATCGCGCCACAGCGTTCGATCAAGGTCGGCAGCAGGCGCCGGGTCAGCGTCACCAGCGCGGTGATGTTGGTGTCGATCATCGTGCGCCAGTCATCCAGGCTGGCGCGCTGCGCCGGCGCGGTGCCCTGCGCGAGGCCGGCGTTGTTGAGCAGCAAGTCGATGCCGCGAAAGCCTTCCGGGAGTGCGTCCAGCGCTGCCTGCATCGCGTCGGCATCGCGGATGTCGAAGGCCGCAACATGCACGCGTGCGCCGAAGTCCTCCACCAGCGACTGCAGGCGGTCGGCACGCCGGCCGGTGGCGACGACGCGCCATCCGGCGTCGACGAAGCGTTTGGCAGCGGCCTTGCCGAAGCCGGAGGTTGCGCCGGTGATGAATGCGGTTTTTGTCATGGCACGATTCTAGTGGCGGTGACCCGTGGAGCCCACCGATGTTTAGTAGTAGTCAGATGCGACTGCTGAAACAGCAGATGAGCTCTCTCCCGCAGACAGCCCACCATCGAAAATGTTTTATCGGAATGCCGGCTCGGGAATGCCTGAATCAGCTCGTCCGCCGCAAGACGGAATCCAGTTTTCAACGGTTCGCAAATCCGTATCCCGACTTTCACCGGGGTGACGATCAAAAAACGGTCTCAGGACTTCTTCGCCAATGCTTTGCCCTTTTTCGCGACCATCTTGTCCGCACTTTCGGACTTGCCGTCCGTAGTCTTGCTGGCAGTCTTGCGCGCCTTGCTGCTGCCGCTCTTGCCCCGCGTCCGGGCCTTGGTGGCGCGATGTTGCTTGAGCATGTCCTCGGCCAGCATCACGTCCTCGGACAGGATGCCGGCGGCCTTGGCGATAGCGATGCGCGCGGCGGCCTTGTTCTCGTCGGGATTGGCCAGCAGCAACTCGCGGATCGCCTCGCGCAACGCAGCCTCGGCGTTGTGTTTGAGCTGCCGATCCTTGCCCTGCCGGAACAGGCCCATCAGGGCATCGACAACAGGTTTGATCAGGGCGGCTTCTATCGGCATGGAACGATCGGCATGGGGCGCACTCCGGTGACCCGCAGTATCGGTCAAGCCCGTCTCAACCGCGGCGACCGCGCCCTGTTTCGGCAACGCACCGCCGCGCGCTGCGCACACCCCCCGTGGGTCACTTTGCCTTGATCGCCAGCGCCGCGCCGCGACTGTCTTCGGCAACGACGGAGCTCCAACGCGCCGCCGCGCGCCCATGTACACCAATCGCGGGCTATTTCGCCTTGATCGCCAGCGCAGGCAAACCGCCACTGGCAAGCTTGCGCTTGGCCTCCGACAATTCCGACGCGGTCGCGTACGGCCCCATGCGCACCCGATACACGGTCTTGCCCTTGATCGCGGCGGATTCGACCCGGGCGCTGAGGCCGAGCAGCGCGACCTTGGCCTTGACCGACTCGGCATCGCCGGAGGCACCGAAGGCGCCGGCTTGCAGGATGTACGGCGCCTCCCTGGCCGGCCGGATCGTGCTGTCCGTGGTGATTGCAGGGCTCTGGGTTGCAGCGGACGTGGTTGCAGCAGCGGTCGTGGTCGCTGGCGTGATGCTGCCAGGTTGCACGGCGACGGCCACTGCAGCGTTGTCGCCGGCACTGCCGGGAACGACAGCGCCCTTCGCCGCATCCGTCGTGGCCGCGGTTTTTTGTGCCTTGGCCTGCCGCGTCGCTTCCTCGCGCGCAGTGGCCGCGAGCTCGGCGTCCGACATCACCACTTCATTGCCGGGCAGCATCGTGTAGAAATCGTACTTGGCCGGTTTGGGTTTATCCGGCGGCTTGGGCGCGCTCGCCACCGCCGCGCCGTCCGGTGCAGTCGTGTCTTCATCCGCACCGCCACTGGCCGCAGCCGGTTGTGCATCGGGATTGGGCTTGGGCCGGAAGAAGCCGTCGCTGGCGCCGGACTTGAGGAATTTGGGCGCGACCAGCACCACCACGATCGTCAATGCGATGCCCAGCACCAGCCACGCCCAGCCGGGCAGGCCGCCGCTGTTGCCCTGGTTGCGTCGCGCCTGCGACTTGCCACGTTTTGCCGCCACTTACATCGCCTCCGGCGCCGTGACGCCTATCAGTTGCAGTCCATTGGACAGGACCTGTCGTGTCGCCTGCGCCAGCGCCAGCCGCGCATCGCGCAGGTCGGCATCGTCGACCAGGAACTGGTGATCGTTGTAGTACGACTGGAACGCCTGCGCGAGCTCATGCAGGTACGCCGTGACCAGATGCGGTTCGAGTTGCGCGCCGGCCGCGGCGACGACATCCGGATAACGCGCCAGCTCGGTGAGCAGGTTGCGGGTGGCGCGGCTGGCGGAAGAATCGCCATCGAGGTCCAGTGGTTGCGCCAGGCCGTTGTCGGCATCGAATCCCAGCCCGCGCTCCTGCAGCTGCCGCCACAAGCCGCAGATGCGCGCGTGCGAGAGCTGCACGTAATAGACCGGATTGTCGAGCGACTGCGAACGGGCGAGATCGATGTCGAAGATCAGCTGCGAATCCGGCTTGCGCGCCAGCAGGAACCAGCGCGTCGCATCGCGTCCGGCTTCCTCGACCAGGTCGCGCAGGGTGAGATAGCTGCCGGCTCGCTTGGACAGCTTCACTTCCTCGCCACCGCGCATCACCGTCACCATCTGGTGCAGCACGTACTCCGGCCAGCCCGGCGGAATGCCGGCGTCGAGCGCCTGCAGGCCGGCGCGCACGCGCGCAAGCGAGCCATGGTGGTCGGCGCCGAGCTCGGTGATCGCGCGCTCGTAACCGCGCTGCCATTTCGACAGGTGATAGGCGACGTCGGGGACGAAGTAGGTGTACGACCCGTCGGACTTGCGCATCACCCGGTCCTTGTCGTCGCCGAAGTCTGTGCTGCGCAACCACAGCGCGCCGCCTTCCTCGTAGGTATGCCCGTGCGCGATCAGCTCGCGCACGGTCTCCTCGACCTTGTGCCCGGCGTACAGCGCCGATTCCAGGAAATACACATCGAAACCGACCCCATAGGCGGCGAGATCGGCGTTCTGCTCGCGGCGCAGATAGGCGACAGCAAACTGGCGGATCGCGTCGAGGTCGTCCGAATTTCTTGCCGCGGTCACCGCATGATCCTCGAACTCCACCGTCTCGCCACGCAGGTACGCGTGGGCGACGTCGAGGATGTAGTCGCCGCGATAGCCGTCCTCGGGCCAGCCGGGAGCGTCCGGATCGATGCCGAGCGCTCGCGCCTGCACCGACTTGGCCAGCTTGTCGATCTGCGCGCCGGCATCGTTGTAGTAGAACTCGCGGACCACGTCCCAGCCATTGGCGGCGAGCACGCGCGCGATGCAGTCGCCGATCACCGCGGCGCGGCCGTGGCCGACATGCAGCGGGCCGGTGGGATTGGCCGACACGTATTCGACACCGGCGCGGTGGCCCTGGCCGGAATCGTTGTGACCGTATGCGTCGCCGTGCTGCTGGATCTCGCGCAGCTGGTGTTGCCAGGCGACGGGCGCGAGCCGGAAATTCAGGAAGCCGGGGCCGGCGATCTCGACCGCCGCGATCTCCGCGTCGGCTGGCAGCGCCTCGAGCAGGGCCTGCGCGATCGCGCGCGGGTTGGACCTGGCCCCGCTCGTGCCAGCCAATTGCGCCAGCAGCATCGCCACGTTGCTGGAAAAATCGCCATGGCTGCGCTCCTTCGGGCGCTCGACCACGAAGGCCGGCGACACGAGGTCGGCGGGTACCAGGCCACGGGCGCGCATGGCGTCGATGCCCTGTTCGATCAGCGTGCTGATCCGGGCGCGGAGCTGGGTTTTCACGAAGGATTCGGACAGGTCGTTCAACAGCCGGCATTGTACGCGAGGGTCTCGCCGCGGCCTGCGGCGCAGGCGGGAGCATCACGCAGGGCGCGGAGGGCTGCGGCTACGGCAAGCGTTCCGGCGACGGGGGCGGGCGCTGGTCGTCTTCGCGGAAATTGCGCGGTAGCCGATGGTGGATGGCCGTCGCCGCGATTGCGGCGTGGCCAACGGCGACGCTGATCTGGTTGAGCGCGCTGACGAGGTCACCGATCGCGTACAGGCCGTCGACGCTGGTCTGCTGATCGGGGTCGACGATCAGCTCGCGGTTGTCGTCCAGGCGCGCGCCCAGCGCCGCGGCGAGCTGGGATTGCGCGACGCCGCCGAGCACCGGATACAGGCTGTCGTAACGGCGTGTGCCATCGACGAAATCGACGATGCACTCCTTGGCGGCGTGACGCAGGCGCAGCGGCGGCGGCCGCAACGTAACCCCGGCCGCGCGTGCGAGTGACGCGCACTCCGGCGATGGCTCGCCGGGTACCGAGCAGATCGCGTCGACCCGGCGCGAATAGGTGCGCAGGAACAGCGCATGCCGGATCGCTTCATCGGCAGGCGCGAGGACGGCAAGACGGTCATCGGTGGCTTCATATCCGTCGCAGACCGCGCATACCCGCAACACGCCGGCGGCGATCGCGGCTTCGCGCGCTTGTTCGCCACCTTCGAACTGCGGCATGCGATCGACGATGCCGCTGGCGAGCAGCACCAGCCGCGCGCGCCATTGCTGCCCGGCGGCGTCGCGGGCGACAAAACCGTCGGCTGCTTCGCGCTGCAGTTCAACCACGCGCCCCGGGGTGATGACAGCGCCGTAGCCTTCAGCCTGTTCGCGCAGCTTGTGCAACAACGCGGGGCCGGCGACCCCGAACGGAAAGCCCGGGCAGTTGTGGCTGCTCGGAATCCAGCGTGCGCGGCTGTGCCCGGCGTCGATCACGGCGATGTCGCGTCGATAGCGGCTGAGATACGTGGCCGCGGTCAGCCCCGCGGGGCCGGCGCCGATGATCAGGCAGTCGTGGATGCCGTCCGAAAGCATGTCCTGCGGGGCAGTGTTCACGTCGCGCAGTGTCGACAGGTCGAAGCCATTTCGACGTGATGAGTCCCCGCCTGGGCGATCAGCGGCCGTGTCCGACGTCGATGAACCGCAAAAACTCCGCGCGCGTGCGCGCATCGTCGCGGAAGCTGCCGAGCATCTTCGAGGTGATCATGCTGACGCCGCGCTTATGTACCCCGCGCGTGGTCATGCATTCGTGTGCGCCTTCGATGACGACGCCGACGCCGAGCGGCTGCAGCACGTCGGCGATGCAGTCGGCGATCTGCGCGGTCATCTTCTCCTGCACCTGGAAGCGGCGCGCCTAGGTTTCGACCACGCGCGCCAGCTTGCTGATGCCGACGACCTTGCCGTCGGGTAGATAGCCGACGTGCGCCTTGCCGATGATCGGCGCCATGTGGTGTTCGCAATGGCTTTCGAATTCGATGTCGCGCAGCACGATCAGCTCGTCGTAGCCGGCGACCTCCTGGAAGGTACGCGCAAGGTATTCGCGCGGATCCTGGCCGTAACCGCTATACCAGTCGCGATAGGCGTTGACCACGCGCTTGGGCGTGTCGAGCAGACCTTCGCGCGTGGGGTCCTCGCCGGCCCAGCGCAGCAGGGTGCGTACGGCGTCCTCGGCGGCTGCGCGGTCCACGCGGTCATCGGGCGCGCGGTCATCGGGCTGGGGAGCTTCGTGCATGGCAGCGTCCATGGGGGTGGGCGGGGCATCCTACTGCAGCGCCACCACCGGCGCCTGCACGGGATGTGCAAAGCCAGCGTCGCCTTATCCCTCGATCTTCAACCTCGATCTTCAACCTCGATCTTCAACCTGGATCTTCAACCTGGATCTTCAACCTGGATCCGTGGTCGGAATCGACCGGCCACGCAACGCATCGTCCAGCGATTGCCAGGCGTGCTGCACCGCCGGTCGTGCCTGCCGCCACTGCAGGCGCGAACCAAACCGCGCCGCCGCCTCCCAGCCCCCCTGCAGCTGCGACTCGACCTCGGCCAGCGTGCGTCCGCGATGCTGCTCGAAACTCTCCAGGCCGTAGCGGTAGGCCGGTGCGTAGTCGTGCCAGTCGGTGCCGGCGACGTAGTACGGCATGGTGTGGAAGATCTGCTGGAAATGGCCGAGGTCATGGCGGGTGTCCGCGGCCTCGGAGGCGCGATTGCCGACGACTGCGCCGAGCGCGCCACCAGCAGCCGCCCCGATGGCGAGTCCGGCCGGACCGGCGATCACCGCGCCGATCGCCGCGCCAGCGGCGCCGCCGGCGAGCGCAGCGGTGCCGGCTCCGAGGATGTGGTCCTTTTTCAGCGTGCTCATGACATCGCCTCACGGGGGAGCGGTCTGACGCTACGACCGCAGGCGTTCATGGCTGGTGAACACACGACTGCCAACGCGAAACCCGCGCTGCCACCGTTACGGCACCGCACGATGCGCGCACAAAAAAACGGGCTGCTTGCGGCAGCCCGTAGAGAGAGTCGATCGCGCTCTACCCTGTGCTGGGCAGGAGCGTTTCATGCGTCAGCGGTGCATCCCGGCATCAGCGGCCGTCGCGATCCGCATCGCCCGGGATGGCGCGCTCGATGTGATGCCAACCGTCGCGCACTGCGCCCTTGGCTTCGGCCCAACCCAGGCGCGACTCGGCCTTGGTCGAATTCCAGTCGCGTTCCAGCTTCGACTCCACATCCTCGAAGCGCTGGCCGCGGTACTGGCCGTAAGTGTCATAGCCGTACTTGTACGCCGGCTCGTAGTCCTTCCATTCGCGGCCTGCCGAATAGTACGGCGCGTCACGATAGGAGGATTCGAAATGCTTGTTGTACTCGGTCGGATTCACCGCTTCGGCGATCCCGCCGCCGGCTTTGGCACCAAGCACGCCACCGACCACTGCACCGACCACGGTACCGATCGGACCAACCGCGGAACCAACCGCGGCTCCCGTCACCAAGCCGGCGACCGTACCCGCGCCTTCACCAATGCTGTGGTCCTTTTTGATGTCGCTCATCGTGCATCTCCTGTATGGGGACCGCGCCGTCGGAAGCCCGCGGCGTCAGTGCGTGCACCATAGGCAACCCGCCGTTGCAGGCTCGTGAAGTTGCACGGCGTCATCAGTCACGACAGCAGAATGTTTTGCCTTCGTTCATCGCATGCGCACGACAAACTGCTGAACGATTCAGCCCAGGCGCAACGTCAGCCGACGACGCAAACCCGATACGCGCAAGGCATGACGTGACAGCGCGGCGCGCAGCACGGCTTCACTTGCGCACAGATGCAGTTCGCGCTGGGCACGGGTGATGGCGGTGTACAGCAGTTCGCGCGACAGCGTGCGTGCGTCCTGTCGCGGCAGCAGCAGCCACACGTGGTTGAATTCCGAACCCTGCGCCTTGTGCACGGTCATCGCGAATGCTCCGGCATGCGCAGGCAACGCCTGCGGATGGAAATGCCGCAGGCCCTCCGCGCCGCCGGCGAACCACGCCAACGTGCCGCCGCCCGGCGCGCGCAGGCAGACGCCAACGTCGCCGTTGAACAGGCCATGCCGATAGCTGTTTTCCGAGACCAGCAGCAGGCGCCCATGGAAGTAGGTCTCGTGCTGGTTGCCGGCGAGCAGTTCCTCGATGCGCGCATTGAGCCCGCGTGCGCCTTGCGGGCCGTCGCGCAACGCGGTCAGCAGCCGCAGTTGCGTCGCAAGCGCGAGCGCGGCCGTCGGCTCGTTGCAATCCTGCAATGCGCGCCATGGCGCAAGCAGCGCCTCGCGGCCGGCGCCGGTGAGTGGATCGAGCGTGTCCTCATGAAAGTGCACGCCCTGCAGTTCGCCGCCACGCAGCAGCAGCAGCGCCGTCTCGGCATCGCCGTCGCGCACGGCGGTGGCGAGCGCCGCCAGTTGCAGTCCCGCCGACTGCCGGTAGCCGCGCAGCAGATGCACGCGGTGTCCGGCGAGCGTGTTCGTCGCAGCAGCGGCGGCGCTGCCGCTGATCACGCGCGCGGTTTCCGCATCGCCAAACCAGCCAGCAAGCGCCTGTGGCAGTGGCCTGTCGCCGCCGGCGGCATCGTCGATCGCCGCCAGCACATCACCGGCCTCGACCGACGGCAACTGGTCGCGATCGCCGAGCAGGATCAGGCGCGCGCCGTCGGCCACGGCTTCGACGAGCTTGCACATCAGCGGCAAGTCGACCATCGAGGCTTCATCGACGACGACCACGTCCAGTGGCAAGGGTGACTGCGCGTCGTGGCGGAAGCGCGGACTGTCGGGGATCGTGCCGAGCAGGCGATGCAGCGTGCGCGCCTCACCCGGTAATGCGTCGCACAACGTAGCGTCGACTGCGCCATCCGCGCGCAATGCCGCCAGCGCATGGCGCAGGCTTTCGGCCATGCGGTCGGCGGCGCGGCCGGTGGGCGCCGCCAGTGCGATGCGCGGCACGGGCTTGTTGTCCCCGCGCGCCTGCGCGAGCAGCAACAACAACACGCGCGCGATGGTCGTGGTCTTGCCGGTGCCGGGTCCGCCAGTGACCAGCAGCAGATGGTGTTGCAAAGCGAGCGCGGCGGCACGTGCCTGGCGGTCGCCGTCGCGCGCGTCGGGAAACAGCGTGGTGAACAGCGGCGTCAATGCATCGACCGTTGCTTCGGGTAGCGCGCTCGATGCGGACACCAGCGCCTGCAGGCGCAACGCCAGGCGCTGTTCGTATTCGCGGTACCGGCGCAGGTACAGCAGGCCATCCTCGAGCACCAGCGGACGCGACGGATCGGCACTGTCGACGGGCCGCGGCTGCGATACCCATGCGGATGCCGCCAACGCCGTGCGCCACGCGTCGGCATCCGGCCACGCCTCGACATCGGGCAGCAGCAGCTGCGGGCGCGACGGATCGAACGCAGCATGGCCCAACCCGACCGCGAGCGACGCCAGCGCCGCCGCCGCGAGCACGTGTTCGTCGGTCGCCGGTGCGTGCCGCTGCAGGGTGTCCGCCAGCGCCAGATCCACCGCGCGCAACGCCGGCTGCGTACGCAATCGCGCGATCAGGCCCATGCGGCCTCCAGCTGGCCTTCAAGCAGTGGCGGTGCGAGCAGCGCATCCACGGCCTCGATCAATTCACGGGACAACGCCGGCACGCAAACACCTTGCGCCGGATCGCGCGGATCCAGCCCGCGGCTGAAGACATAGCGCGCGCCGCCGAAGTGGCGATCGAAATCGTAGTCGGCACGCCGCAGCCGCAGCCAGCGGTGCAGCGCAACCGCGTACAGCAACGCCTGCAGGTCGTACTCGCTGGCGGCCATGCGCTCGGCCAGCGTGTCGTGGTCATAGGCCGGCAGCCGGTTGGACTTGTAGTCGAGCACGTACAGGCGATCGTCGACGCGATAGGTCAGGTCGAGCTTGCCGGTCATCAGGCCCGACAGCGTGTGCCAGATGCCGAAGTCGTGGCGCCCCGCCAGCAAGCCATGTTGCTGCAGCAGCGCGACGAACTCGCGGGTCGTGGCGTTGCGCAGGGTGAAGTGGAATTCGAGTTCGGCGATGCGGTCGGCGTCGGCGAGGTCGCACAGGCGCAAGGCGGCCGCGCCGTCCACGGTCGGCAGCGGCGCATTGAGGGTGCGCGCGATCAGCGGCGCCAGTGCGCGCACGCCATCGTCGAGTTCGGTTTCGCCATAGTGTTCGTGGCGCAGCGCGGCCAGCAGCGCGTCACGCTCGCCCGACGGCAGCTCGCCGTCGCTGTCGCGCCAGGCCTGGAAGCGGGCGTGTTCGAGCGCGTGGTGCAGCGCGTTGCCGAAGCGGATGCCGCCGAAGCGCATGCTGTTCGCGTGCACGCCATCCGCGCCCATGTCGCGCGACGCGTTCTCGCCGTCGACAGCGCGCGGCTCGTCGTCCGCCGGCGCCGCGTCGGCCAGCACCTGCGCGCCCTGTGATTGCTGCTGGTGCAGCTGGCTGAAGCTGTGGATCCACCAGTCGCGACGCAACACCCGGCTGGCGACACGCGCGGGCGGCGCGGCGGCAGCGGCCACCGGCGCAAGCCGTTGCGGCGTGTCATCCGGCAGACCGCTGCGCCAGGTCGCCTTCGCGCCCAGCACGCGCGCCACGCGATCGCGCATTGGCGCATCGCCCAGCAATCGCGCCAGCGCGGTATTGCCGTGGCTGGCCAGCGCGCCGCAGGCGAGCCACAGCGCATCGCGTGCGCGGGTCATGCCGACGTACAACAGGCGCATGTCTTCGGCCTGTTCCTCGACCACGTGGCGCGCCACCGCGCAGCCAGCGCTGCCGTCGTCCCACGGCGCCGCGCCTGGCTGATCCGTCACCGTCTTCCACTGGCGCACGCGGCCGGCAGCGGTCGCATAGGTCGCCCACCTGTCGGGCTTGGGGTGCTTGCGACCGATGCCGCTGAACGGCAGGAACACCAGCGGAAATTCAAGCCCCTTGCTCTTGTGCAGGGTCAGGATCTGCACCCGGCCGGCGTCGGATTCCAGTCGCGGTTGTTGCGTTTCGTCCTCGGCGTCGGCATCGGCGATCGCAGCGCGCAACGCGTCCAGCTGGCCCTGCGTGCCGAGGCTGCGCGCACCGGCTTGCTGCAGCAACTCGGCCAGCTGCAGCAGGTTGGCGACACGGCGTTCACCATCGGGCTCGGACAACATCCGCGACGCATTGGCGGCAACGATTTTCGACAGCAGCGCCTGCGGTCCGTGCCGCTCCCAGCGCGCGCGCCAGTCCTGGAACCGTTGCTGCCAGCTGCGCAGCGCATCGCCGTCGGTGTCCAGCAAACGCAAGGCGGCGGCATCCTGGCCGAGCAGGCGCGTGGCCAGCGCCGCGCGCAGGCGACGGTCGTCGCCGGCATTGCGCAGCGCGAGCAGCATGCTCAACAACATTGCGGCCTCTTCGGTTGCGAACAGGCTGATGCGGCCGCCGGCGACCGCCGGCACGCCGCGGCGCGCGAGTGCACGCCGTACCGCCTCGGCCTCGCGATGGGTGCGCACCAGCACCGCGCAGTCGCGCGGCTCGACCGCGCGCAGCACGCCGTGGTCGCGTCGCGACAGGCCTCCGTCGCGCGCTGCCTGCAGGCGCTCGCGGATGGCGTCGGCGCACAGCGCGGCCGCGATCTCGATCGACTCGTCGCGACTCCAGTCCTTTTCTTTCTGCGTCCGGGTGTCGACGGCCGGCGGTACCACGTGCACCTCGAGCGCGGGCGCCACAACGCCGCCGCGCTGCAAGTCGTCATCGCACGTGCGGCCACCCGGCTGTACCGGCTGCAAGGCGATGTCCGTACCCATGGCGTCGTCCGGCGCCTGGGCGAACACCGCCGCAACCGCGTCGAGCAGCAGCGGCCGCGAGCGGAAGTTGTGGTCGAGCGAGGCGACGACGTCGGCGCTTGCGCGTGCGGCCAGGTAAGTGTGCACGTCGCCGCCGCGGAAGCGGTAGATCGCCTGCTTGGCGTCACCGACCAGCACCAGGCCACCGTGGCCGAACAGCGACTGGAAGATCGTCCACTGGCGCGCGTCGGTGTCCTGGAATTCGTCGACCAGCGCCAGCGGAAACTGCGCGCGGACGGCCGCGGCCAGTGCCGGTGCGTGGAGCGGGTCGGTGACCGCGGCATGCGCGGCGCTGATCAGGTCGTCGTAGTCGCGCAGGTGGAAGGCCTGCTTGTGCGCGGCATCCAGCGTGCGCGCCTGGGCGCGCAGGGCATGCAGGCGCTGCAG
>JANMAO010000228.1:0-2638 GCA_031359875.1 Lysobacter sp.
ATGACGACGATGACACCTCATCCGCTCGACAACCCGATCTGGGCATCACTGAACAGTCGCCATCGGGCGCTGGCCCGTGCCGCCGGCGCGGTCGTGCGCTATCCGCCGGCATTCGCGCCCTTTGCCGCGGTCGCGAGTGCAGATGCCGATGTGACCGCGGCGATGGCGTCGCTGGTCGAGTCTGACGAAAGCGTCTACCTGCTCGGGCCGGTGCCGTCCCTGCCGGAAAGCTGGCGCCTGACGCAGTTGGCGCTATTGGCGCAGATGATCTGCCCGACGCGTATTGATACGGTAGACGGTCCCGAAGTCATCGAATTGTCCGAAACGCATCGCGTCGACGTGCTCGCGTTGACGGCGCTGGTCTATCCGCACTATTTCCGCCCGCGCACGATGGAGCTGGGCCGTTACTTCGGGATTTATCGCGATGGCCGACTCGCCGCGATGATCGGCGAGCGCATGGGCATGGACGACCATCAGGAAATAAGCGCGGTCTGCACCCATCCCGATTACAGCGGCCGCGGTTACGCGCGCCAGCTGCTTGCGTGGCTGTCTGATGACAATCTCGAACGCGGACGAATTCCTTTCCTGCACGTGAGCCAGGACAACCAGCGCGCGATGCGGTTGTACGCGCAGAACGGTTACCAGCTGCGCTGCGAGATTCCGTTCTGGTCGTTGCGCCGCGCGAACGGCGCAGGCTGAATCTGCCCGCCACCCCAAGACATCCGTCAACTGCCCAACCGATTGATCTCCGCGTTCTCCACCACCGCAGGCGGGTTGTCCTGGCGCAGTATCTGCAGCATTGCGCGGCCCACGCGCTGGGTGGTGGTCATCAGGTTCGGCAGCACGCGCACGCCGAGATCCATCAAGGGGGCGGCGAACTCGTACACCGTGGCCAGCGCTCGATGCGGGGAGCGCACACCATCCACCGGCTGGATGCCGCCTGGTCGGAACATCACGGTACGGATGGGCAGCGTGGCTAGCGCGCGTTCGGTCTCTCCCTTCACGCGCAGCGGCATCAGCCAGCTCTTGGGGTCTGAGTGCGCGCCGGAAATGTAGATGAACGTGCTGGCCGGATTGCGTCGTGCAATCGTCTGCGCGACGTTCACCGTCAGGTCCAACGTCAGGCGGCGGTAGTCGTCCTCGGGAGTCCCCATGACCTGCGCGCCTGCGCAGTACAGGCAGGCATCGAACGGCTGCAACCGGTCCTCTACCGCGCGCAGGTCGGCGAAATCCGGATGGACGAGCTCGACGAGCTTGGCATCCGTCTGGCCACTGGGGCGGCGCCCCAACGCCACGACCTCGGTGACGTCGTCAGCCCGCAGGCATTCGCGCAATACGCCCTGGCCCACCAGGCCGGTGGCGCCGGTGATGAGGATGCGCATGGTGTCCTCCTTGGAGACGACCAAGCCACTCTACAGCGCCTGCGGTGAAGCACGATGCAGCGGATCATCCGGTTGCAAGGGGTCGAACGGGTCAGCCCTTACTCGGGCACCGTTTCGCCGGATCCACCCAGTTCGCTCGGGAAATCCTTCAGCTTGGGCAGTCCGTCCTTCATCGGCAGCACGGTCTCGGCGTAGTTCACATGCACGCCGGGCTTGAAGGCCACGCTCGGGATCGTCGAGGCATAGACGTCAGTCAAGCCCAGGGGCGGATGGTTGGTCATGAGGTGCCCGCCGCATTGCGTGCAGTACTGCCGGTCGCTCATTTTGGTCTTCTGGAAATGGCCGACGGAGTCCGCGCCCTTGGTGACTTTCACGTTCTCGGGCTTCCACAACGTGAAGGCGTTCACTGGCGCCGCCGACCACGAGCGACAGGACGCGCAATGGCAGTAGCCCATTGCCTCGGGCGCGCCGGTGACTTCGATTTGCACGGCGCCGCAGAAACAATCGCCGGTATGGGTGTCGGTCATGGAGATCTCCTCGCTCGTGGGCGTGCATGCCTCGGAGGGCATACCTTGCTTCAACGCAATCAGGGCCGTTCGTCAGGACACGACCACGAACTGGTGGCACCCCACTTGGGTGCAGCCCCGATACGTTGTGCTTGCCCGGGATAAGGCGACTGGCGATCATGAATGCGACCGGCGGGCGGAAATCGCCAACCATCGCCGGATGACCCTGCGCAAGACCTTGCAGGCGCCGGAGATCGAAGTGGTGCCGGGTGTTGCCGGGCGCTGGTTCCTGCAGGTGGATGAAGATCTGCCCAAGCCGCGGGTTTACCTGATCCACTGACCGACTGCGTCACGCCATTGCCGCCTGTTGCGGGCGCGATCCGCGGTTCAGGGGCGTACGCAAAGTCCAGACAGTGCTCGCATCCACACATTCTCGTGAACCAACGACGGCACCCTCAAGCCTCGTTAACAGCTTGTGATCGGGTTCGCAGACTTGCGGCGCACATGGGCGTTTCATTGGCACCGAGAGGGGTGATCCATGAACGCAAGAATCCCAAGATGAGCGCAAGAATCCCAAGCCGGCCCGACCTGCTCGAACGTGTCATCCGGAGCATGCTCGGCGTGGCCCTGATCGCAGGAGTGGTTTGGGCCCTGACCCAGGGTGGCTCGACGCCGGGCGTCGACATCGGCGGCCTGCTGCGCTGAGCCGGCTCTGCTGAGCAGGCTCTTCTGCTGAGCATGTTCAACGTT
>JANMAO010000035.1:0-2650 GCA_031359875.1 Lysobacter sp.
GCAACCCACGACCAGCCAGTCCGGCGCCTGCCACAGCACGCGCACCGGGCCGGCCGCGCCCCAGGCCAAGCCGAGCCAGACGAGGGTGGCCACCGAGACGAGCGAGAACGCCGCGCGGAAACCGCGCTCGCCGAGTCGTTGGACCAAGCGTCCGCGCAGCGATGTGCCGGCGATGCCGAGGTGCACGAAGATCCAGATGAGGGCTGCGGCGAGGAGTGAGGCGAGTTCTGAGGTCATGGGGGTTCCTGGTCTATGAATCAAAAGCGCCCCTCATCCGCCTTCGGCACCTTCTCCCCGCTGGCGCGGGGAGAAGGAAAAGAATTCACGCGCGGGGACGCCAGCCATGTGGCGGTCACAAAGGCATCGCAGTTGGACGCGACAAATTCGACAAGCATCTCAATTGCCCACCGTATAGGAGGTCCCGCTGTAGCCACCCTGGAACACGCCGATGCGTTTGCCGGCCAGGCGCGCGACTTCGTCGTCGAGTTTGCCGAACTCCGGGCTGCCGCGCTTGTAGGCGTAGAGCTGGCCAACCTTGAGGATGCGTGCGGCGCCGGCGCCGAACACTTCCTGGTCGGAGTAGCCGCTGCTGAGCACGGCCGCCAGTTTGGCGCCGGGCTCGACGGTCAGCACCCAGCGCACCGGCTCGTACGCGCTCAGCGATAGCACCAGCGGGTGCGACGAGCGCCGTACGCGCACCTGCACGGTGCCGGTGCGCGCGGAGGCACCGTGGGCCTGGCCGATGTCGCCGCCCTGGTAGACGCCAATCGCTTCGACGTCGGCATCCTTGGCGAGGCTTGCCACGGGTCCGCCATAGGCCCGCGGGGGCGTGGCGCCCTCCGGCATCGCGTTGGCGCGCTGGGCGAGCGCAAACATCGCCGGGCTGATGCCCTGCTGGCGCAGCATCTGCGCCACGACTTCCGGCGGAATGCTGTTGCTGGCCTGCATGCGCGCCAGCGCGCGGGCGCGGACCGTTTCGATGGTGTCACCCCAGCCGGGCATCGACTGCATCTGCTCGGCACGTGCACGCGCAAGCACGGCGAGTTCCTGCTGGCGTTGCTCCAATGCCATTGCGAGCGCCACCGGTGTTGCGGCTGGAATGCTGTCGATCAACACGACCTTGGAATTGTCGATCACCGCATTCTTGTGCAGCGATGGGATGTACAGCAAGCGCGTGGACAGCAGTTTGGTTACGTCGACCTTGGCCAGCGTGTTCTGGCTGATCGAGTAGAGATAGTAGTCAGCGCCTGCGGACGCGCCCGGGAAATAACCACTGAGCAGCAACCGGTCCGGATCCGGCGTGGCCACTGCGCCCTGCAGCCGGAGCGGGGTCAGTAAGACGTTGCGCAACCGCAGCGAAGACAACGGCATCAACTGCAGGCCCTGCCCCGTGCTTGCGCCGTAAAGCGTCTGGCCATCGGCCGTCAGTCCAACCGCGTTGCGCGACCAGCCGGTGGTTTCCGACAACACCTGTTCCGACAACAGGCTGGCATTCCAGCCCGACGCGTCGTGCTTGAGGCCGAGCTGGCCGAACTTGTTCCAGCCGAACAGGGCGAACCGTGGCTCGGCTCCCGGCAGCGAAATCACTTCGCTGACAACATCGGTGCTCATCGGAATGGTGGTGTGCCGGCCCGAGGTGAAGTCGATGAAGTCGGTTGACGGTGCGTGTCCTTCGCCCTGGGTGGTGTAGACCGCGCCGACGTCATGCACCCAGTGGAACTGATAGGACTTCACGGCCGGAAACGTGGCGAGCACGGCGCCGGTCTCGGCATCCAGGACGTTGGCGTCGTACTGGTTAGCGACCACGAACAGGCGGCCATTGGGCGAGGGCGCCAGCGCGACAGTTCCCGCATGGCCCTGGTGGATGATGTCGCCGTTGCCGATGTCGATCACCTGGTATTGCTTGTTCGATTGCACCACCGCGATGCCGGCGCGTTGCGCGAATGCAACCTCACCGATCTGTTCGGCTGCAACGATCATCGCTGGCGGCGTCTTCGGCAGCGGGCGCAGCGGTGACGCCGCCAGCAGCAGGCCGATGCGGCGCATTCCCACCCACTCCTGCAGCTGCTCGTCGGCCTTTGCAAAGCAATCCTTGTCGGTCAGGCGCGCGCGGATGCCGTCGTCAGCGGTGAACATCCCCGGCGCGTAACCGTGGCCGCATTCGAGCGCGCGCACTTGCATTCGCGCGGCGTACTCGTCGTCGATCTGCTTGACGTCCTGCGACTGCGCTTTCGCCAGTGCGGTGAGGTTGTCCCTGGCGACGAGGATCGCACTGCCGACCGGCATCGCCGCGTTGATCCGATCTTCGGCCGACTTGCCGAGGCCGCCACAGCCACCCAGTAGCGCCAGTGCCACCAGCATTACGCCGGGCGTTCGCAAGCCACGTTCCATGTCGGCATTCCTTGCAGGTTCGAGAGACGGAGAAATGTGGAGTTGCCGAAGGCAACGCCGCGGACGGCAGGTCGCGTCGACGCGATCTGGATTGCCGTTATTGCCCACCGCGCACCACAACCCCCTGCTTCATCACCAGCAGCGGCTTCTCCGTCGCGCGGATGTTGGTCAGCACATTGCCCGGCACCGCGACCACGTCGGCGAACTTGCCGGTCTCCAGCGTGCCGGTGTCCTTGTCGACACCGAGCAATCTCGCCGA
>JANMAO010000042.1:0-19013 GCA_031359875.1 Lysobacter sp.
CAACGCCCTACGACCCGGATCGGCTCGCGCATGAGTGGTTCGAAGCGCAGGCCGACGCAACTCCGGCGCGCTTCGCGGTCCGTCACGGCGAGATGCGGCTCAGCTACGCCGACCTCGAGGCGCGCGCGAACCGCATCGCGCACCTGCTGCGCGCTCAGGGCGTGCATCGTGGCGCCCTGGTTGGGCTGGCCCTCGACCGCGGTGTCGACATGCTCGCGGCGTTGCTGGGCGTGCTGAAAGCCGGCGCGGGTTACGTGCCGCTTGATCCGCAGTTCCCGGCCGAACGCCTGACCTACATGGCCGGCGACGCCAGTCTCGCTGCGCTGGTCACACAGCGCGCGCATGCCGCACGCTTCGATTTGCGCGGCCGACCGGTGCTGGTGCTGGACGAACTCGACACCGAACTCGCCGCCGCACCGTCGACGCGAATCGGCCGCGGCGAGGGTGCCGCGATGCCGGATTCGGTGTGCTATGTGATCTACACCTCCGGCTCCACCGGTCAGCCCAAGGGCGTGTTGGTTCCGCACAGGACCACCGCCAATTTCATTCCTGCGATGCAGCGCGTCCCCGGCATCACGGCGGATGACGTGCTGCTGGCGGTCACCACGCTGTCGTTCGACATCGCCTTCATGGAGCTGATGTTGCCGTTGAGCGTCGGCGCCGGGATCGTGATCGCAGATCGCGACCAGACGCGCGACGCCGGAGCGCTGCGCCGGCTGCTGGAAAGCAGCGACGCCACCTGCATGCAAGCCACGCCATCGGGCTGGCGCCTGCTGCTGGAATCGGGCTGGAACGGACGTGCCGGCTTCAAGGCGATTGCTGGTGGCGAACCACTCGCGCTCGACTTGGCCGAAGCGCTGCTGGCGCGTTGTGGCGAAGTCTGGAATGGCTATGGCCCCAGCGAAACCACCGTGTATTCGACGTACTGGCAAGTGAAAAACCCGCACGACGGCATCGCGATCGGGCGCCCGGTCGCGAACACCAGCGTCTGGGTGCTGGATGCGCAGCAACAGCTCTGTCCGCTGGGTGTCCCGGGGGAACTCTGGATAGGTGGCGACGGCGTCAGCCTCGGCTATCTCAACCGTTCTGAGCTCACTGCCGAACGTTTTCCGGCCGATCCCCATGCAAGCACCCCAGGCGCCCGCCTGTATCGCACTGGCGATCGTGGCCGCTGGCGAGCCGACGGCAACCTCGTGCATCTGGGTCGCCTCGATTTCCAGGTCAAGCTGCGCGGATATCGCATCGAACTGGGCGAGATCGAGAACGTGCTCGCGCGGCATCCGGACATCGCGCGCGTCGTCGTCATCGCACGCGAGGACCGCGCCGCGGACATGCGCCTGGTCGCCTATCTGGTCGCGCAGCCGGGTGCCGTGATCGATGAGGCCGTGTTGATCGCGCAGATGCGGAGCTCACTGCCCGAGTACATGATCCCGCAGCACGTCATCACTCTTGATGCCTTGCCGCTGCTGCCCAACGGCAAGATCGACCGCAAGGCGCTGCCGGCGCCAAATACCGACGGCCAGCGCGCGGGGCCACGCATCGCGCCGCGCAACGAGTGCGAACGCGTCATTGCCCATGCCATGGCGCAGGTGCTCGGCCTGCCGCACATCGGCATCGACGACGATTTCTTCGCATTGGGTGGCCATTCGCTGCTGGCCGCACAACTGACCGCGCGGCTCAATCGCGAGCTGGGCGTGTCGATGTCGTTGCGGGCCTTGTTCGATGGCCCCACGGTGGCGCGCCTGGCCGGGATCGTCGGTAGTGACAGCTCCACCGGCATCCAGTCGCCGCGCATGCCGATCGTCCACCGGAGCGAACAGGCGCAGGCGCCACTATCGCTGATGCAGCAATCCTTGTGGCTCATCGACCAGCTCGACTCGGGACACATCGCGTTCAACACGCCGGCGGCGCACCGCCTGTCCGGGCCGATGGACGTCGTGGCGATGCAGCAGGCGTTCTACGAAATGGTGCGGCGGCAACCGGTCCTGCGCACTTCGATCGAACGCCACGGCGAGGAGCTCGTCCAGCGCGTGCATGACTCACTGCCGGGCGTGCTGCTGCCGGTCGAGGACCTCAGCCAGCTACCCGCGGCAGGGCGCGAAGCGAACATGCAGGCGCGCATCGATCGGCTGATCGCCGAGCCATTCGATCTTGCGCGTGCGCCACTGTTTCGCGCCCGCATCTTTCGCCTGGCGGATGACGAACACGTGCTGTTCTTCCTGGTGCACCACATCGTCTGGGACGGCTGGTCGTTCGATCTTTTCTACGAGGAAATGGCTGCGCTGTACCAGGCGTTCGCTGCCGGTACGACGCCCGACCTGGCGCCTCCGGCGGTGACCTATGGCGACTTCGCCGCGTGGCAACGGGAATGGGCACGTAGCGAGCAGGCGCGATCCGAAGTCGCGCACTGGCTCGATATCCTGACCCCTGTTCCAGACGCGCTCGAGTTGCCAACGGAACTGCCGCGCCCGGCGCTGATGTCGGGCAAGGGCGCCACGGAGTGGCTGACAGTCACCAAGCCGCGGGTAGATGCCGCCCGCGCGCTTGGACAGCGCCACGGCGCCACGTTGTTCATGACCATGCTCGCCGCCTACGTCGCGTTGCTGCATCGCCTGACTGGACAAACCGATCTGGTCATCGGTACTCCGGTGCGCGGTCGCGAGACGGTCGAGGTGGAGAATGTGATGGGCCTGTTCCGCAACACGCTGCCATTGCGTGTTCGCGTCGAGCCGGATTGGACGTTCGCGCAGCTGCTCGGCGAAGTGCGCTCGCGCATGGTGGAAGCGCTGGCCCGACCGGGCGTGCCGTTCGAGGAGTTGGTGCGCACGCTTGGGCTGGGACGCGACTTCAGCCGTCATCCGTTGTACCAGGCGTTCTTCTCGTTCCAGGATGTGCGCGGCCGCAAGACCCGCTGGGGTGGATTGCGTCACCAGCGCTTTCGGCAGAACTCGCATGGTGCCACCGAAGATCTCGGCTTGTGGTTCGTCGAAACCACGGATGGGCTGACCGGCGGGGTCGCCTACAACACCGACATTCTTTCCGAACGCGGCGCGCGCGCCATCATCTTGCGTTTGCAGTGCCTGCTCGATTCGGCGCTGGCCGCACCAGACATGCCACTTGCGTCGCTGGAACTGCTGCCGGACGAGGAGCGGGTCGAGCTGCTAGCGTGGAATGCGACCGCGGCCGAATTCCCGCGCGAAATGTCCATCCACGCATTGATCGAAGCGCAGGCGGACAGCACACCGACTCGAATTGCGCTGCGCTGTGACGATCACCGCATCGACTACGCCGAGTTGGAAGGGCGCGCCAATCAGATGGCGCAGGCGCTACGCTCCCGCGGCATCAGCCGGGGATCGCTGGTTGGGCTGTGCCTGGAGCGCGACTTCGACATGGTGGTTGCGGTGCTCGCCGTGCTCAAAACCGGTGGTGCATATGTGCCGCTGGACCCGGTGTTTCCGCGTGAGCGCCTGGCGTTCATGGCGACGGACGCGAACCTCGCGCTGCTGGTATCGACCAGTGAACTCACTGCGCTGATCGACTGGCCGCGCGAACGCTCGCTGCTGCTCGACGCCGATACCGCCGAGATCACGGCTGCACCGGCGATGCGGCTGATGCACGACGCACGATCTGCATCACCCGAGTCGGTCGCATACGTGCTGTACACCTCGGGTTCGACCGGACAGCCCAAGGGCGTGCAAGTGCCGCATCGCGCGGTGGTGAACTTCCTGGCCAGCATGCAGCGCGTGCCGGGGTTGGGGCCAAACGACCGACTAGTCGCCGTGACGACGCTGTCGTTCGACATCGCGGCACTGGAGCTGTTCCTGCCGCTGACAGTCGGCGCCGAAGTGGTGATCGCGAGTCGTGAGCAGGCCATCGACGGCCATGCCCTTGGAGCGTTGGTCAAAGCCAGCAGCGCGACCGTGATGCAGGCCACACCGACGACGTGGCGACTGCTGCTGGAATCAGGCTGGCGTGGCGTCCCGGGTTTCCGTGCGCTGGTCGGGGGCGAAGCGCTGCCGCCGGATCTTGCAATCCAACTGCGCGAGCGCTGCACGGAAGTCTGGAACATGTATGGCCCGACGGAAACGACAGTGTGGTCGACCTGTTGGAAAGTGCAGCTTGCCGAGGCTGGCAATCCGGCGTTGGGGATTTCGATCGGTCGTCCAATCGCGAACACGACGGTATGGGTGCTCGACGAGCAACGCCAGCTGTGCCCAATCGGGGTGCCAGGAGAGATCTGGATCGGTGGCGAAGGCGTGACCCAGGGCTATCTCGATCGACCCGGGCTCACCGCCGAGCGCTTCGTGCCCGATCCGTATTCGACGCAGCGCGATGGTCGGTTGTATCGCACCGGTGACCGTGGTCGCTGGCGATTCGACGGGCAGCTCGAACACCTCGGACGTCTCGACTTCCAGGTCAAGGTGCGTGGATTCCGCATCGAGCTGGGCGAGATCGAGGCGCACCTGCTTGCCTGCGACGGCATCGCGCAGGCCGTGGTGGTTGCCCGTGAGGATCGGCCGGGTGACGTGCGCCTGGTGGCCTATGTGCTCGCGCAGCCGGGATGCGCAATCGACCCGTCCGCTTTGATCCTGCAGCTGAAGCAGGCGCTCCCTGGTTACTCGGTACCACAACATATCGTGGCGCTCGAGGCGATGCCGTTGTTGCCCAACGGCAAGATCGACCGCAAGACACTGCCAGTACCACAGGCCAGGTCGGCATCGGACGACACCATGCAACGGCCGCCTTTGGGGGCGGCCCCGGATGCCGATCCTCGCGAGATCTATCTCGCCGGCATCTGGGCGACGCTGCTCGGCACCGAGGTCGGCCCTGACGATAATTTCTTCGATCTAGGCGGGCACTCGATGCTGGCCGTGCAGATGGCTAATCGAGTGGCCACGGATACCGGCGTGCGCATCAAGCTGATTCGGTTGGCGACGCAGAACCTGGCCCAGATCGCGGCCGGTTTGCCGGCGGCGGCCAGCGCGACATCGCCACACTTCGGGGGACGAATCGCGCGCGGGTTTCGGCGCTGGTTCCGGTCCGAGTGAGCCTGGCATGACTACGATCAAGCCAGGCGTAGGCACGCATTACCGGCGCTATGCCATCACCAACGGGCTGGTCATCCTCATCGGACTGGCGTCGTTTCCACTATTGACCCGGCTGCTCGACAACACCCAGTACGGCATGCTCGGGTACTACGCGACGTGGATGACGATGGTCGTGGCGATCGGCAAGCTCGGCGCGCAGAACTCGATCCTGCGCTCCTATCCGCATGGCGGCGATGCGGCGCGCATGCGGGTGTTTTCCACGAACCTGTTCCACGTGCCATTGGCAATCTCGCTGACGCTGTGGGTGATCGCATCGATCGTACTGCTGGCAGTGGACGGAATCGGCGGATCGCGGCAGGCGCCGATCTTCTGGCTGGTATGGATCGCCGCGCCATTGGCGGTACTCGGCAGTCTCATCGACACCGTGCTGAGGGTGACCGAGCGCTCGCAGATGGTGCTGGTCATGCGCGTGGGTTCGCGCTGCCTGGAGTTGGGGTTGGTGCTGGGCGCATTGGTGTTGTTCGCACCCACGGCGTTCGCGGCCTACGGCGCCAAGCTGCTCGCAGCGGCGGCGGTGGTGGCCGTCTATGCGCGCTGGATCCGGCGTCATTTTGGCTTCTCGCGCCAGGCATTCGATCCCGCGACGCTGCGCGGAGGGTTGGTCTACGGCGTGCCGCTGGTGGCAAACGAGCTCATTGGCATAGCGCTGGTCTCACTCGACCGACTGATGATCAAGGGCCTTACTGGCGATTTCGCCGCGGTCGGCATTTACACCATTGGTGCGTCCCTGGCGGGGCAGATCGGCGTATTCATGAATGGACCGGTGTTCGAGGCGTTTTTACCGGCAGCCAATCGCGTGTACACGACCGAAGGCAGTGCCGCTGTGCGGGCGCTGAAGGCACGCATCCTGATGCCCATGACTTACGCGACCGTCGGCGCAGCGGCGTTGTTGGGATGCTTCGGCACCGACCTGATCGTGGCGGCGAGTGGCCCGGCGAAAGCCGCCTCCGGCCCGGTGTTCGCCGTGCTCGGCATGGTCTGCGCGCTAAAGCCGGTATTGATGCTCGCGGGCTACGGACTGCTGCTGGAGAAGCGTTCGACCAAGGTGCTGGCCCTGATGTCTGCCGCCTTACTGGTCAACGCCGCACTCAACTGGTTCTGGATACCGGCCTATGGCGTGACGGGTGCGGTGTACGCCTCTGTTGTCAGCTCAACCGCGCTTGCCGTTGCGCATTGCATCTTCGTGCCGCGCTCGCTGCTGCAGTTGCCCGATGGACGCACGGTGGCCATCGCCGGTTCGGTGGCACTGGCCGCTGCCGGGGCGATGCTGGTCAGTGGAGTGTTCGATCTGAGTCCGGGCTGGTCCCGGTTGTGCATCGGCGGCACGGTCATGGGAGGGCTGTATGCGCTGGGCGTACTGGCCCTTGATTCAAGGGTTCGCGGAATGTTGCTGCACTGGCGGGTGTGGTTCGGGCCGCGCGCGACATCACCAGGATGAACATGGAGGTGGAGCATGGAGGTTGAACACAGAGGTCGTGCGGAAGGCGGTGTGACTGGCGGCCGGGCGATGGCCTTTCCCGCGTTTGAATTATCGCGAGCGCCTTCGCAGCAGGAAGCATCCGACGACGTAGGCTTGACGTTATGGCTTTGGCGCCCTGGGCGCCCGGTAGGGGAGAAGCTCATGTTCGATCTGTGTGACCCGAAGACCCAGATGCCATTCGTCGATGCTGTGGGCCAGCTACAGACGATCGAAGTGGTGTCATCCCTGCGGCGTACGTTGAGACGCGCATGATCCTATTTGCGCCACATCGCAGTTCGATCGACGGGCCAGCGCTGGACACACTTGCCACCCGGTTGCCGGTCAAGGCGGCCATGACTCCGCTCGTATCCGGCGCCGCCATTCCGCAGTGGTGGGAGCCCTTGTCCAGGTCGTCCTGCAATGGTTCGGTCTTCCTGTCGTCAGCCTGGATGCAAAGCTGGGTGGAGGTCTATGGAAACGACTTCCAGGGGCAATGGATCCGCTGGGAACACGAAAGGGAAACCGTAGGAGGTTGCCTGCTGGTAAGTCGCAGGGTCTGGAAGCGGTGCATCCCGATGAGATCGCTCTATCTCAATGCCACCGGAGAAGTCGTCGAGCGCGCACCGTTGGCGGAGTTCAATGACATCCTGCATGTACCCGGTTACGGAGAGGCGATCGCGGCCGACTTTGCCCGCCTCGTGCAGGAAATGGCCTGGGACAGACTGCTTCTATCGGGCTTCGAGGAACGCGGCGTGCTCGATCGGCTCATCCCCTTGCTTCCTGCCGCCCAAGTGCAGCGCGAGCCCAGGCCCGCACCCTACGTTGACATCGCTGCACTTCCAGAAAAAGAATTCATGGCGACGTTGACCGGAAAAGTAGGTAACCACATACGCCGCAACGTCCGTTTGCACGAGGAGGAACATGGCGAGCTCTCCGTCACGACGGCCTCCAGCCTGGAGCAGGCGATGCAGTATTTCCGTGAGATGGCAGTCCTGCACAATGCACGCTGGAAGTCCAAGGGTCAGGACGGATCGTTTTCAAGTCCCACGGTTGTGGATTTTCACCAGCGGCTTATCAAGCGCCTCTGGCCCGACCAGGGCGTCGACCTGGTTTGCGTCCGCGGCACTCGCGCGATCATTGGCTATCTGTACAATTTTCTCGCCCAAGGCAAGGTGTATTTTTTCCAGTCCGGCTTCGCATACCAGGACAATTCCAAGCTTAGCCCCGGGCTGTTGACGCACTCCATCGCGATCGAGCACTACAGGCAAAGAGGGTTCCGCGAGTACGACATGCTCGCGGGCGATGCGCGCTACAAGCGCTCGTTGGCAAAAGACAGCAGGACGCTCCACTGGGCAGTGGTCTATCGGGATCGGATCTGGATCCGCGCGATCTTGTGGCTGCGTGCGGCGCTGGCAAGGCTGACTTCCCCAAGCCCTGGCATGGAGCCTGAAGGTTCCGCCAGTGACAGCGACGGGGGGTGAAATGTCTGCCATCCGTCGACCTGAGAGTGGTCCCGCTACGTCCGTCGCCACCTTCTCGGTGGGCACGGCGGTACCAGGTCGCGTGTCGGTCGTCATTCCCGCATATAACTGCGAAGCTACGGTCGCCGCTGCGGTCGAGAGCTGCCTCGCGCAGACTTTTGATGACGTCGAGATCATCGTCGTCAATGATGGATCGACGGATCGCACGCTGGACGTATTGAACGGGTTCGGACCCAGGATCAAGCTGATCAGCCAGAAAAATGGCGGGGTCGGTGCCGCACGGAACGCGGGGACGCGCGTGGCGAGTGGCGAATATGTGGCCTGGATGGACAGCGACGACCTCGCGATGCCGGAACGGCTGGGTCTTCAGGTTGGGCTGCTTGTGTCGCGGCCAGACATCAATCTTGTCTCGTCGGATTTTTCCGCGTTCACCACGGGAAAGCCGGACTACGCGTCATCGCACATCGGCACTTACTATCACGCAGTCGGGCGGCTGGGTGGTGTAGCCAATATTTATCCGCATGACGGCGTGATCGCAGAAAGAGGCAAGCTCGGAGAAGCCTCAGTCGCTGCCCGCTGGGGGCAGCCCTACGAGTCATTGCTATGGGGCAATTTTGTCCACCCGCCGACGGTGATGGTGCGGCGTAGCGTGTTCGATCAGGTCGGGTTCTTCGACGAGGCGCTCAGATACAGCACCGAGTACGACCTGATCATACGGATAGCGCGAACCGGGCAATTTGCTTTCATCGATGTGCCGTTGTTGCGATACCGGGTAAGCGCCATGCAACTTTCGCATGCCGCCGCCGGTGGCAAAATGCCACTTGAGACGGTAAAAGTGCTCGCAAAATTGCAGCGCGACGACCCGGCACTCTACGCGATGCACGAGCCCGTGTTCCAGCGACGGCAGGCCGAATCCCTTATCTCGGCTGCCGAAGGCATTGGCTCTTCCGACCCATTGAGGGCGCTCGGGCTGCTGGCGCGCGGGGTTCGGTTCCGCTTGCTTTTCCACAACGCTCTACGTGCATTGGTGCACATCGTCGCGCCAGGATTCGCCATCGCGGCGATCAGGCAGGTGAAGCGTTATAGCGTGGATAGACGTTGGCGGCAGCGCGGTCCTCGCCCACCCAATGGCATTGAGCAAACGCAGTAATGGCCGCAGCGCGCCTCCTGATCCGTTCTATTCGAAGCTGATGGTGTGTGCAGAAGTGGATCCAGGGGTAGTGATGTCTTCTACGACCAGCATGGGAAAGTTTTCCGGACGAATGCCACGCATCGCGCTTACTGAGGGCACAGTTCAGCCGTGGCGCGCTCGTGAAGTCCTCGAGCCCATCAGTGCGGCGGAGATATCCACTCCATTGCGGGCCGGCGCGATGAGTGTCGGCAGCTGGGAGCCGCTCTGGCTCAAGGACGGTCTGGGCCGCAGTTTGTATGCCGCCCTGCATCGGCCTGTCCTCAATGCCGCGCCCTTGGGTGTGGTATTGGTGCCGCCGTTGCTGATTGAACAACCGCGCAGCAGACGTTTCCTGACGGAGGTGGCGAGTGGTCTGGCAGCGCTGGGCCTGCCGTGCCTGCGTTTCGATTTTTTCGGAACAGGGGATTCGGCGGGCACTGGCGACCAGGCCGACTTCGCCTCGATGTGCTCCGATTTCGAGCTTGCCGCTGGCGCGTTACGCGCCCATTCGGGCGTCGAACGTGTCGCGGTGGTTGCGTGGCGCGGTGCAGCGCTGCCGTTGTGGCCCTGGGTTCTCGGCGTCGGCAATCCCGAGGTTGTCGTCCTGTGGGAGCCGATCGTAGATGGGGCGGAGTGGCTGGGCGAGCTGGAGCGGGAGGACGTCGCCGAGCGACGATCGCGAAAACGCTATCCGCTGCGACAGGACTTTGAGGCCAACACCAGCGATGGGCAATTGATGGGGCTGGAAGTCTCCAAGCGGTTGCGGCAGGACCTTGCCGGGGCCCGCCTGGGAGGCGATGAACATCAACGGCGAGCGCCGGTCTGGGCCGTCGAGCGCCAGGACGCGACGCCGCTGCCGATCGCCCTTGAGCGAAGATTCGCCTTGCCTGCCGACGCCCCCTCGTTTGGAGGCGGCATCCGGATGGACACGAGACTGTGTGTGTCCAGGAGCTTGGGAAGCCTGGTGATTGAACTGGGTCAAGCCTTGGTGGCGCTGGCCTGAGTCGTGGATACGATCGTGCAATTCGGGCCACAGGGTCGACTGGTCGGTATCCTCAGCGGCGCGCCGACGTCCACGATGACGACGACACTCGTCCTTCTGAATGCCGGGCTGGTGCCGCGCGCAGGTCCATTCCGGCTTCATGTCGAGTTGGCCCAGCGCTTGGCGAAACATGGCATTCGCACCTTCCGTTTTGATGGGCCGGGTATCGGCGAGGCACCGTACCTCGGGGGCTGCGACGCGCGCGCGGCGACGTTGAACGCGCTCGACCACCTGGCCGCTTACCACGGCTGCGAGGATTTCGCGGTGGGTGGCGTATGCAGCGCTGCCGACCTGGGCTGGAGCGTCGCCGTGGCGGACAAGCGTGTGTCTGCTGTCCTCATGCTCGATGGATTCAGCTTCACCGGGCCCTGGTTTCACTTTGCCCGCATTACCGGCGCGCTGCGGCGCCCTGCGCGTGAGTGGCCTGGCATGTTGCTTCGCATGCTCGACCGCCTCCGTACGCGGGGTGGCACGATCGTAGCTGGCGACCTTCGCGACTGGCCGGACCGCGCCCAGGCACGGCGCCAGTGTGCGGAACTGCTGGCTCGCGGCGTGCGCTTGTTATGCGTCTACACCGGCGGCTATGGCGATTACTTCCTGCATCCACGCCAGCTTGGCTGGAACCTGGGCGTGGCGGCGCGCGACCCGCGAGTTACTTTTCGCTACTGGCCGGATGCCGACCATACGTACTATGCCCGGCCTCACCGGGACAGGTTGCTCGACACCGTTGAGAACTGGCTGACGAATGACGTCGGCCATGGGGGAGTGCAGTCATGAACAAGAGTGCGGTAGTGAACAAGCAAGCGCCGCAGATCGCAGCCGGCCACCGCGCAACTGTTGCAGCGAACGCGCTCCCGTCGCCCCTGTATGCAACCCCGCCAGAAGGTTCGCAGCGGCTGCGGGTGACGTTGGTCGCGCCGCGGCAGATGCCGATTTGGCTGGCGCGCTTCGTCGAGCTGGCGACCCGGAGTGGGTGGATCGATCTGGTCGTGCTGCCAGTGATTGGCGAACAACCGCTGCCGGCGAATGCTGACGTGCCGGCCGACATGCGCGCTTATCTCGCGTTGGACCGCGTCCGGCGCCGACATAGCCGAACGCTGGGATCTGTCGCGCTCGATCAACGCAACGGCATCGTAGTCGAGCCGGCAATCCAGTTCGGCGCAAACGTCGCGCCGTTGCGGACTCGAATCGCTGCGCTGCGGCCTGATCTGATCCTGTTGCTTGGGGCGGACTCATGGGCCACGGCCCTGGCCGATCGCGCGGAGTGGGGCTGCTGGATTCTGGACGCCAGCCTCATCGATATCCGTCGCGCCGGGGTGTCGCTGCTTGAACCGGTGCTGCAAGGTGAAATCGCCACGGCGGTCGAACTCGAACTGGAGTGCGGAGAAACCAAACCCATCAACCTGGCCATGAGCTGGGGGGCCAGCTGGCCGGGTTCATTCAATCTGCAACGCGATCAGGCGTTCTTGAAACTCCCCGCGTTACTCATGCGCGCGCTGCGCCGACTGACCAACGGCGACCTGACGCTACCCCTTGGACAACTCGCGAGACTTCGGCTGGCGCCTACGCGCACCCCATTGCGTTTCGGCGCAGGGTTGCGCGCATTCGCGATCACGTTGCGCCACATCGCCCGGTGGCAGGTGCAGAAGCGGCGTCCCGAGGATCCGTGGATCCTCCTCTTGCGTCACGGCTCCGCACCGCTTGATCCGAGTGCGCCAGAGCTCGGTCCGAACTCCGCCCTGGTCGCACGCCGCGACGACCAATGGGCGGATCCTTGCCTCGTCGAAGACGCCGGGCGTCGTCTGCTGTTCGCGGAGGAGTACGCACCGCGAACCGACAAGGCCGTTATCGTCTGCCTGGAGCTGCTGCCTGACGGCAATGCGAAGCGACTCGGCATCGTGCTAGATGAGCCGTTCCATCTTTCTTATCCGCAGGCGTTCACCTGTGCCGGGCAGTGGTACCTCACCGTGGAATCAGGCGCGGCACGGCGCGTCAGCCTGTATCAGGCCTCTGCATTCCCGTTCGGTTGGCAGCGACTCACTGATCTTGTCAGCGGATACGCATGCGTTGATCCCACCTTGCACCACCACGACGGCCACTGGTATTTGTTCGTCAATGTGTCCGAGAGCGGCGGCAGTACCTGCGACGAGTTGTTCCTGTTCGTGGCGGACGAGTTGACCGGACCATTCCGACCGCATCCGTTGAATCCGATCGTGAGCGACGTTCGACGCGCGCGGCCGGCAGGTCGTCTGTTCAATCATGGGATGCGACTGATCCGGCCTGGCCAGGACTGTGCAGCGAGCTACGGTGCGGCGATCGTCTTCAACGAAGTGCTGGAGTTGAGTCCGACCCGCTATCGCGAACGTCCATTGTCACGACTGGACGCCAGCGGCTTGCCGGGCCTCAACAGTTGCCATACCTACAGCGCGGTGAACGGAGTCGAGGTGCTGGATTCGCGCGGCCATCCATCTGGTGACATGCCGTCACTCGACATCACGGATGCTCCGGTCGTGTCTCGCGATCACTTTGGAAGCGCCCCATTGGTCAGCGTCATCATTTCGACATGCAACGCTGAACATTTCCTGGGACAAGCGATCGACAGCGCACTCGCCCAGACTTTTGGCAATCTCGAAGTCATCGTGGTCAATGATGGCTTGCAGGATGGCAGCGCCGCGCTGGCCGATCGTTACGCCGCGCTCCATCCCGATCGCGTGCGCGTCGTCCATCAAGACAATCCTGGCGTGCCTATGGCGCGCAATGCGGCCATTGCCGTCGCGCAAGGGCGCTATCTCGCGATTCTCGACCCCCAGGACATGTGGTTGTCCGGTCATATCGAAGCGTGCGTCACGCTGCTGGAGCGTGATTCCGGCATTGGCCTGGTGCATGCAAACAGCGAAGGCCTCGATAGCCCCGGGCATCGGATCGGCACGGCGCCGCACTGGGGCCGACGCACCCGCGAGGACCGGGATCCATACGCCGAAATCCTGCTGGGGGAAAAGCATATCGCCGGTTCAACCGCGGTATTTCGTCGAAGCATCATCGATTCCATTGGTCCGTTCGACGCCCTGTTCAACCACATGGAATGCAATGACCGTGACATGTGGCTGCGCATCGCTGAAGTAGCGGGTGTGGCCCATATCGACGAAGTGCACGCACGCTGTCGGGTCGGCGACAACAACGCTCGAGAGGACGATCTCGTCTGGCGCGCGCGTCGTCAGCTCGTTGAAAAGCATGTCGCGCGGCCTCGCGGACGGCCGCTGCACCGACGTGCGCTGGCGGCGATCGACGCTGCGCGCGGACGGGAATTGGCCACCAATGGGCCGCTCCTGGCGGCGCTCGCCGCGTTTGTGCGTGCGATCGTGCGCGATCCCTTGCGCATGGATGCGTGGGAAGGGCTGTTCCGTGGTGTGCTCGCAGGGCGCCGGTTGGCCGCCGCCGTACCGCGTTGACCCTTCGCGATGACGGATTGCGGCACAGACAACCAACGCTATTTGCGGTGATACCTGTTCCAACTATTCCAGCCCGCGCGTTGAATCCTTGGAGAAGCATTTGGGGCAAAGTGTAGACATGGCGATGGCGCCACTGGAGACGCCGATTGCATCGAGCGCTTCCGGCGTCGGCGCGCACTACGTGCGCTATTCGACGGCCAATCTGCTCATCATGTTGGCGAGCGTGGTCTCATTTCCCATCCTGACCCGGCTGCTCGACAACACCCAGTACGGCATCCTTGGCTACTACGAAACGTGGTTGATGCTGGCCGTAGCCATCGCGAAGCTCGGCGCACAGCATGCGATTCTCCGGTTTTATCCCTTCGGTGGCGATGCGGCGCGGCTCGAGCATTTCGCCACCAACCTGGTGCTGTTGCCACTAGTGATGTCGCTCACGCTCTGGGCGCTGGTCGCGCTCGCTCTAGGGGGCGCGCATTGGCTTGGTGGTAAGAACTTCTCGCCGGTATTCTGGTGCGCGTTGCTGGCCTTGCCGCTTCTGGTGTTTTCCAGCCTGGTGGAAATGGTGTTCCGCGCCAGCGAACGCTCCGGACTGTTGATGGTCACGCGCGTTACCTGGCGCTGGTTGGAGTTGGCGCTGATCCTCGGCGCGGTGGTCGCTTTGCAACACAGCGCGCTGGCCGTCTATGGCGGCAAGCTAGCCGCCGGGGTCCTGATGCTGGCGTACTACATGCGCTGGGTACACCGGAACCTGAATTTCTCGCGGGCCGCGCTGGATCTGCCCGCCATGCGCAACTCGCTGCGGTACGGGTTGCCGATGGTGGCAAACGAGATCGCGGGGGTCGCGTTGATCTCCATTGACCGCGTGATGCTCAAGGGGATGACCGACGATTTCGCTACGGTCGGCATCTACACGATTGGCTACTCGCTGGCGCTCCAGGTAAATGTCATCGTGCACGCGGCCCTGTACGACGCCTTTACACCCGTGGCCAACCGCCTGTACAGCACGGGTGGTGCCATGGCAGTCCGTGAGCTCAAGGGACGCATCCTGCTGCCACTGACCTATGCCGCCGTGGGTATCGCGGCCATGCTCTGGGGTGTCGGCCAGGAGGTGCTGGTGGCACTCAGCGGGCCGGGCAAGGCCGCTTCAGGGATGGTGTTTGTCGTAGTGGGCATGTCGTATGCGCTGTATCCCCTGATCGATATCAGCGGCTACGGATTGCTGTTGCAAAAACGTTCCATGGCGGTGCTGGGGGCGACACTGGGCGCCGCGGCGCTGAACATCACGCTGAACCTGATGCTGATCCCGACCTACGGTGTCATGGGTGCGGTCTGGGCGACCGTGGCCAGCTACGCCGTCCTGGGGGCGACCTTCTGCCTGTTATGCCCGCGCGGGCTGCTGCGCTTCCCGGATAGCAGATCGCTGATCCTGGCCGGCGTCTGCGCCATGGTCTTGCTGGCCGTGATCAAAGGGGGCGATCTGTTCGGCGTCGAATCGATCTGGTTACGGTTATTCATTGCCGGGGGATTGTTCGTCGTCCTCTATGCGTTGCCTGTGTGGCTGCTGGATCGGCGGCTGCGCGAACTGCTTCTGAACTGGCGCCGGGTTGTTGCCGTATGACTGGTTGCCACATGACGGCTGCAGTCTTTGCATGCACCACCGTCCTCGCTGGAGCGATCCACTCCTTGAACTGATGCCACCAGGCAATGAGCTGGCGCCACAACAGCCATGTCGACCACCCGCTCGCGGCATTTGGCGTAGGGATTCGTACCGACGTGGCCGGCTGGGCCCCCGACATGGTCACTGCGCCCAGACCGGCAAGGGCGGGCAGAACGGCCAGCTGAGGCGGCAAAGGTTGCGACATGGTGTGGGTGCGAACGCCCAGCAGATTGTCCGGCAACCGCACCATGTACGCGTCCACGTCGAGTGCGGAGTTGACCCCCCAGTTGGAGGTGAACAACACGTGGGAGAAGTCGCGGCTGACGGACGCGTGCGGCTCGGTCCAGTAGCCGTTGTAGACGCTGTGGTGATGGGCCAGGTTGATGATCGTCGGATTGGCCTTCAACTCGACGGCCATCAGGCGTTGATGCGGCCACTTTTCCGTGCCGCCATAGTTGTCGTAGGTCGACATCAGGATCCAGCCTGGCTTGGAGAACGCCTTGCCCGAGATGTGGTACGCCGTCGCGGTGCCCTCGACGTAGGTCGGCAGCAGCGATGTGCGCACGCCGGTGTCGATGTCCATCATGTACAGATCGCCGGTGCCGGCATAGTCGACGTAGACGTACATGTCGTCGCCGTTCGCGGCCAGCGCGAGGTCTGAATGCTCCGACGTGGTGTGCAGCAGGCGCGAAGTGGAGAACGTCCGGTTCCAGGCCACTGTCCCGCCCATGCCGGCATCGGCGGAAATCACGCAATAGCGGCCCGAGGCGGACATGCTGACGTGGTCAGGACGCACATTCGTGGTGTGGGTACCCAGGACGGTTTGCGTCTGCAGGTCGTAGGTGAACATGCCGAGCTCGCCGAAGCTCGAGGTTTCGGCCATGAAGCACCAGTAGCGGCCATCAGCCGACGGGCTGCCCTCGGACTTGGTCCATATGTGGGCGACGCCGGACCACGGTAGCTTTGAGGCGAAATCGGCGGCGACGGTGGTCTGGTTGGTGACAACATCCAGCTTCAGCAGCGAAGTGCCGCCGTTGGTGGGGACGTAGTACAGGATGTTGGGGTTGGTCGGATCCCATTCCGGCTCGGCGTCGCCGCCCGGGCCGCTCAACTCGCGGATTTGCGCCAGGGTGTTGGCGTCATAGAGATACCAGCTGCCGTTGTACGCATAGGCGAGGAAGTAGGTGTTGTTGGCGTTGAAAGCCTGCCGGCGCGAGTAGTCGTTGCGCAGGAAGCCACCAACCCCCGACGCGACGTGATCGGTGGCGCGAATCACGCAGGTATGAAAAGTGGGGTCGGCTTTCGCGACGCCCTTGGCCGGTCGACCGGACACTGCAGGCGCAGGCGCGGTGAACTGACCGATGACGGGAACGAAGCTGCTGTAAACCGCCGCGCAGTCCGTGTTGACGTTGGTGGCTTTGGACTCGCCCGAATGGGCAATGAGCCAAGGTGCGAGTGCCAGCCACAGCAAAGCTTTGCAGGCGGACAGGGGGCGGATCGCATGGGCAAGCATCAAGAGTGACTCCTGTGGCCACAATAGCGCCTAAAGAACAACACCCCTGTTGGGAGGCAATGTACCTCAAGCGTCCTGGTTTTTTCGAGTCTTCCGGAACTCATATGGTGCGATCCGCGGCTTTGGTGCCGGCAACGGGAACGCTCGATCAGGAATCGCTGGCATACATCGTCGCCATGCCGGTTGACACAGCGCGGTAGAGGCCACTATCCCGCGGGCGTGAGCTTGCGCGACCTTCAGAAACAACAACGCCCCTTTTGGGGCGTTGTTGCGGTGCGGCCAGTTTCTACGCCGAACCAGTTACTTCACTTGGAAGATAAGGCTTGCGCTGGATCCCGCATTAGCGGTGGTCGCATCGGCCTCCACGTCGTAACTGCCAATCGCGGAGAGGCTCGTCCCGATGATAAAGCTGCTGCGGGCATAGCCATCGCTGCCGGTGGTCACGTACCTGTAAGCGATGCTGCCGTTGGGCCGGAACACGGTGAACACTGCATCGGCACCGCTGACCGGCTGCCCATTGTTGAGCACGCGGGTGGTCATCCGCACCGTTGCGCCGCGGACGTAGCTCGCCTTGTCGGTACTGACAGTTTCGGTCTGTCCCGTTGTCGTGGCCGGCGGCGTCGATGACGCGACCGCGTAGTTGCCCGATGCGTTGACGGTATCGATGGTGCCGAGGCTGCTGCTCGTACCCGTGCCGATGCCGTAATTTCCCGCCGTGGCGCTACTCACCGAGGTCACGCTCAAGGTGTTGCTGGACGTCCCTCCAGCACTAAGCGTTACGGTGGTCGCGGTGAGCGAGCCCGTCCAACCTGCCGGAACGGACTTGGCCAGGTTGAAGGTCGTGCTGCTGCATGCGCTGTTGTCGTTGTTGGTGAGCTTGACGGTGTAGTTGACTATGCTGCCGGCCGCAACGGCGCTGCTCGGGCCACTCAGGATGAGGGTCGGCGCAGCACGGGTGCAAGTCGGCGGTGGCGGCGGTGTCGATGAAGCGACCGCGTAGTTGCCTGAGGCGTTGACGGTATCGATAGGGCCGACGCTGCTACTGCTACCTGTTCCGATGCCGTAATTCCCGGCTGCCGCGTTGCTCGGTGAAGTTACGCTCAAGGTGTTGCTGGACGTCCCTCCGGCATTGAGCGTTACGGTGGTTGCGGTGAGCGTGCCGGTCCAACCTGCCGGAACGGATTTGGCCAGGTTGAAGGTTGTGCTGCTGCACGCGCTGCTGTCTTTGTTGGTGAGGTTGACGGTGTAATTGACCATGCTGCCGGCCGCAACGGCGCTGCTCGGGCCACTCAGGCTGAGAGTCGGCGCAACATGCGTGCAGGTCGGCGGCGGGGGTGTGCCGCCGGCGATCAGATTGTCGGGCAAACGCAACATGTACGCATCCACGTCGAGGTCACTGTTGACCCCCCAGTTGGAGGTGAACAACACGTGGGAGAAGTCGCGGCTGACGGACGCATGCGGCTCGGTCCAGTAGCCGTTGTAGACGCTGTGGTGGTGGGCCAGGTTGATGATCGTCGGATTGGCCTTCAGCTCAACGGCCATCAGGCGCTGGTGCAGCCACTTTTCCGTGCCGCCGTAATTGTCATAGGTGCCCATCACGACCCAGCCTGGCTTGGAGAATGCCTTGCCGGAGATGTGATACGCCGTCGCCGTACCGTCGATGTAGGTCGGCAGCAGCGAAGTACGCACGCCGGTGTCGATGTCGATCATGTACAGATCGCCGGCCCCGGAATAGTCCACCGCGACATAGGCATCGTCGCCGTTAGCGGCCAGCGCAAGGTCCGAGTGCTCCGAGGTCGAGCTGAGAGCGCGCGAGGTGGAGAACGTGCGGTCCCAGGCGACGGTGCCGCCCATGCCGGCGTCGGCCGAAATCACGCAATAGCGGCCCGAGGCGGACATGCTGACGTGGTCCGGACGCACATTCGTGGTGTGGGTACCCAGGACGGTTTGCGTTTGCAGGTCGTAGGTGAACATGCCGAGCTCGCCGAAGCTCGAAGTTTCGGCCATGAAGCACCAGTAGCGGCCATCAGCCGACGGGCTGCCCTCGGACTTGGTCCATATGTGGGCGACGCCGGACCACGGTAGCTTTGAGGCGAAATCGGCGGCGACGGTGGTCTGGTTGGTGACAACATC
>JANMAO010000007.1:0-11343 GCA_031359875.1 Lysobacter sp.
CGACCTGATGAACGATCTGATGTCGCTCGGCATCCATCGGGTGTGGAAGCGCTATTTCGTGGCGACCGCGCAGGTGAGGAAGGGCGATCGCGTGCTCGATCTGGCCGGTGGTACCGGTGACATCGCGGCATTGTTGCGCGATAAGGTCGGCGCGACGGGCGCGGCTTCTGATGGGTATGTAGTGCTCGGTGACATCAATGCCGGGATGCTCACCGTCGGCCGCGACCGGATGACCGATCGCGGCTGCGTGCGCGGGCTCGAGTATGTGCAGTGCAACGCCGAGGCGTTGCCGTTCCCGGAGGAGAGCTTCGACCTGGTCACGATTGCATTCGGCCTGCGCAATGTCACCCACAAGGAGGCGGCGCTGCGCGAGATGCTGCGGGTGCTCAAAGTCGGCGGTCAGGCGCGGGTGCTGGAGTTCTCGCAGGTGAAGGCGCCGTGGCTCAAGCCGCTGTACGACTTCCACTCGTTCAGCATCCTGCCGAAACTCGGCAAGCTGTTCGCGCACGATGCGGACAGCTACCAGTACCTGGCCGAGTCGATCCGGCAGCATCCGCCGCAGGACGAACTAAAGGCAATGATGCAAACGGCCGGCTTCGCCCGTTGCGATTTCCGTAACCTCAATGCCGGTATCGTCGCAATCCATACCGGCTATAAGGTGTAGGCGATGGACCGACTGCGATTGCTGGTGGTACTGCCGTCGATCCTGCTCGTGCTGGCCTGCGGCGGCTGCGTGATGCCGATCGCCGACTCGCATGCTGCGGCCGCCGACGCCAGGGCCTCCGGCACGGCATTGAGCGGCGACTGGGGCGGCAAGCACATCGCGCTGTCGCTTTCGGCCGGCGGTGGCCAAATCGAATATGACTGCGGGCAGGGCAGCCTGGATGCCGTGCTGATGCCCGATGCGGCGGGAGCCTTCCGCGTTGTCGGACGACATATGCCCGGGCATGGCGGTCCGGTGCGGAGCGAGGACCCACCGACTGCATCGCAGCCGGCGATTTACCAAGGAACCGTGTCCGGGGACCGCATGCAATTGCGGGTCACCAGCGGCGGCGTGGAGATCGGCTCCTACGCGCTGCGTCGCGGCGCCCGCGCGCAGTTGCTGCGCTGCCTGTAACGGAGCGGTTGCTACCGGCTGATCACAGGGCCGGGCGCCAGGCATGTTGCCGCGCTGCCCCGCTAAACTGCCGGCTCCCGTCAACGCCGAGTCGCGCAATGCGCCTGTCGATCCGTACGCTGTTCGTGATGTCGCTGACCCTGTTGCCTGCGCTGCTGCTTGCAGTGGGCTGCTCGCGCCAGCCGACGCCATCGGCTACCACCAAACCCGCCAGGCCCGAGGCCGCTGCCGTGCATCCTGCATCCGCCGCACACGACGAACATTCCTACGCCGAGCCGGACCAGGTCCGCATCACCGAGCTGGCGCTGGAGCTGGCTATCGATTTCGACAGCAAGCAGATGACCGGCACCGCCACCAGTACGCTCAAGTGGCTGGATCCGGCGGCGAAGCAGCTGGTACTCGACACCCGCGATCTCACCATCCAGAAAGTCGAAGGCGTCGGCAACGATGGCAAATGGACGCCATTGCAATACGTGCTTGCCGACAAGGACAAGATCCTAGGCAGCAAGCTGACGATCCAGGCGCCGCAACGCAATGCATCAGTGCGGATCACCTACAAGACCTCACCGGAGGCTTCCGGCCTGCAATGGCTGGCGCCGGCGATGACCGAAGGCAAGCGGCAGCCTTTCATGTTCAGCCAGTCCGAGGCGATCCATGCGCGCAGCTGGGTGCCGCTGCAGGACACCCCTAGCGTGCGCTTCACTTACACCGCGCACATCACCGCGCCGAAGGACGCGATGGTGCTGATGAGCGCCGACAACGCGCCGGCTGTGACCAAAAATGGGCCCGCGCGCGATGGCGACTACACCTTCAAGATGCCGCAGCCGATTCCGTCGTACCTGCTGGCGATCGCCGCCGGCGACCTGGTGTTCGAGCCGATCTCGCCGCGCAGCGGCGTATGGGCGGAGCCGGCGATGGTGCACAAGGCAGCGACCGAATTCGCCGACACCGAAAAGATGATGCAGGTCGCCGAGAAACTCTACGGCCCGTATCGCTGGGGCCGCTACGATATCCTGGTACTGCCGCCGTCGTTCCCGTTCGGCGGCATGGAAAACCCGCGCCTGACCTTTGCCACGCCAACCGTCATCGTCGGCGACAAGTCGCTGGTGTCGCTGGTCGCGCATGAACTGGCGCACAGTTGGTCGGGAAATCTCGTCACCAACGCCAGCTGGAAGAACATCTGGTTGAACGAGGGCTTCACCACCTACGTGCAGGCGCGCATCACCGAGGCGTTGTACGGCGACGAGCTCGCCGAGATGGAGCGCCAGATCGACCAGGAGGAACTGGCGGCCGAGATCAAGTCCGGCGAGATAGCACCGATCGACCAGGTGCTGGCGCTGCCACCACTCACGGGGCGCGATCCGGACGAGGCACTGAGCGATATCGCCTACACCAAGGGCGCGTGGTTCCTGCGCTTCCTCGAGCAGCGCTTCGGGCGCGACGTGTTCGATCCGTTCCTGCGCGGCTGGTTCGACAGCCACGCGTTCCAGAGCGCGACCACCGACCAGTTCGTTGACTACCTGCAGCACAACCTGCTGCCGAAGAACCCGAACGCGATGACCCAGGCCGAACTCGATGCGTGGCTGAAACAGCCGGGGATTCCCGCGTTTGCGCAGCGCGCGCAGTCGCGCAACTTCGGCATCGTCGATGCGGCGCGGATCGCGTGGAGCGCCGAAGGCAAGCTGCCGCCGGTATCGATCACATCGGCCTGGAGCACGCAGGAGTGGACGCATTTCCTCGAGGGCATGCCGGAGACGTTGACGCCCGGGCAGATGGCCGCACTCGACGCCGCCTATCATTTCACCGATACCCCGAACGGCGAACTCGCGCAACGCTGGTATCCGCTGGCGGTGCGCAGCGGCTATCACGCGGCGGACGACGCGATGTCCGCATTCATGCAGCGCGTCGGCCGGCGCAAGCTGATCATGCCGATCTACGAGGCGCTGGTGAAAACGCCGGAAGGCATGCAGTTCGCCCAGGACGTCTTCGCCAGGGCGCGCCCGGGTTATCACCCGATCACCGCCACGTCGGTGCAGGCGGCGATCGCCAAGGCGCAGCGTCCGGACAAGGCGCCGACACCATGACAGCACGGCATGCCCGCCTCCCGCCATGCACGCTCGTCGTGGTGATGGCACTACTGCTGTCGGCCGGCTGTCATCGCGCGCAGCACCAGGCCGAGCAAGCCGCGGCGCAGTCCGCGGCCAGGGAAGATGCGGCGAAGCCGGGCGCGGCGGCGTTCGACGATGCCGTGTCGAAGCAGAACTGGCCGCTGGCCAAGGCCCAGGCCGATGTGCTGCTCGCGCAATATCCCGGCACCCAAGCGGCGCAGCGCGTGCAAACGCAACTGGGCACAGTCAAGGCCAAGGCCGATGCCGCGCGCGAGGCGGCGCGCACCGCCGCGTTGTGGAGCTACAACCGGCAGCCGGTGGCAGGGAGTGGAAAAGCCGGCGGCACGCAGTTGTCGGCGGCGATCGATGCCAAGGACGACGTCGATGTCGATGGCAGCGGCGCAAAACCGGTGCAGCTGGTCTTCCGCGACCACCCATCGTGGGGTCGCAGCGCCTACCTCGTGCTGCAGGCCGGCGACTTCGACTGCTATGGCGGCTGCAAGGTCAAGGTCAAGCTCGACAATGCAGCGCCCAAGGCGATGGCGGCATCGCGCCCGAAGACCGACGAGGCGATCGCGATGTTCATCCAGGACCAGCGTGCGTTGTGGACGATGGCCCTGGGCGCGAAAGTGATGGCGATCGAGTTTCCAGTGAAGGGCGGTGGCACGCGCACGGCGGTGTTCGAGGTGGGTGGTCTGGATCCGAATCAGCTGCCGAACTGGCACTGAAAGGCCGGACCCGAGCGCCCGTTATGGCAGCATCACGCGGCCTCGCGGAGAGCGGAGTAGTCTCGTTGTAGGCGTCGTTCCTCTTCAGTGACGGCCTGCCCGGACTGGGCGCGACGCTGCGATGACGCCACGCTGGATGCGTGCGCCGGAGTCCATCAATGCGGTCCGCCGCAGCGGCGCAGGCGGACGCAATGCGGAGGCGACCATGCTTTCCCCACGCCTGCACCAATTTCTCGACCAGCACCACGCGCCTTACACGACGCTTGCGCACCCACGCACCGTGACCGCGCAGGAAACCGCCAACGCCGCGCACATCGGCAACCTCGATTTCGCCAAGACCGTGATGCTCAAGGTCGACGGTGCGCTGTCGATGATGGTGATGCCGGCAGCGTATCGCGTCGACCTCACGCGTCTATCGCGCGCACTGGGCGGCCCGGTGGTTGAACTCGCGGAAGAGTCCGAATTCAAGGATGCGTTCCCCGATTGCGAAGTCGGCGCGATGCCGCCATTCGGCAATCTCTATGGCATGCCGGTGTTCGTCGATTCGCGCTTGGCCGCACAGACCGGGATCGCGTTCAACGCCGGCTCGCATACTGACGCGGTGCGCATGCCCTACGCCGAGTTCGAACGGCTGGCGTCGCCACAGAAGCTATGGCTGACGCATGTCATGTAAGTGCTGTTCGTTCTCCCCGCGTGGTTGCGGGGAGCAGGTGCCGAAGGTGGATGAGGGGGCGCTCGCCGTTTGTCTTTTGCTCGGCATCCCGGCGAAAGCTTGGATCCAGTGACTGTTGTTCAAGCCCAGCGCTTGCGCAGTAGGGAGTCACTTTTCCTTGAAAGGCCGCGAAGAAAAGTGACTCTCCTACTGCGGAATCGTTTGCGGCCAAGACAGGCCGCAGTTTCTGAGGGCTGGCTATCGGCGGGATAAACTATCCCCATGAAAATCGCCAGCTGGAACGTCAACTCGCTCACCGTGCGCATGCCGCACCTGGAACAGTGGCTGCGCGAAACCGAGCCAGACGTGGTGGCGCTGCAGGAGACCAAGCTCGAGGACAGCCGCTTCCCCGACACGGCGCTCGCGGGACTCGGTTACCGCAGCGTGTTTGCCGGGCAGAAGAGTTACAACGGCGTCGCCATCCTCGCCCGCGGGCATGCGATCGAGGACGTGCAGATCGGCATCCCCGGCTTCGACGACGAGCAGAAACGGGTGCTCGCCGCGACCGTCAACGGCGTGCGCGTCGTCAACTTCTACGTGGTCAACGGCCAGGAGGTCGGCAGCGAGAAGTTCGAATACAAGCTGCGTTGGCTGCAGGCAGCGCACACGATGCTGGCCGACGAGGCCGCGCGCCATCCAAGCCTGGTGGTGCTGGGCGACTTCAACATCGCGCCGACCGACCTGGACGTGCACAACCCCAAGCGGTGGCACGAGAAGGTCATGTGTTCGGCGCCCGAGCGCGCGGCGCTGGGGGAACTCGTCGCGCTGGGCCTGCACGACAGTTTTCGCCTGCATTGCAGCGAGCCCGGCCATCATTCGTGGTGGGACTACCGGCTGCTCGCGTTCGATCGCGGCTGGGGCCTGCGCATCGACCTGGTGCTGGTGTCCGAGGCCTTGCGCGCACGCTGCACGGCCGGCGGTATCGACCTGGCGCCGCGCACCTGGGAGAGGCCCAGCGACCACGCGCCGGTGTGGGTCAACATCAAAGATTGACCCGGCTCACGTAGAGCCGAGCTCTGCTCGGCTGCCGTTCGAATGCGGGCGTGGTGGGCAGCGGAGCAGGGCTCCGCTCTACAGCTGCCGTTCGAATGCGGCGTGGTGGGCAGCGGAGCAGAGCTCCGCTCTACAGCTGCCGTTCGAATGCGGCGTGGTGGGCAGCGGAGCAGAGCTCCGCTCTACAGCTGCCGTTCGAATGCGGGCGTGATGGACAGCGGAGCAGAGCTCCGCTCTACAGCAGTCGTGCGTCAGTGCTGCGAACGCGGCGCCCGCGTGACCAGCGACTTCAGGCCGCGACCCAGGCGCGAGAGCAGCGAGGGTGCGTCGGTGCCAGCGATGGTCGGCTTCGGTGTCACCCGCGTCGCGACGACCTGCGCCGACGATGGTGCGCGCAGGGAAGTGACCGACGTGGCTGTGGCCGACGCCGCATCGTCGATCCGCTTGCCGCTGCGACGGCGGCGCGGCTTGCGCGGGGCACGTTCGCTGTCGGCGAGCATTGCCGGAGGCGGAGTGACTGCTGCAACCGGTGCGGGCGTCGGCGCATGCGCCACTGCGACAGGCTTGCGCGCCGGGCGCGGGCCGCGTTCGCTGCGACCACCATGCGCGGCACTGCTGCCTGCGCGGCTGCTGCCGCCACTGCGGACGCCGCGACGCAGGTCCTCGGCGGCGCGCTGCTCGCGCGCTTCCTTGAAGATCGCGCTGACGCTCTCGCCCTCGGCGGCCTCGACTTCGACACCTTCGCGTGGCTTGCGTGGTCGCGCGACCAGCAGGTCCGCCGAGATCGGCTCGACCGGGATCTTCTGTTCGATGAACGCCTCGATGTCGGGCAGGCTCTGCGCGTAGCGCTCGCAGGCGAAACTGATCGCGTCGCCTTCCGCGCCCAGGCGGGCGGTGCGGCCGATGCGATGCACGTAGTCCTCGGCATCGAACGGCAGGTCGTAGTTGTAAACGTGCGACACGCCGTCGATATGCAGGCCGCGCGCGGCGACATCGGTGGCGACCAGGATTTCCAGCTGGCCCTTCTGGAACTTGCCCAGCAGCGATTCGCGCTTCTTCTGCGGCACGTCGCCGGACAGCACGCCGACGCGGTAACCGGCGCGCTCCAGCCCGCGCGCGACGCGCTCGACGAACACCTTGGTGTTGACGAACACCATCGTGCGCGCGCCTTCGCTGCGCGACAGCAGGCCCAGCAGCAGCGGCAGCTTCTCGTCGTCAGCGGGCAGGTACATCAGCTGGCGCACGGTGGAATTGGTGATGAACTCGGACTCGACCGTGATCTTCTCGGGCTCGTTCATGTGTTCGTAGGCGAGCTCGAGCACGCGATGCGACAGCGTCGCCGAGAACAACAGGGTCTGTCGTTCGGTGCGCACCGGCATCCGCCGCAGCAGGAAGCGGATGTCCTTGATGAAGCCCAGGTCGAACATGCGGTCGGCCTCGTCGAGCACGCAGATCTCGCAGGCGTGCAGCGATACCACCTTGTGCTGCTTGACGTAGTCGATCAGCCGGCCCGGGGTCGCGATGATGACGTCGGCGCCGTCCTGCAGCAGCTGGCGCTGCTTGTCGTAGTCGACGCCGCCGTAGACCAGCGCGAACTTCAGCCCGAGATGCGACGCGAACTTCACCGCGTCCTTGTGGATCTGGATCGCGAGCTCGCGGGTTGGCGCCAGGATCAGCGCGCGCGGGTCCTCGGGCTTGCGCTCGGCCAGCGCCGGCCGCGTCATCAGCCGATTGACCACGGTGATCAGGAAGGCGAGGGTCTTGCCGGTGCCGGTCTGAGCCTGTCCGGCGACATCGCGCCCGGCCAGGGTGATCGGCAGGGTCAACGCCTGGATCGGGGTGCAGCGGGAGAATCCGGCGGCTTCCAGGCCGGCCAACAGCGTCGGCTGCATCGCGAAGGAGGAAAATGAAATGTCGGTAAGGGGCTTGTCGCTCATGCGTTTGGGTGGCCCATGTCTGAATCCGGTGGGAGTGCGGCGCGGCAAGCGCGCTTGCGTGGGAGGCGTCGGCCAAGCAGACTGCCGATCAGCGTTCGGGGTGGCGCTACGCTCTGGAGAGCGGCGCTTGAAACTCCTTGGAAACGCCCCAGTTTAACAGCATCCAGCCGGCGAAAGCCGCGCATCCAATTGATTCGACACCATTTGAGCCTCCAGGAGTTTCGTTCATGAGCGACAAGGTCATCCATGCCACCGACGCCGACTTCGACAGCGCGGTCCTGCAGTCCGAGGAACCGGTGCTGGTCGATTTCTGGGCGCAGTGGTGCGGGCCTTGCAAGATGATCGCACCGGCACTGGATGAGCTGGCCGTGACCTACGCCGGCCGCGCCAAGGTGGTGAAGGTCGATATCGACCAGAACCGCGCGGTCGCGATGAAGTACCACGTGCGCTCGATCCCGATGCTGCTGCTGTTCAAGGGCGGCCAGGTCCAGGCCACCCAGATCGGCGCCGTCGGCAAGGCGCAGCTGGCGCAGATCATCGACAAGGCGCTGTAACGCCCGCCCCATTCGTATCCCCCGCGCGAGCCTTGTAGAGCCGAGCTCTGCTCGGCCGCTCTTGCCAGCGCCGGAAAGGCAGCGGAGCAGAGCTCCGCTCTACCAGGACCGAGATCGTGCTCCGGGGCGGGGGCCCAAAGGCACCACAGCAACGTGAACGAATTGCGCCCAGCGCTTGCCGCCACGCCGGGCCAATGCTAGTTTCGCGCTACCGGCACGGGTTTCTCTGCCGCACCCCTTCTCCAGACCCATTCTTTCCCACGCTGCCCGCGTACCGCGGGCGCTCGCCGCTTAGCGAGGAATTCGCACTTGTCCGACAACCCCACCGACTCCGGCGACATCGCCGAGAAGCCCGCGCGTAAACCGCGTGTCGCCCGCCCCGCCGCCGAAACCGCCGTGGTCGCGCCGCCGCCGCCGCCACCCGCCGTCAGCGAAGCGCCGGCCGCCCCTGCCGCGTCGCCCGTCAATGCCAATGCCAACGCAGGCAATGCAGGTGCAGACGGCGGCAACGCGCCGCGCGATGGCGATCACCAGAACAACCGCCGCGAGCGTTTCCGCAACCGCCGGGATCGTGACCGCAGCCGCGGCGGTGGCGGCGGCGGCGAGCGTCCACGTGACGATGGCATGCCGCAGGACAACAACAGCAACGAGCAGCAGAACCTGCAACGCCCGGCCAATATCCCGGAAGGTTTCCCGCAGTATTCACTGGGCGACCTCAAGCGGATGCCGGCGCAGAAGCTGCTCGACATCGCCGAGCAGCTGAACATCTCCGAAGGCGTCGCCCGCGCCCGCAAGCAGGACGTGATCTTCGCGGTCCTGAAGGTGCTGACCCGCCACGGCGAAGGCGTCGCCGCCGACGGCGTGCTGGAAATCCTGCCCGATGGCTTCGGCTTCCTGCGCGCGGCCGAGGCCAGCTACCTCGCCGGCCCCGACGACACCTACATCTCGCCCTCGCAGATCCGCCGCTTCAACCTGCGCACCGGCGACCATTTGTCCGGCCGCATCCGCTGGCCGAAGGACGGCGAGCGCTACTTCGCGCTGGCGGTGGTCGACACCATCAACGGCGAGCCGATCGAGGCGTCGAAGAACAAGGTCCTGTTCGAGAACCTCACCGCGTTGTTCCCGCGCCGCAAGTTCAAGCTGGAACGCGGCGATGGCAGCACCGAGGACATCACCGGCCGCATCCTCGACCTGATGGCGCCGCAGGGCAAAGGCCAGCGTGCATTGATCGTGTCGCCGCCCAAAGCCGGCAAGACCATGATGATGCAGCAGATGGCCACGGCCATCACCCACAACCATCCCGACGTGCACCTGATCGTGTTGCTGATCGACGAGCGGCCCGAGGAAGTCACCGACATGCAGCGCACCGTGCGCGGCGAGGTGATTTCCTCTACGTTCGACGAGCCGGCCGGTCGCCATGTGCAGGTCGCCGAAATGGTGATCGAGCGCGCCAAGCGCCTGGTCGAGCACAAGAAGGATGTCGTGATCCTGCTCGACTCGATCACCCGTCTCGCCCGCGCCTACAACAACGTGGTGCCGTCGTCGGGCAAGATCCTGTCCGGTGGTGTCGACGCCAATGCGCTGCATCGTCCGAAGCGTTTCTTTGGTGCCGCGCGCAACGTCGAGGAAGGCGGCTCGCTGACGATCATTGCCACCGCGCTGGTCGAAACCGGCAGCAAGATGGACGAGGTGATCTACGAAGAGTTCAAGGGCACCGGCAACTCCGAGGTGCATCTCAACCGCCGCATCGCCGAGAAGCGCGTGTACCCGGCGATCGACATCAACCGCTCCGGCACCCGTCGCGAGGATCTGCTGATCGAGCCGGAGCTGCTGCAGAAGATCTGGATACTGCGCAAGCTGCTGCACGGCATGGACGAGATCGGCGCGATGGAATTCCTGCTCGACAAGATGAAGTCGACCAAGTCGAATGATGAATTTTTCGCTTCGATGAAGCGATAGTCGAGTTCTTCGCTTCGATGAAGCGCTGAACCCATCGAGCTGCACTGACAACGCCGGCCTGCTCGTATTTAAACGAGTCGCCGGCGTTGTTGTTTTATCCGGTGTATAGCGCAGTCACCGCTTTTTCGGATAGTCCGCATTTGTTTGCACTGATCCGAAGTCAGTGGATGCGCAGACTGCTTTCACCAGGTTCCAGACCCGCCGAACGCGGCGTCGCGTCGTTGCCTTCCACTTCCAATTCCACGCGATTGCGGCCGCCGCGCTTGGCTCGGTACAGCGCATCGTCGGCGCGCGCCAGCCAGCTTGCGCTGTCGTCATCCGGGCGCAGCATGACGGCGCCGATCGACGTGGTGATCGGTTCATCGCGACAACGCAGTCCGGCTTCGACCTCCGCGCGCACGTGTTCGCAGAGGATGGCCAGCCCGGCGGCGTCCAGGCCCGGGAGCAGCAGCACGAACTCCTCGCCACCGATCCGGTAGAAGCGATCGAGCTTGCGGATCGAGCCCTGCACCAATGCAGCGAACGCCACAAGCGTTTCATCGCCGGCTTCGTGGCCGTAGCTGTCATTGATGCGCTTGAAATGATCCAGGTCCAGCAGCGCCAGCCCGAAGACGCCCAGGCGCCGACTGTGGGCCTCGATCGCCAGCAGCAGTTCCTGTTCCATCGCGCGTCGGTTGCCAATGCCGGTCAGCGGATCGCGCGCTGCCAGGAATTCCAGCTGTGCGCGCTGGCGTGAGGCGCGATGAGCGAACATCCACGCGAACAGACTCACCACCGATGCGGTGATCAGGAAGATCACGCGCTCCAGGTCACCGCCGAATGCGCGTCCGTCCACCACCAGGAACCCGATCGCCAATCCCGCGGCGAGTATTGCCTGCTGGCGCCGTACCAGCAGAAAGCTGGCCACCACCACCGGGTACATCCACATCAACCCGGGCAGTCCGAGCAGGGTTGCGATCGCCACGCATCCCGCAGTGCTAGTCACCACCACCAGCAGGCCGACGCGCTCCAGGTTGCCGCCGCGCCACGCATAGACCAGGCCGGTCACGATGCAGGCCACGATCGCCAGATCCACGCTGCCGGCGAGCAGTCGGCCGCTGACGAAGCGGTAGATCGCGAACGGCACGATGCCCAGCACGGCGACGACACCGAACCAGGTGATGAGCGCAAACTGAAAGTCGGTGCGCAGGCGGTACAGGGACATGCGCCGATCCCCCCGGGTGCGCGTGACCAGC
>JANMAO010000090.1:0-11024 GCA_031359875.1 Lysobacter sp.
TGGAATGGCAAGTTCCGCCGCGGCGCCGACCTGGCTACGCCCAACTTCAACGTGCCGATGCAGGACAGCCTGCTGTGGGTGTACGAAGGCCAGACCCAGTACTGGGGCAACGTGCTGGCGGCCCGCTCCGGATTGCGCAGCGCCGGGCAGTCGCGTGATGCGCTGGCGCTGGTCGCCGCGGCCTACACCGACAACCGCGCCGGCCTGACCTGGCGCGCATTGCAGGACACCACCAACGATCCGATCATCGCCCAGCGCCGGCCCAAGCCGTACCGCGGCTGGCAACTGAGTGAGGACTACTACTCCGGCGGGCAGCTGCTCTGGCTGGAGGCCGATGCGCGCCTGCGCGAGAAGAGCGGCGGCCGGAAATCGCTGGACGACTTCGCGGCCGCGTTCTTCGGCGTCGACAACGCCCGCTGGACGGTGAAGCCGTACACGTTCGCCGACGTGGTCGCGGCGTTGAATGGCGTCGTCGCCGACGACTGGGCGACGTTCCTGCGCACGCGCCTGGACGGCAAGACGCCGATCACCGGCGGCATCGAAGCGTCCGGATGGAAGCTCGTCTACCTGGACAAACCCAATGCCTACGCCAAGACGGCAGCCAAGGAAGCCGGTGGTGCCGACTTCCTGTATTCGCTCGGCTTCAACGTCGACAAGGAAGGCAAGTTCGGCGAGGTGCGCTGGGACAGTCCCGCCTTCCGCGCCGGCATCGGCCCAGGCATGCAACTGGTCGCGGTCAACGGCCGCGAATACAAGAAGGAGACGCTGGAGGATGTGGTCAAGGCAGCGGCGAAGGACACCAAGAAGCCGGCGTCAGAAGAACCGGTCACCTTGCTGGTGAAGGACTTCGATCGCTATCGCACGCTGCAGATCGATTATCACGACGGCCTGCGTTATCCGCATCTGGAGCGGATCGAAGGCAGGGCGGATCGGCTGTCGGCGATTTTCGCGGCGCGCAGATAGACGGGAAGCGCTCTTCGTAGGAGCGGCGTAAGCCGCGACGCTCTTGCGGCAAAGGTCGCGGCTTACGCCGCTCCTACAAAATGTACATCAACGCGATGCGCCGATTCCCGGCATCACTGCCGCCCCGCGCTGGAAATATTCGGTGGTGCCTCCCACGCGCAGGCCGAACTTGCGGATCGTGACCTGATTGAGCAGGGTGTTGCCGTCGCCGGCCAGATACGTCCAATGGTGCATGCCGACCCGCGTCAACGCATTACCCGGCTTGAGCTGCAGCGTGTAGTCCCAGCGGAATGTGTTGCCGTAGGCATACCCGGTAGCGACCCCGATCACGTCACTGGCGGTGGCGTCCAGGCGATGCGCATCAATCCGTCGCAGGCGCCAGATGCGTTGCTGTTTGTGGCCGTCTTCGAAAGTGAAATCCTGGATCAGCACCAACGCGTCGCCGTCGCGATGGCCGGACAGGTCGGCGCGGAAGCGTGTTTCCGGCGCACCATCACGCGCTTCGATCACGCCCCAGGAATGGGTTGGGCCCTCGAAGTAGGCGATCGGATCGAAGGCCGGCGTCGCGCCTGCGAAGTGTTGCACCGGGACTTCGGAGCACGCGCTCAGGGCGGCGATCAAGGCAAGGACCCAGGATCGCGTCGACGCATTCAACTTCTGCATGGACGGCACCCTAGCGTCCCGATGCTCATGGGTCGTGTGAATGGCCGCTCCGCGCGATCCGCACGTGTGCCCTTGCACGAACATCGCGCCACGTCAGCTGCGGGCGAGGTCGTCGAGGATTGGACACTCTGGCCGCGCATCGCCGTGGCAATGCGCGGCCAAGTCCTCCAGCGTGCGCTGCATCGCCTGCATCTCGGCGATCCGCAGCGCCAGCGCATCGGCATGCGTGCGTGCCAGCGCCTTCACTTCGCCACTGGCGCGCGCCTTGTCGTTCCACAAACCGAGCAGCACCTCGATCTGCTTCATCGAGAAACCGAGTGAGCGCGCGCGCTTGATGAAGCGCAGGCGGTGCAGGTCGGCGTCCGCGTACAGGCGGTAGCCGGCGAAGGTGCGGCTCGCGGCCGGGATCAGGCCACTGGCCTCGTAGTGACGGATCATCTTGGCGCTGACGCCGCTGGCGGCCGCGGCTTCACCGATGTTGTGGAACCCCCGCTGGCGCGCATCGGCCAGTTCGGGGCGGGACGAGGGCTGCTGGCGCATGGGGCCTCCGCGGAACGAGGTGGCGAACGGGACGTCGCCGACATCGTTGCAGCCTGCAGATTGCCACCATGGCAAGGTCAAGCGGGTAGCGGCGACAACATCGGGCGTTGACCTTGCCCTGCAGGGAGGGCTCAAGGTTCGGCTCGCGGCAACTCCGTCGCGACCAAGGAACCTGCCATGAACACGATCTCCCCGGCCATCCCCAGCACCCGATCCGCGACCGCAGCCGCCTGCGCTTGTTGCAAATGCGGCGATTGCCAGTGCGCGCCGTGCACCTGCTGCACGTGCGGCAGCTGCCGCTGCGCGACAAAATAGCGGTTGCACGCGGCATCCAGCAAGCAAGCCGGCCAGACAAAAGCCCCGCGCCAGCGGGGCTTTTTTCATGGGACTGCGACGGCTCGGACACCTGCACGATCTGTGGTGGGTTGCGCCACGGCATCCGCCGCCCGGTCCAATCGCGGGGCGCAAATAGCGCGTTTCGTGGTCGACCTGCGCGACCCGATACGCGGCATCGCGGGTAACCGGCTAACGCGCGCCGGCGTCCTGCCAGTGCGCGATCGGCGCCGGCCGGCCCAGCAGGTAACCCTGGCCAAACAGGCAGCCCATTGTCAGCAGGGCGGCGCGTTGGGCTTCGGTCTCGATGCCCTCGGCAACCGCTTCGATCCCCAGCGCGCGGGCCAGGGCGAGGATCGAGACCACCACCGCATCGCTGTTACTGCCTTCCACGCCAAGGCGGGTGACGAAACTGCGGTCGATCTTGACGCTGCGCAGCGGGAAGGTATGCAGGTAGCTCAGCGACGAGTAGCCGGTGCCGAAATCGTCCAGCGCGGCGCCGACGCCTTCGTTGCGCAGCGTGGCGAGGATGTCGCGCACACCTTCTGGATCGTCCAGCAGCGAGCCCTCGGTGACCTCGATCACCAGTCGCCACGGCGGCAACCCGGTGCGCCGCAGCATCTCCAGCAGGCGTGCGCTGAAATCGGGGCGGCGGAAGTGCAGCGGCGAGACGTTGATGGTGAGGTAGTGCCTGTCTTCCAGATGACTGGCGGCCAGCGCGCAGCTGTGCTCGAACATCCACCAGTCGATCGCCTCGATGCTGCCGCTGGCCTCGGCGATGGACAGGAATTCACCGGGGGCCAGCAGCCCGCGCTCGGGATGGTTCCAGCGGATCAGCGCCTCGTAGCCGACCACGTGTCCGTCGTCCAGGCACTGGATTGGCTGGAAATAAGGGACGAACTGATCGTGCTGCAATGCCACCCGCAGGTCGCGCTCCATCGCCAGCACGTCCACCGCGCGCTTCTGCAGCGAGACATCGAACAGTTCGAAACGCTTGCGACCCTGCGCCTTGGCGCGATACAGCGCGATGTCGGCATCCCGCAGCACCTCGTCGGCGGTCAGGTAGTGCGCATCGGCAATCGCGATACCGATGCTGGCCGAGGGCTCGATCTCCTTGCCGGCAATCACCAGCGGAGCGGCGAGCGCGGTCAGTACGCGCTGCGCCACCTTGATCGCGGTTTCCGGGATCTGCACATCTTCGAGCAGGATCGCGAACTCGTCCCCCGCCAGCCGCGCGACCAGGTCCGGATCGCGCAGGCAGGCCTGCAGGCGCGCCGCCACTTCCTTGAGCATCGCGTCGCCGGCGAGGTGGCCGAGATTGTCGTTGACCACCTTGAACCGGTCGATGTCCAGGTACAGCAGCGCGGCCCGGCGCTTGGGCTCGCGTCGCAGCAGACCGAGGATGCGCTCCAACCGCTCGCGCAGGTAACCGCGGTTCGGCAGCCCGGTCAGGGCGTCGTGCATCACCTGGTGCTGGAGCTGCTCCTGGACGCGCTCGCGCTGCACGATCTCGTGGCTCAACTCCTGGGTGCGCTCCTGCACCCGGTGCTCGAGCTGGGCATAGGCTTGCTGCAGGCTTTCCGCCGCGCGGCGACGATGCAGGGTGTTGGCGATCTGCGAGGCCACGAAACTCAGCAGCTCCTGCTCGGCCGGGCCGTACACGACGGCGGCGTCATAGCTTTGCACGACCACCAACCCGATGACCTGGTCGCCGACCTTCAGCGGCATGCCGAGCCAGCACTCCGACGCTGGACCGGCGACCTGCAGATCGATTTCGCCCGCGCGTGCAAGGATCTCGATCTGCGCGTGCGTGCTCAGCAACGCCGTGCCGTGGCGCAGGACATATTCGCTCAGGCCCCGTCCCATCGGCCGCGAATGAGGGCGGCGCTTGGTCGAGTCGATGTAATAGGGGAAGTCCAGCGCCTGCCCGTCTTCGGACACCAGCGCGATGAAGAAGTTTTCCGCGTTGATGAGCTCGCCGACTTCGGCGTGCAGGCGTTCGTAGAACTCACCCTGGCTGATGTCGGTCGTCGCCAGCTGCGCGATGTGGAACAACGCCGCCTGCAGACGTTCGGCGCGCTGGCGCTCCTCGACCTCCAGTTGCAGACCGCGATTGGCCTGTGCCAGTTCGAGCGTGCGCTGATGCACGTGCCGCTCGAGCTCCTCGTTGCCCTGCTTGCGCTCAAGCGCGGTGAGGATGTGGCTGGCGACGAATTCGAGCAGTGCCTGGTCTTCGGCCGAATACACAATGCCCGGTTCGTAGCTTTGCAGTACCAGCGCCCCTTGGGCGACGCCATCGCGCAACAGCGGCACGCCCATCCAGTCAGCGCCTTCGGTACCCACGTAACGTAGCGGCCCGGAGACTTGCGTCCGCAGCTGGGTTATGTCGCCGTGCAGCGGTTTGCCGTCATGCAACAGATACCAGGTCAGCGTGCCCTCACGCCCGGACAGCGGGACATCGTCGGGCGTCGGATCCTCGACGTCGACGAAATACAGGAAGCGGAGCATGCCATCGGGGTCCAGCCGCACGATGTAGAAATTCTCCGCGTACATCAGGGTGCCGAGAATGGCGTGGATGCCCTTCAGCAGGTCGGGCATGTCACGGTTGGAACCCGCCAGATCGGAAATCGCGAACAGCGCGCGCTGCAGCTGTTCGGCACGCTTCAGCCCGGCAACCGAGCGCTGCAGCGACTCCAGCGACAATGCGCGATGCATGAGCTGGTCCGCCATGCGCAGCGCTTGCGTCCACTCGTCCGGCAGCTTCCGGTCGGCTTGCGGTCGCGCGAACGCGACCAGCAGGACCGCCGCATCGGCGCGGTCCGAAAATGGAATCGCCACCTGCCTGCGGTCATCGCGCCATCGCGGCCCCCGCTGCTGCATGGCGGCGCGTACCAGCGTGTTGTCGTCGGACGCCAGCGGCACCGCTGGCTCGTTCAACCGGGTGCCGCCGTCTTCAGGCCCCCAGGTCACCTGCGCGTGGAGGGCCTCCGGGTGCGCGCGTGCCAGCCGCAACACCGCCCCCGCCATCGCGCGGGCATCGCCGCCCTCCGCGAGTTCACGCAGCCAGCGGAATTGCTGCGCAGGATCCGTTTCCGGGGCGACGACATGACTCAAGGCGGGCTGACCGGTGTCTGGGTCAGCCTGATTTAGCACACCGCCCGTGATCGCACTGGGCAGCCGTTGGCGATTTCGCGCCTACGCCACCTGCACCATCCGCAGCGGATTGCGCCACTGCCCCAGCAACTCGGCCTCGCGCCGTTTGGCGGCGTGCAGGTGCGTTTCCTTGATGTGGCCGAAGCCGCGAATGTGTTCCGGGATGCTGGCGATCTCGGCGGCGAGGCCGACGTTGCCGCTGTCGAGCGCGGCCAACAGTCCACCGACGGTCTTTTCGTAATCCGCGATCAGCTGGCGTTCCATCCTGCGCTCGGCGGTGTAGCCGAATACGTCCAATGCCGTGCCGCGCAACCCGCGCAGCTTCGCCAGCAGTCCGAACGCGGTGAACACCCACGGGCCGAATTCACGCTTGATCAGATGACCCTGCGCGTCCTTCTTCGCCAGCAGCGGCGGCGCGAGGTGGAAGTGCAGCGTGTAGTCGCCCTCGAACTGCTGTTCGAGCCTGCGCTTGAAATCGCCGCTGGTGTACAGCCGCGCCACTTCGTATTCGTCCTTGTAGGCCATCAGCTTGAACGCATAACGGGCGACGGCCTCGGTGAGGTCGGTGCTGCCCGGCGCCTGCTGTTCTTCGGTCGTGCGCACCCGGGCGACGAAATCCGAATAGCGATGTGCGTAAGCCGCGTTCTGGTAGTCGACGAGGAAGGCGATGCGGCGCGCGATCAGTTCGTCCAGCGAACGCGACAGGCGCAGGTCGTCCAGCGGCAGGAAATCGATGCCACCGTCGCCCTTGCCCGGCACGTGACGCAACTCGTCCTCGCGGCGGGTCGTGGCAAGCGCGTCGGCCAACCCGGACTCGTGCCCTTCCGATGGGCGCGGTGCCAGCAGTGGCAGATCATGCGCGTGGCACTCGGAAGCCGTTGGCGCATTGCGCACGATCCCTGCGGCTTCGGCAACGGCGGCCAGGTCGATCACGGCCAGGCGCCCCCAGGCGAATGCGGTCTTGTTCATCTCGACTGCGGCGCCGTTGAGTTCAACCGCGCGCATGATCGATTCGAACGCCAGCGGCACCAGTCCCTGCTGCCAGGCATAGCCGAGCATGAACAGATTGGCGGCGATCGCGTCGCCGATCAGCGCGGTCGCCAGTTGCGTGGCATCCACCAGCAACGGCTCCTTGCCGGCCAGGGCGGTGCGCACCGCGGCGATGATGTCGGCCGCCGGGAATTCCATGTCAGGCCGCGTGGTGAACGTGCCGGGCATCGCCTCGTAGGTGTTGAGCACCACGCGGGTGCGGTCGGCGCGGATCTTCGACAGTGCCCAGTAGTCGTTGACCACGACCATGTCGCAGCCGAGCACCAGGTCGGCTTCACCGGCGGCGATGCGCACGGCGTGGATGTCGGCCGGCGATTTCGCAATGCGAATGTGGGTGGTGACCGCGCCGCCTTTCTGCGCCAGTCCGGTCTGGTCGAGGACGCTGGAGCCGCGGCCTTCCAGATGTCCGGCCATGCCCAGCAGCGCGCCGATGGTGACCACGCCGGTGCCGCCGACGCCGGTGATCAGGATGTTCCAGGGCTGCGCCAGGTCGGTGGCGAAGGTCGGCAGCGGAATGTTGGCGAGCTTTTCGGCAGCGTTGACCTTGCGTCCCTTGCGCGGCGCGCCGCCATGCACGGTGACGAAGCTCGGGCAGAAGCCTTCGACGCACGAATAGTCCTTGTTGCAACCGGACTGGTCGATCTCGCGCTTGCGTCCGAACTCGGTGTCCCTGGGCAGCACCGACACGCAGAATGATTTCTTGCCGCAGTCGCCGCAGCCCTCGCACACCAGCGTGTTGACGACCACGCGCTTGGCCGGATCGACGATCTTGCCGCGCTTGCGGCGGCGACGTTTCTCGGTCGCGCAGACCTGGTCGTAGACCAGCACGCTGACGCCTTTCACTTCGCGCAGGCGCTTCTGCACGGCGTCGAGTTCGCGACGGTCGAAGAATTCGACGCCCGACGGAAAGATCGCCGGGTCCGACCACTTCCCGATCTCGTCGGAGACGATGACAATCGCCTGCACGCCTTCGCTGCGCACCTGCTGCGCGATCTGCGGCACCGACAGGGTGCCGTCGACCGGCTGCCCGCCGGTCATCGCGACCGCGTCGGTGTAGAGGATCTGGTAGGTGATGTTGACGCCGGTCGCGACCGACTGCCGGATCGCCAGCGAGCCGGAATGGAAATAAGTGCCGTCGCCGAGGTTCTGGAACACGTGCGGCGTGCTGGTGAACGGCGCCTGCCCCGACCACGTCACGCCTTCGCCGCCCATGTGGGTGAAGGTGTCGGTACTGCGGTCCATCCACGTCACCATGTAGTGGCAACCGATGCCGGCGAGCGCGCGCGAGCCTTCCGGCACCTGCGTGGAGGTGTTGTGCGGGCAGCCGGAACAGTAGTGCGGCACGCGTGGGAAGTTGGCGCGCGGCAATGCCAGTTCGGCTTCCTTCGACGCGAGGAAGGCGAGCTGCTGCTGGATGTGCTCGGAGGTGCTGCTTGCTGCAGGCATGAAGCGCGCGAGGCGCCTGGCAATCACGCGCGCGATCCGCGCCGGGGTGAGTTCGTTGGTCGACGGCAGGATCCACTCGCCGGATTCGTCGTACTTGCCGACGATACTGGGACGGCTGATGTCATCACGGCCGCCTTCGAAGTTGTAGAACAACTCCTTCATCTGGCTCTCGATGAAGGCGTGTTTTTCTTCAACGACAAGAATGTCCTCGAGGCCGCGTGCGAAGGCGCGGATGCCGAGCGGTTCCAGCGGCCAGGTCATGCCGACCTTGTAGACGCGGATGCCGAGATCGCGGCAGGCGCGTTCGTCCAGGCCGAGTACTTCCAGTGCCTGCAGCACGTCCAGGTACGACTTGCCGGTGGTGACGATGCCCAGGCGCGCGTCCGTCGCGTCGAGCACGACGCGGTCGATGCGGTTGGCGCGCGCGAACGCCTGCGCCGCCTTGACCGCGTACATGTGCAGGCGCATTTCCTGGTCGAGCGGTGGATCCGGCCAGCGGATGTTCAAGCCACCGACCGGCATGTCGAAATCATCTGGCGTCACGATCTGCAGCGCGAACGGATCCACGTCCACCGACATCGAAGATTCCACCGTTTCGGCGATCGTCTTGAAGCCGACCCAGCGGCCAGTGAAGCGCGACATCGCCCAGCCGAGCAGGCCCAGGTCGAGGATGTCCTGGACCCCGGCGGGATTGAGGATCGGCATCATCGCGGAGGTGAACTCGCCTTCCGAACCGTGCGGCAGGGTTGAGCTGCGGCAGGCGTGATCGTCGGCGGCGAGCGCGAGCACGCCACCCAGGCGCGAGGTGCCCGCGGCGTTGCCGTGCTTGAGCACGTCGCCGCAGCGGTCCACGCCCGGCCCCTTGCCGTACCACATCGAAAAGACGCCATCGACGGTGGCGCCTTCGAACAGGTTGGTCTGCTGCGTGCCCCAGACCATGGTCGCGCCGAGGTCCTCGTTGAGGCCGGGGATGAACTTGACCCCGGCGGCGGCGAGGTGCTTTTTCGCGCGCCACAACTCCAGGTCGAAGCCGCCCAGCGGCGATCCGCGATAGCCGGAGATGAAGCCGCCGGTGTTGAGCCCCGCCGCCTGGTCGCGCAGCCGCTGCATCAGTGGCAACCGCACCAGCGCCTGCACGCCGCTGAGGTAGATGCGGCCCTGGGTGCGGGTGAACTTGTCCTCGAGGGTGTAGTCCCGGTCAAGCACCGAGTTGGTCAACGTGGTGTTGGCGGAGGACGGCGAGGACAGTTCGGCGGTACTGGTCATGACGGCGATCTCGGGCACGGCGACGCCGGCTGGCGCGCCGAAAAGTAGCGGAAGCGACCGGAAAGTGTAGCAGCGGGGTCCGCTCCGGCCGGGATCTTCGCATCGCCTTGGGGACCCGGGGCTGGGGAAATTCCTGCCCGCCCGCCCCCGGCCGACGCAGCACCCGGCCGCGTCCATGCCTGCAGTCACTCCCCGCGATGCGCGGTTCCCGAATCCAACGGTGCCCGTTACACCGAGGCCCTGCTTGGGCTCACCTGCACCCTCTGGCAGCCGCAAGGCAACCTGCAGTCCGCGCTGGGCGTGCTGTGCGAGACCGCGGCGGAGACGCTGCAGGTCGAGCGCAGCAATGTCTGGATGTTCGAGGACGAAGTGTTCAAGGGCGAACGCCGGCAATTGCGCTGCCTGCATGCCTGTAACGGCCCCGACGGACACCATGCAGGACCTGAAGAACTCGAGGTGCTCCGGGTTTCCGGTGGCTACGTGCAGCTGCTCGAACAGGGGCGAGCGATCGACGCGCTCGACGTCACCCCCGATCTTCTCGCGACACAGCGACCGATGCAGGACTACTGGCGGCGTCATGGCATCCTGGCCCAGCTGGATGCCCCGGTGCGCGCCGAAGGCCGCCTGGTGGGGGTGCTCTGTCACCAGGACACCGGCCGGCCGCGCGTATGGACGCCGGAGGAATTCGCGTTTGCCGCCAGCATGGGCGACTGCGTGGCGCTGGTGGTGGAGAACGACCGCCGGCATGTCGCCGAGCGCCGAATCGAACACCTGCGCCTGCACGATGCCACCACCGACCTGCCCAACCGCGACTACCTGCTCGAGCGCCTGCGCATGCGTCTGCTCGATCCGAACAGCCGGTTGGCGGTCGTGCACATCGAAGTCCACCTGCCCTACGGCGCGGCGCTGCCGGAATATGCGCCGACCGTCGAGGAGGTGATGGCCGAGGTGGCACGGCGGCGGCGGCGAACCTTTGGCAGCACCAACACCCTGGTGCGTGCGCGCGCCGATGCGTTCGCGCTGCTGCCAGACCGCGACCTGCGCGAACACGAAGTGGTGCGCATCGCGCGCAGCTGCGTCGAGACCGTGCGCGGGCTGTCGGGCTGGCGGACCCAGGTCGAACCCGGCTCGGCGGTCGGGGTCGCGTTCGCGCATGACATGCCCGAAGCCGATGCACGGTTGCTGCTGCGCAACGCCGAACTGGCCAGCCAGCGGGCCTGCAGCCACGGTCGCCATCACTACGAGGTTTTCAACAGCGAGCACCACCAGGTGCTGCTTGAACGCCTGCACGTGGAGCATGCGATCCGCGAGGCCCTGGCCAACGACGGCTTCTGCGTGCATTACCAACCCGAGTTCGACCTGGATCGCGGGCGCTGGGTCGCGGCCGAGGCGTTGCTGCGCTGGCGCCAGCCTGGTCAGGTGCTCGCGGCCGATACCTTCATCGATGTCGCTGAAACCTCCGGGCTGATCCTCGCGCTCGGTCGCGAGGTGCTGCTGCGTGCCTGCTGCGATGCGCGCGACTGGCCATCGGTGCCGGCGCCGCTCATGTTGCGGGTGAACGTGTCGGCGCTGCAGTTCGACGATGCCGCGCTGGTCGACGAAGTCGCCGC
>JANMAO010000114.1:0-20428 GCA_031359875.1 Lysobacter sp.
TGCAGGTCGACCAGAAGGCGGCGCTCGAGAAGCGCTTCGAGTCCTACGCGGAAGACATGCGGGTGCTGTTGCGCGAGCATCGCGTGCGTTACGAGGCGGTCGAGCGTCGTCCCGATGATTCGATCGTGGTGACGCTGGCGCCGGGCATCGATCCTGCAGCGGCGCAGGCGCTGATCGCGAAGAACCTTGCCAACCTGACCAATGAAATACTGGGCAACACCATCGTGGTGCGGGTGCCGGACGCCGAACTGCGAAAGATCACCACCGATGCGATCGACCAGAACGTCGGCACGCTGCGCAACCGCATCAACGAGCTCGGCGTGGCAGAACCAATCATCCAGCGCCAAGGCAGCGACCGCGTGGTGGTCGAGCTCCCGGGCGTGCAGGACACCGCCCAGGCCAAGCGCATCCTCGGTGCGACCGCGACGCTGGAATATCGCGGCGTGGTCGAAGGCAATGCCTATGATGCGGTCAGCAGCGGCAACGTTCCGCCCGAAGCGCGCGTCTACTACAAAAAACAACTGGGACCGGACGGCAAGCCCATCCCGATTCTGCTCAACAAGCGCGTGATCGCCTCGGGCGAGCAACTGGTCGATGCGCGTTCCGGCTTCGACCAGCAAAGCGGCTCGCCGGAGGTTTCGGTGACGCTCAACGGGCCCGGTGGCCAGCGCATGTTCGACTACACCAGCCAGAACGTCGGCAAGCCGATGGCGGTGGTATACATCGAGCGGATTCCGGAAGTCACCAAAGGCGCGGACGGCAAGGAAATCCGCACCATCCGCACCAGCGAGCAGGTGATCAACGCCGCCACGATCCAGAGCGTGTTCGGCAAGCAGTTCCAGACCACCGGTCTGGAAAGCACCAAGGAAGCCGGCGATCTGGCCTTGCTGCTGCGCGCCGGGGCGCTGGCCGCGCCAATGGACTTCGTCGAGGAACGTATCGTCGGCCCCAGCCTGGGTGCGGAGAACATCCAGCGCGGTCAGCAGGCGGTGGGATATTCGTTCCTGTTCGCATTGATCTTCTTCCTCTTCTACTACCGCATGTTCGGCATCATCACTTGCCTGGCGTTGCTGCTTAACCTGCTGATCGTCTTTGCGGTCCTGTCGGTGATGGGCGCAACGATGACATTGCCCGGGCTTGCGGGCATCGCGCTGACGGTGGGCATGTCCGTCGACGCCAACGTGCTGATCAACGAGCGCATCCGCGAGGACCTGCGACTCGGGTTGCCACCATTGACGGCGATTTCGGAGGGATACAAACGCGCCAGCGGCACGATCGTCGACGCCAACATGACCACGATTCTTGCGGGCGTCGCGCTGTTCGCCTTCGGCACCGGGCCGGTCAAGGGCTTCGCGGTGACGCTGATCGTCGGCATCGTGACGTCGATGTACACGGCCATGTCGGTGTCGCGCGGAGTCGCGGCGCTGATCTACGGTCGCCGCCGCAAGCTGCAATCGATCTCGATCTAAGGGCACAGACCAATGAAGCCATTCAACCTGTTCCCGTACGATTCCAACATCCACTTCATGCGCCTGCGCTGGATTTCGCTGGGCATCGCCGCGCTGATCATGTTCATCTCGATTGGGGCGATGGCGTTCAAGGGATTCAACTTCGCGCTCGACTTCACCGGTGGCACGGTGACCGAACTGAAGTTCGAGAAGGCGGCCGATGTCGATCTCGTGCGCAAACGCCTGTCCGCCGCCGGATTCGAAGGCGCGCAAGTTCAGAGCTTCGGCTCTAGCAACGACGTGCTGATCCGGCTGCAATCCAAGTCTGGCGCCGCCGGAAAGGCCGCGGCGCAAACGGCGGAAGACGTCGTGCGCGCGGCTTCAACGCCGGATAATCCTGCGAAAGTGCTGAAGAGCGATTTCGTCGGCCCGCAGGTGGGCAAGGAACTGGCACTCAACGGCCTGTATGCGCTGCTGTTCGTGTTGCTGGGTTTCCTGATCTACATCTCGTTCCGGTTCGAATTGAAGTTCGCCATCGCGGCGATCATCACCACGCTGCATGACGTGACCCTGGTCTGCGGCTGGTTCGCCATCAGTGGCCATGAGTTCGACCTCACGGTGCTGGCGGGCGTACTCGCGGTGATGGGTTTCTCTATCAACGACACCATCGTCGTGTTCGACCGCGTGCGCGAGAACTTCCGTGGCATGCGCGCCGAGCCAAGCGAAATCATGAACCGCTCGGTCAACCAGACCCTGTCGCGAACGATCATTACTTCGTTCGTGGCATTCCTGAGCATGCTGGCGCTGTACCTGTTCGGCGGCGCCTCGCTGCGGGGCCTGGCTGAAGCCCAGATCATCGGCGTGCTCATCGGCACCTTGTCGTCGATCTTCGTTGCCTGCCCGTTGCTGTTGATGATGAATGTCACCAAGCAGGATCTGATGCCGAAGGCGAAGGACGAGGCGGCACTGGCGCGGCGCCCGTAACGACTGCGATCAGGGCGCGACGATGCGTTGAGTCGCGCCGTAATATGACGTTGGAAATGGAAAGGCCCGCTAACGCGGGCCTTTCGCTATCCGCAATAAGTCGTAGTCATGATTTCTTGGCCGGCGGGTTCGTGGCAGCCGGCTTGGGAGAAGTTGCTGGCGATGCGGTCAAGCCTGTCGACTGCCAACCGCACGTCTGCCCTTCGTTCTGCTGCTTGAGCCAGTCCTGCAACGGGGCGAAGTATTCGAGCACCGCCGAGGCGTCCATCTTTTCACCGCCGGTCATTGTCTTCAGCGTCTGCTGCCATGGCTGGCTGGCGCCCTTGCCGAGCATCGCGAGGTATTTCTGTCCGGCGGCCTTGTTGCCATAGAAACTGCATTCGTACAGCGGGCCCTTGTAGCCCGACGCATCGCATAACGCCTTGTAGAACTGGAACTGCAGGATGTCGGCCAGAAAGTAGCGCGTGTACGGCGTGTTGCCCGGCACGTGGTACTTGGCACCGGGATCGAAGAAATCCTCACCACGCGCCTCGACCGGGGCGACGCCCTGGTATTTCGCCTTCAGGTCCCACCAGGCCTTGTTGTATTCGCCGGGCTTGATGGAGCCGTCGAAAACACCCCAGCGCCAGCGATCGATCATCAGCCCGAACGGCAGGAACGCGATCTTCGTCAGTGCCATCCGCATCTGCGCATTGATAAGCGCTTCGTGGCTTTGCTGCTGCTCGCCGACCAGGCCGACCGAATGCAGGTAGTCCGGGGTCATCGACAGCACGATCGTGTCGCCGATCGCTTCGTGGAAGCCGTCGTGAGCGCCCTGTTGGAAGATCGGCGGCAGCTTGTTGTAGGCCAGGTAGTAATAGACGTGGCCGAGCTCATGGTAGATGGTGGTGAAGGTTTCCTCGTCGGGTTTCATGCACAGTTTAGTGCGCACGTCGCCGGCCATGTTCATGTCCCACGCACTGGCATGGCAGACCACGTCGCGGTCGCGCGGCTTGATGAACTGCGACTTGCCCCAGTAGCTCGCCGGCAGCTTCTGCATGCCGAGCGACACGTAGAAATCCTGCGCGCGGCTCGCCATCTGTTTGGCCACATCGAGTTGCGCGACATGTTCGATCTCGACCAGTTCGACCGGAGTCGGCGCACCGGCGTGTTTGGCCAGTTCGGTCGAATAGTCCTGCTGGTATTGCTGCTGCAACGCGCCGGTGATGTCCAGGCTGCCGGCATTCTGGTACGGCTGCAGGATGTCCCACAGGTTGCTCCAGTCCTGCTGCCACATATTGCCCAGCAGGTGCGCCGGCAACATGCGCCCAGCGACCTCACCCTTGTCCTTCCCATATTTCGCGCCGAGCTTGGTGCGCGCATAGCAGTGCAACTGCTCGTACAGCGGCTTGACCTGGATCCAGAGGCGGTCGGTTTCGGCGGCGATTTCCGCGGGCGGCATGTCGTAGCCCGAGCGCCAGACTTCACCCGCATCGGCGAAGCCCATGTCCTTTGCGCCTTCGTTGACCAGTTGGACGAAGCGCACGTAGTCCTTGCGCATCGGCGGGGCGATCGTATGCCAGCCCTTCCACGCATCGAGCTGGGTGTCGTAGTCGCGGCTGCTGCGCAGCACGTCCTCGAGCTCGTTGAGCTGCTTGCAGCTGGCTGGATCACCGGGCGTCTTGCAGTACCTGCCGGCGCCGTACTGGCCCTCCATCCTGCTGGCGATGCGGGTCAGCTCGGCAAGCCGTGCGGGATCGCGCGGCGCCGGCATCGCCGTCATCAGCTTGAGCAGCATGATCGAGCGTGCGGTCGCCGGCGACATCGGCCGGCCCTCGAACTTGCGCGCCTGCTCAATCCAGCCATTGAGCTGCGTCAGCCAGCGTTCGTTGGCCTTGGCCGCGAGCATCTCGCTGTCGTCGGTGATGTAGGTCGACGAGATCCATTGCGCAGCGCTGAGTTCGGTGTAGGTGTTACGGAATTCCCCGTTGATGCGCGCGATGAACTGATCCGCGGTCTCGTTGGCAGGCGCTTGCATGGCCGCGGAGGCAAGTGCGGTTTCCGAGGGCGTGGGGCTGCGGTTGCAGGCGCTGACGGAAACAACACCGGCAACGATTGCGAGCGTGAGCAGGGTATGGCGATGCTTCACGGGCCAATCCTTCATCGGGGCCAATCCTTCATCGGGGGTGATCCTGGGCGGCGCGGGCGGCGAAGATCGCAGGCTAGTGCTGGAGGCTGGGGCAATGCAAATGGACCCGCCATGGTGGAGCTTGCACGGCGGTCGCGCCAGGCGACGATGGACCCGGTCAGCCGGGAACCGACAGTCTGCGCTTGCCGTCGATCAGTCCGCGCGTTGCCAGCCATTGCCACGCGGCCTCGGCATCGTTTTCAACATAGGCGCGCGCGCTGCCGAGCCGGAAGGTATAGCCCCAGGCATCCATGTCGGCCAGTACCCGCGCTGCGCCGACGCCGGGCAACATGTCGCCCAGCAATGATTGCAGCACGCAGACCGCGTCTTCTTCCTCGATCGAATCGGTGGCATTGGTATGCACGCTGGCGCGACGCACAGGGTCGAGCGCGATCAGGTGGGCAGCTTCATGCAGCAGCGAATGCACTGGCGTGTCATTGCGCGCATGGATGCACGCACCGACGAGCCCGGCTTCGGGCTCACCCCAGTAGCTGCCGGGGATCGGCGCGCCGTCAGCGACGAGTTGCAGGCGCAGGTCGTAGCGGGCGAGGAGGGCTGCGATATCGGTGGACGCGATATCGCGCAGGAGCAATACGGAATTGGCCGTTGTAGGAGCGACGTAAGTCGCGATCTCTTCCTCATTCATGCGACGGGTTCGCGACTTACGTCGCTCCTACAAAAGCCTTGTCAGGCGGTCGCGGCGCGATCGGGCAGCGATACCGAAATATCCAGAACGTCGTGCTCGCCTTCCTTGACCAGATCGACCTTCACTGCGTCGACATCGACGTTGACGTATTTGCGGATCACTTCCAGCAGTTCACGGCGCAACAACGGCAGGTAGTCCGGGCCGCCGAGGGTGCTGCGCTCCTGCGCGATGATGATGCGCAGGCGATCCTTGGCGATTGACGCGGTGTTCTTCTTGACCTTGAGGAAATCGAACAGGCCCATGCTCAACCCCCGAAGAGCTTGCTGAAGAAGCCCTTTTTCTCGACCTGGGTGAAGCGCATCGGTCGGGTTTCGCCCATCAGCCGCGCGACGGCGTCGTCGTACGCCTGGCCGGCGGGGGATTCCATGTCCAGGATCACCGGTTCGCCCTTGTTGGAGGCGTTGAGGACGTCGCCGGATTCGGGGATGACACCGATCGTCTTCAGGCCGAGGACTTCCTCGACGTCGGTGACCGAGAGCATCTCGCCGGCTTCCACGCGGGACGGACTGTAGCGGGTGAGCAGCAGGTGCTCCTTGACGCGTTCGCCGGCCTCGGCGCGGCGCGTCTTGGACGCCAGCAGGCCGAGGATGCGGTCGGAGTCGCGCACCGAGGAGACTTCGGGATTCACCACGACCACGGCCTGGTCGGCGAAATACATGGCCAGGAACGCGCCTTTCTCGATCCCCGCAGGCGAATCGCAGACGATGTATTCGAAGCCATCGGCGGCGAGATCGTCGAGCACCTTCTGTACGCCTTCCTTGGTCAGCGCTTCCTTGTCGCGGGTCTGCGACGCGGCCAGCACGAACAGGTTGTCATAGCGCTTGTCCTTGATCAGCGACTGCTTGAGCGTGGCTTCGCCGTGGATCACGTTGACGAAGTCGTACACCACGCGGCGCTCGCAGCCCATGATCAGGTCGAGGTTGCGCAGGCCGACGTCGAAGTCGATCACGGCAACCTTCTTGCCGTGACGCGCAATGCCGCACGCGAGGCTGGCGCTGGTGGTGGTCTTGCCGACGCCGCCCTTGCCGGAGGTGACTACGATGATTTCGGCCAAAACAATTCTCCTTGATGGGTCGTTACAGCACCCGGTTTGCTGCGCTCAATCGAGCGCGGCGATGTTCAGTTGGTCTTTGTCGAGCCAGATCTGCACGGCCTTGCCGTGCAGTTCCTTGGGGATGTCTTCCAGCACCTTGTAATGCCCGGCGATCGCGACGAGCTCGGCATGGAATTCGCGGCAGAAGATGCGCGCTTTCTCGTTGCCCTGGGCGCCGGCGAGCGCGCGGCCGCGCAGGGCGCCATAGATGTGGATCGAGCCGTCGGCGATGACCTCTGCCCCGGCGCCGACTGCAGTCACCACGGTCAAGTCACGATTTTCGGCGTAGATCTGCTGGCCCGAGCGCACCGGCGTGGTCTGCACGAGGCCCGGTTCGCCGGGCGCCGGCCTGGCGGGCGAGGGAGCGCCACTAGCGGGGTCCGCTTTGGCAGGCACGGCTTTGGCAGGGGCGGCATCAGCCGCTCTTGCGGGTTCGGTCGATGCCGCACCCACAGGTTCGTACTGGGCACGGAATTTTGCCAACAGCGGCAACCCGAGTTGCACCGCCAGCTGCTCGTTGTCACCGCTGCCCCAGGCCAGGGCCACCGGCAGTACGCCCGCGTCGCGCAACGCATCAAGCAGCGACCGTGCAGCCGCGGCGTCCGGCAGGCCGGGCAAGCCGCCGAAATCGACGACCACCGCGGCACGGGCGAACAGCTTGGGCGCGCGCGCCACGCGGTCGCGCATTTCGGCGCCGAGCTTGTCGACATCGAGCGTGCGTACGCGCAGGTTGGCGATGCCGACCTGGCCAATCTTGAGTTCGCCGGCGGGCTCGTAGTCGACTACGCCGGAGGAAGACGCCACTGCCATGTCAGCTCCCCGTAGCCAGCTGCTTGGTGACGCCGATCGGAGCGCGCGGTGTGGCGATCCAAGGCACATCCGGCAGGTGATCGCCGTAGGTGTCGCGCACCCAGGGATAGCTGCAGAGCTCTTTCATCAACATCGCCGCGCGACGGCCAGGTGCTCCGTTGGCGCTGTTGACGGGCATGACGTGCTGGCCGATCTCGCGGAAGCCGAAGCTGCCATGGAACAGCAATGCCGGATCGCTGTCCTGCTCGAGAAAGACCTCGCACGCCAGCTGCGGGTAGCGCAGCTCGGCATAACTCTGGACGTCGGCATAAAAGGCGCGGCCGACGCCACCACCACGGCGGCGGCTGGCCACGGCGATGCGATCGATATAGAAGAACTGCGGATGGCGCAAGCCAAACCAGCGGAAATTGTCGCTGTCGTGCCGCCCGTCGGAGCCGAATCCGATCAGAAACCCGGCGAGGGCGCCATCGCGTTCGGCAATGCGGAAATACTCGGCTTCGTTGTGAAGATGACGCAGTCGGCCCGCATCGAGCGGCAGGATGGCGGGACCGGCAGCGTTGTTGAGGGCAAGGACGGAATCCAGCTCGTGCTCGCGCACGTCGCGGATGGCAATCGACATTCCATGACCCCCTTGCTTCAAAACAGGTTACCCAGCAACCGTGGGCCTAAAACAACTGACCCAAACGCACATTGTCGCGAACGGTGTTCCTGACCGCCATCGCCATGAATGCGCGCGCCGATTATCGCATGCCCGGTCCGGGCGGGCGACCGCAGAAGGCGGGCGATAACCGGGCAGCCATGACTTTCGTGGGACTCCCCGCGCGCTGCTTTGTGCCTAAGATGCCGCATGTTCGCGCGCTTGAACCATAGTCGACTGCTCCGTTACGCCGGCCTGTTCACCTGGGCGGTGATCGGCATGCCGTTGCTGCTGCTGTCGCTGATGCCGGCCGACCAGACCGGTCTGGGCGAAGAGACCGTGACCACGGCCCATATCGGCTGGCAGGCATGGGCGGCCTACGCTGCCTTCGGTATCAGCTACGGCTGGTTGACACGGGAGCTCGGCACACGCCGCGTCGGCGCCTTCGACTACATGCTGTTGATGGTGCTGACCGGCAGCGCGATCGCGATCAGCTACTACAGCGCCAGCGGGCTGGGCAGCATCCTGCTGATGGTCGCGGCCTGCGTGTTGCCATGGCTGCTGTCGCTACCGATGGGCATCGCCTGGCTGGTGCTGAGCCAGTTCCTGGTGGTGCCGGTCTACGTGCGCTGGGTCGAATTGTCGTGGCTCGAAGCGTTGATGCAGTCGCTTCTGTACGCGGGCTTTTCCGGCTTCGTGTTCGTCACCAGCCTGGTCGCGCGCCAGCAGGCGCAGGCGCGCGAGGAACAACGCCGCCTCAACGCCGAACTGCGCGCCACGCGAGCGTTGCTCGCCGAAAGCGCACGGGTCAACGAGCGCACCCGCATCTCGCGCGAATTGCACGACCTGCTAGGCCACCATCTCACAGCGCTCAGCCTCAACCTGGAGGTTGCCGGGCATCTGGTCGAGGGCAAGGCGCAGGAGCACGTCAACCAGGCACACACCCTTGCCAAGTTGTTGCTCAGCGACGTGCGCGAGGCGGTCAGCCAGCTGCGCGACGATGACGCGATCGACATGGCGGCGACCCTGTCGCCACTCGCCGATCACGTTGCCGGGCTGGACATCACCATGGAGGTCCCGCAGCCGTTCCTGCTCGATGATCCCGAGCGTGCCCACGTGCTGTTGCGCTGCACCCAGGAGATCATCACCAATGCCGTGCGCCACGCGCAGGCGGGGAAGCTGGAGCTGCGCTACCTGCAGGACAGTCGCACGGTGCATCTGCTGGCGCGCGATGACGGCCGCGGCGCCGAGGACCCCATCGCGGGCAACGGATTGCGTGGCATGCGTGAACGACTTGCCGCCTACGGCGGCCGCGTCGACATCGAAACAGCTCCCGGGCGTGGCTTCGCGCTGGAGATCCACCTGCCGCTGGATGCGGGCTTCGTGATCGAAGCGCTGCAGCCACGGCCGACGATTGGCCCGGCGGAAGCCGCCGTTGCATTGAAATGATGAAGTTGTATTGAGTCGTATTGAAATGCATTTGCGCCGCATCCCGCATGGCGCATTTACCAACATCGCCCCCCGTGGAGAGGCTGCATGATCCGCATCTGTCTGGTCGACGATCAAACCCTGGTCCGCCAGGGCATCCGTTCTTTGCTGTCGCTCGCCGAAGGCATCGAGGTCGTAGCCGAAGCCAGCGACGGCAAGCAGGCGGTCGAACTGATCCCGCAAATCAAGCCCGACGTGGTCCTGATGGACATGCGCATGCCGGCGATGTCCGGACTGGAGGCGTTGCAGGCGCTGGCGCGGATCGGGGAGCTGCCGCCGACGATCATCCTGACCACCTTCGATGACGACCAGCTGGTACTGGCCGGCCTGAAAGCTGGCGCCAAGGGTTATCTGCTCAAGGACGTATCGCTGGAACAACTGGTCGGCGCGATCCTGGCCGTGGCGGCGGGTGGCTCGCTGGTGCAGCCAGTAGTGACCCAGCGCCTGCTGTCGGGGCTGGAACACATGCGCAACGACTTCGTCAGCCTGGATCGCCCGGATCCATTGACCGAGCGCGAGACCGAGATCCTCAGATTGATGGCCTCCGGCTTCTCCAACAAGGAGATCGCCAATTCGCTCGGCGTGGCCGAGGGGACGATCAAAAATCACGTCTCGAACATCCTGTCCAAGCTCGGGGTGCGCGACCGGACCCGGGCGGTGCTCAAGGCCTTTGAGCTGCAACTCGTCTGATAGATAGGAAGCCCGGCGCAGAGCGCCGGGCTTTCGCCATCGCGCGACCCAATGGCTCGCAAGCCGCGATGGCTCACCCTGTTCAAGCCCGGCGCCCGCGACCGGACCGGGCGGTGCTCAAGGTGTTGGAGCTGCAGTTGGTCTGACCTGAGGACAGCCCGCAAGCGGGTTTCCTCCCTCCACGACGGCGCATTGGAACGCTGTCGTTGGCATGGGCACCGACGGCGCGCTACGATGACAGGTCTACGCCGCGGCCAAGCCGGGGTGGGCCCGGAGAACCCTGAATGACCCGTTTGATTGAAGTGCTGATTTCCCTGGCGATCGTCCTTGCGCTGTTCCTCGTGATCAGCCTCGTGCTGCCCTCCAGCCGCCATCTGACTGAAAATGTCGAGACCAATCGCAAGATGACGATTGTCTATGACACGCTCAACGGCTTTCATCGCTTCAAGGACTGGAATCCGCTGGTGCTTCACGACCCACGCATGAAGCTGAAGCTATCGGGTCCTGACGCTGGTGTCGGCGCGCGCCTGGATTACAGCTCCGAGCTGCCCACCGTGGGCAACGGCAGCTGGGAAATCACCGCCACCGAGCCCGGCAAGAGCGTGACCTACGCGATCACCAGCATGCAGAGCGGTCACGACAAGCAAAGCAAATTCAGCCTCAAGCCCACCGGCCGCAGCGGCCGCAATGTCGAGATCACCCAGTCCTACGATGTCACCTATGGCTGGGACCTGATGGGCCGTTACGCCGGCCTGTATGTCGTGCGCCATGTGGGTGACGACATCAAGGCCGGCCTGGAGCGCCTGTCGAACATGCTCGCCTCGGTACCCAACGTCGACTATCGCGTGCAGGGCAGCAAATTGGCTGGGCTGAAGACCGTCGATGTTCCCGCGGAAAACCTGCTGGTGGTCGCCGCCGGCTCGGTCGAGCGCAACAACGAAAAGATCAAGACATCGATGAAGGCGAATCTGGAGTGGATCAAACGCACCATGGATGCCAATGGCCTGGTTGCTGCCGGTCCGATGCGCATCATCTCCACCGAACTGGGTCGCGAGAACTACACCTTCGACGTCGCCCAGCCGGTGCGCCGCACCGACGCAGCTGCTGCTGCCGGAAACGCCCCGTTGACCGGCATCAAGCTGCAGGGTCCTGTGCATTACGTGCAGACCAAGGCTGGCCGCGCCGCGACCGCCTCCTACACCGGCTACATGGCCGAGCTCGAGAACGTCCGCAATGCGCTGCGCGCATGGGCGCTGACGCAGGGCCTCGAGGTCACCGACCGCCCGTACGAGTCCTACAAGAACGGCGTAGACCAGGCCTTTACCGAAACCGGCGAATACGACGTCTACTGGACGCTCAAGTAGGCCCGTCCGAATGGATGTGTGATCTGCAATACGCCGCGTCCCTGACGCGGCGTATTGCATTGTGGTCCGCAAATTCCGGAAGCACATTGATGCCGTCTTCCCCACTCCAGGATCAACGTCGACGCCAGTGGATTGCCGCCGTGGGCGCGCTCTATGCCGCTGCGGCGGTCGCCCTGTCGGCGTATGCCGCGCATGCGATCCAAGGCGCAGCGCAGACCCGGCTGGAGACGGCTGCGATCCTCGCGTTCGGTCACGGCATTGCGCTGGCTGCACTCGCGCCGGCCACCGCGAGCCGTCTCGGGTACATCGCGTTGCTGGCGTTATCCATCGGTGTGCTGCTGTTTTCTGGCAGCCTTGCGTGCAGCGTTTTCGCGCAATGGCCGACGACGTTGGCACCACTGGGCGGCATGCTGCTGATCAGCGGCTGGCTCGCGTTTGCCATCGATCTCTTGCGGCGCTGAAACAACGACGATGCCAAGACACGCGCGCGGATTCGATACCGAAGCGGCCCACGCGCATCTCGCGCGGCGCGACCGCAAACTCGGCGCGTGGATGAAGAAGCTCGGGCCGATCGCGCCAGATCCGCGCTGGCGCAAGCCCTTCGATCCGGTCGATGCGCTGGCGCGCGCGATCCTCTACCAGCAGCTCAGCGGCAAGGCTGCGGCAACGATTGTCTCCCGCGTGGAAACCGCGATCGCCAGCGACCGCTTCCATTGCGACACGCTTGCACGGTGCGACGACGCCGCGATCCGCGCCTGCGGCGTCTCCGGCAACAAGCTGTTGGCGTTGCGCGATCTCGCCTTGCGCGAGTCGAACGGTGCGATTCCTTCTTTGCGGCAAATGTCGACGCTCGACAACGACGCGATCATTGCCGCGCTGGTTCCAATCCGCGGCATCGGCCGCTGGACGGTGGAAATGATGCTGATGTTCCGCCTCGGCCGTCCGGATGTGCTGCCGGTCGACGACCTCGGCATCCGCAAGGGTGCACAGGTCGTCGACAAGGCGGACGAGATGCTGGCGCCGAAAGCACTGATCGAAAGGGGCGAGCCCTGGGGCCCGTACCGCACCTATGCCAGTCTGTATCTGTGGCGGATCGCCGATGCCTCCACCAAGCAGAACACTCCGGTCAAACGCTCGCAGGAGTGACGGCACCAGTTTCGACTGCATGCCAGCACCAGTGCCATGGTTCGTAAACGATGCCGTGCGGATTGTCGCGCGGGTAGCTCATTGCGAAACCGTAGGCGTTGGCATTGGTGGTTAGCCATGTGAATGCAGGGGTACGTTCGAAGGATTCCTCGGCGGCCGGTTCGTCGGGTGTGCCGATATCCAGCGCACGGCCGGAGTGGTGTTCGCTATAGCCGGGGGCGGCGTTGACGGCGAGGATGTCGTCGACGCTCAAGCCGCGGGCAAGTTTGCGTTCGAAGATGCCAAGTTGGTAATCGTGGCTGCGATACCCGGAGATTGCGTCCACGACGACGCCATCACGCAACGCCGCGTCACGCAGGTGCGTCCAGGCGCGCGCTGCGCGCGGGTGCAGCCAGAGCGGTCGCCGGTAGCGATCGAAGCCGGCCAGTGCCAGCCAGCTCGGCTCCGCCACCAGCGGCAGGCCGCTGCGTTCGCCATAGCTTCCGTCGAGGCCGAGTACGCCCAGTCGTTCGTGCAGGCGGTCGAGTGGCAATTCGCCGATGTGTTCGCTGCCGGAACGGCGAGTCCCGAGGCGGGCATCGAGCATGTCGAGCGCGACGCGGATACCGGGTTCGCGCCGCAGTTCGGGCACCAATGGAATCAGGCCTTCTGGCAAGTAGGCGGCAAGAAAACGTCCGTCGCGTTTGCGCCGCAGCACGGCCCGGGCGCGCGCGAGGATGCGTGCATCACCGTTGCTGCGCGCGCGCAGCAGGCCACCCGGCCAAAGCTCGATTTCGGCGGTGTTGAGAAGATCTCGGGGGAGGCCGCGCATCGCTCAAGATTACCGCAGCGTGGTTAGCGCGAACGCCAGCCCCACACCGCCAGCACGCCAGCGAGGGCCGCAATGCCCCACGACGCCGCCGCGGGCAGGAGGTAATGGTTGATCTCGACCGGGAATCCAGTCGCTGCGCGCCACACCTGGACCAGGGCGACGAGAGTGAACACGATGGCGGAGACTGTCGTGTAACCACGGCTGGGTGCGTTCATGGAATTCTCCTGGTGCGGGTCAGATTGGCTTCTTGAGGTACAGCTGCACCGGCGCGAAGCGTTGCGACTGTATGGTCGAAACCAGCTCCCATCCTTGCAAGCCGAGTTGGGTCAGGCGCTCCTGCGCCGCTTCCCGCGTTGAGCCGAGAAAGCTCGGCCTGATTTCCACAACCTGGTAACTCCAGCGTTCATCGGCCATCGTTGTTCTCCATTTCGTTGTCGTCGCGTTTGTCGCCAGACGATTTCAGCCGTCCGGCGTTGCGCAGCGCGTCGCGCAACACGTATTCGATCTGCGCATTGAGGCTGCGCAACTCGTCATCGGCCCAGCGCTGCACCGCGGCCAGGACCTCGGAATTGATGCGCAGCGGATAGGCCTTCTTCTCGGCCATGATTCAGTACAGAGTGCCCGTGTTCACCACCGGCTGGACGCCGCGATGATCCGAGCACAACACAATCAGCAGGTTGCTGACCATCTGCGCCTTGCGCTCCTCGTCCAGGACGACGGTGCCGTGCTTCTGCAATTCGGCCAGCGCCATTTCGACCATGCCGACCGCGCCGGCGACGATCCGCGTGCGCGCGGCGATGACGGCGTTGGCCTGTTGCCGCTGCAGCATGGCCTGGGCGATCTCGGGTGCGTAGGCGAGGTGGCTGATGCGCGCGTCGAGCACACTGACGCCGGCATCGGCCAGGCGTTCGTCGAGTTGTTCCTTGAGGTGGGCGCTGATCTCCTTGGCGTGGCTGCGCAGGGAAACCTGGCCTTCCTCATGCTGGTCGTAGGGATAGCTGGTGGCCATCGCGCGCAGCGCCGACTCGGTCTGGATATGCACGAAGCTCTCGTAGTCGTCGACGTTGTAGACGGCTTCGGCCGAATCAACGACTTGCCAGACGATGACCGCGGCGATCTCGATCGGGCTGCCGTCGAGCTCGTTGACCTTGAGCTTGCCGCTTTCGAAGTTGCGGATGCGCTGGCTGACCTTGCGCTTGCCGTAAAAGGGATTGTTCCAGCGCAGGCCGTTGTCCTTGACCGTGCCGACGTACTTGCCAAACAGGCTCAGCACCGCGGCCTGGTTGGGTTGCACGGTGTACAGGCCGAACAGACAGAACAGGGCGACAACTGCCAGTCCGATGCCACCGATCACATACGCAGGCGAACCCACCGACCCGCCGGTGACGACCAGGAAAGCGCCAGCCAGCAGGCCGGCCAACAACAGCAGCAGCACCGGGATGCCGGGGGCGGAGCGGATCGGGTTCTCTTTCATGGCGAGGCTCGCTTGGAGTGAATGCGATCAAAAAGATATCAAGATGATATCAATATAGCAAGAGCATGCCGATGATCGGTCTGGGCTGGCTAGGGATTCAAGTAGAGCAGGGGCGCCGGGCTGTGTTCGCCGGTGGCGTACAGGCCATGGCCATCGGCGGCCCAAGCCAAAGCCTCGGCCTGCGGCAGCCAAGTCAGCTCGTGCACCTGGGGATTGCGGGCAAGCGCCTGCGCCCACGACGCCTGCGGCGGCCGCGGGTACACCAGCACGTCGCGATAGGTCATGACCGCAATCGCGCGGCCGTCGAGTGAAATGTCGGCGGCGGTGACCTGGTTGCGGATGCGCGCCTGGTGCGCGTCTTCGCGCAATGCTTCGGCGTCTGGTTCCGGGATGCCGGCGAGATGGCCGACAAATCGCGCCACCTGCAACCCGCCGTTGCCAGGTCGCAACGGCAGGGTGAACAACTCTGGTGGTCGCCGCCGCTTGGAGATCAGCAGGATTTCACCGTGTACGGCGTCCACGGCCACGGCCTCGCAATCGCGGGCGCCGTCGGGCCAGCGAAACGCGATCGACCACGCGGGACGCAGCATGCCGTCATGGAGCATGCCGTCATCGAGCGTCTGCGGTTCCTCGACCACATGCAGTTGCAAGGTCTTGCGGAGGCCGCCGTTGTCCCCGGTGTCGGCGACCAGCAGGTAATGGCGGCCGTCCAGATCGAACGCAGCGAGGTCTTCCCAGTCGGTATTGACGACACCGGCGATGCGGAACGTGGCCAGCAGGCCACCGCGCTTGCCGATCGCGTACAGCGCCGGGGCATTGCCACCGTCGTTGAGCACCCACAGCGTGTCGGGATGTACCCGCGAGGCGGCGAGGCCACTGACCTCATCCAGCTGCGGTGCGGTGATCAGTCCCGACAGCTGAACGAAGGGGGGCGGCGGCGTGCTGCAACCCGCCAGCATCATCGCCAGCAGGACGGACACCAGCGCGGGGAAGACATGCAGGGCCATTGCCGGCAGCATGGCACGGTGTCGGCGCGCCGTGAAAGCGCGGCGCACCGTTAAACTGGGCGGCCGACTTTTTGAGCATCCCTCCATGGTCACTATCGGCACACCGCTATCCCCGCATGCGACCCGCGTGCTGCTGCTGGGCTCGGGCGAGCTGGGCAAGGAAGTCGCGATCGAGCTGCAGCGCTTCGGCGTCGAGGTGATCGCCGCGGATCGCTATGCCGACGCACCGGCGATGCAGGTCGCGCACCGAAGCCATGTTTTGGACATGCTCGACGGCGATGCCATCCGCGCGCTGATTGCGGCGGAACGACCGCACCTGATCGTGCCGGAGATCGAGGCGATCCACACCCAGACGCTGGTCGACCTGGAGCGCGAACTCGCCCTGCAGGAGCTTGAGGAATGCGGCACGCCGACACGCATCATCCCGACCGCTCGTGCTGCCTGGTTGACGATGAATCGTGAGGGCATCCGCCGGCTCGCTGCCGAGACGCTGGAATTGCCGGTGTCGCCATATCGTTTCATCGATACCGTCGCCGATTACTACGATGCGGTCGCGACGATCGGCTTGCCCTGCGTAGTCAAGCCAGTGATGTCGTCATCGGGCCACGGCCAGAGCGTCGTGCGCAGCGACGGCGAGATCGACGCAGCATGGGACTACGCACAAACCGGCGGTCGCGCCGGCGCCGGGCGCGTGATCGTCGAGGGGTTCATCGAGTTCGACTACGAGATCACGCTGCTGACGGTGCGTCATGCCGGAGGCACGACATTCTGCGAACCGATCGGCCATTTGCAGCGCGACGGCGATTATCGCGAGAGCTGGCAACCGCAACCGATGTCGCTACGCGCGCTGGCGCTGGCGCAAGGCATCGCGCGCCAGGTCACCGATGCGCTCGGTGGCTGGGGCGTGTTCGGGGTCGAACTGTTCGTCAAGGACGATGAGGTGTGGTTTTCGGAAGTGTCACCGCGCCCGCACGACACTGGCCTGGTCACGCTGGTGTCGCAGGACCTGAGCGAGTTCGCGCTGCATGCGCGCGCGATTCTTGGGCTGCCGATTCCGTGTATTCGCCAGTTGGGGCCGTCTGCATCGTGTGCGCTGCTGGCTGAGGGCCACGGCGTGCCGGTGTTCGGCGACGTGGAAGCGGCGTTGCAGCATCCCGACACTGCATTGCGCCTGTTCGGCAAGCCGCGGGTTGCGGGTCATCGCCGCGTCGGCGTCACCCTGGCGCGTGGCGAGGACATCGACGCTGCACGTCGGATCGCACGCGATGCGGCGGCGGCAATCACCATTGAACTACGTGATACCTGACAAACTTCGATGAGTGGGCGCTTGCCGCGCACTCGGCAGACGCTATTGCATTGGTGCCATTGAAGCTATTGAACCCGCTGTATTGAGACAGGAATGCCGCAATGAACGATGCCAACGGCTACGCCGTCTTCTTCTTTCCGCAGGCGCTGGAAGCGCTCGGTGAGGCGATCGCACCCTATCTGCAGGATGGCCCGGCGGGTCCGCATGTGGTGTGCAACGAGATCGACACCGCCGGCTCGCTGATCGAGATGACCATTCGCGGAACCAACAGCGAAGGCAAGCTGGGAGTGTTGGAATTGATGGTGCCGGGTTCGATGATACGGATGATCGTTTCCAGCCAGATCGATGGCAGTTTTGGGTTCGGGCCGCGCCTGCCAGTCGAAGCGATCCGGATGTTGCCGGTGCTGGGACCGACCGCGGAACCGGCGAACGCGCCGCCGGCGGGGTTGCCGGAAGGCGGCGCCGAAACGGCGCCTGAAGCCGTGCCGGCTAAGGCACAGCCATCTTCGACCGCGGACGAGTCGGTAAAACCGGCGCCATGATGCCGGCACGGGCGGGCAACAGCCCGCCGTGCGCATCGAACTCCAATCGCCGCCAGGCGCCTCCGTCGAAGCCTTCCAGTGGTGCGAATCGGCGCTTGTAATCCATCTTGTCGTGGCCGGCGATCCAGTAGCCGAGATACAGGTGCGAACGTGCCTCGTACCGCGCCCATTCGATCTGGCGCAGGATCGCCAGCGTGCCGAGTCCGCGCGCGACTTCACCAGGATCGTAGAAGGTGTACACGGCTGACAGCGCATCGCCGACCAGGTCGGTGACCGCGACTGCAAGCAAGCGGTGGGAATCGCGTTCCCGCAATTCCAGGAAGCGGCTCTCCGACCAGGCGCCGATCAGGAACTGCTCGAATTCAGCGACACCGTGGCCGTCCATGCCGCCGTGCGGATGGCGCGCGGCGAGGTAGCGCTGGTACAAGCCGAAATGCTCGTCGTTGCGTTCGGCGGGCAACACTCGTGTTTCGATCCCGGAGTTGCGTGCAAGACAGCGGCGCTGACTGCGATCTGGAATGAAGTGGGCTACCGGAATCCGTACCGCGATGCAGGCGCGACAGCCTTGACAATGCGGACGATAGACAATGTCGCCCGAACGCCGGAAGCCGCGGCCCAGTGCCAGCGGATACAGCTGCGGCAGGCGCGGGTCGCGCGGATCCAGCACCAGGTCGCGCGCGTTGCGCTCGGGCCAATAGCCACAGGCATGTTCGGCGGTATGGAACAGCCGCAAGTCTTCTGCACGAGCGTCGCGTGTGTCCGGCGCGTCATCATCTTCGTTGAGCGGATCGCTGCCCATGGCCGGAGCATAGCGCCAGAAGCGGGGTGGCTGCGTGTCTTGCAACGCATCGGCACACGCTGGCTGCAGGCCGTGCGCTATTCGCAGCAGGGGAGCTGATCGGAGCGTCAATCAATCGCTGCAAAACGAGGGCCTGACCTGAGCATTCACCGATAGGGTTCGATGACCCGCCATCCATTCCCGTCCGGGCGCACAGCGTAGGTATGCGAGATCACCACCGTCGCGCCGCGCCGCCGCTCCAGCACGATGGTGGCCCCGGACGCCGGTTGGCGGTAGGTACCGATCTCGAGCGTCGGCACATCAGCCCGTTGCCCGCATTGCGACGCTGGCAGCACCTTGCCCGGGGATGGCGGCAGGAGCGCCAGCAACGATGGCGATGGATCGCCTCCGTCGACGGCAAGGCAGACCGACTGATTGACCCGCGTTGGCAGTTCGCCGGCCAGCACGGCGGCGGCGAGTGCATCGGGAGTTGGTGCATCGCCTTTGGGCAGGGCGACGATGGGTGCCGGTTTCGGTACGGGTCTCGGCGTTCGCATTGTTACTTCCTGCGGCTTGCGCAGCGAGACGAACATCAGCGCGATCACCATCGCGATCACCAGCAACAACCCGACCTTGAGCCGGAATGAGCGCTTGCGCGCCGGGTCGTCGGCGATCACGGGAAGCTCGGTACGGAATGCCGGCAGCGTGTAACCGGTTTCCCCGCGCGTGCTGTCGAGCAATCCCGCGGCACGCAGCATTTCGCGCGCGGCGGGCTGGTCTTCGGACAGGACCACCCACACCGCAGGCACCGGTTCGGTGCGGGTGTGGTCGCGATAACTGAATTCCCCGTGCAACCCGCCCTTGTACGAGCGGCCGTGGGTGATGCGGGTTTCGATCCCGGCGTCGCGCAGCAGTTGGGCCACGCGTTCGACGTTCTCCATCCGCGGACTGCTGAATACCTGCCTCATTGCGATGCCTTCGGCACTGCCGGTGTGTCGGCAGAAGTGTCCTCGATCACGCGGATCAATCCTTCCTGCGCGGTGCTGGCAACCAGCCGACCGTCGCGATCGTAGATCAACCCGCGCGCCAGGCCACGCGAGCTCTGTGCGCTGGGACTGTCGATCGAATACAGCAGCCATTCGTCGACGCGGAACGGGCGATGGAACCACAGTGCATGATCGAGCGACGCCATCAGCACGCTCGGCTGGTAGTAGCTGATGCCGTGCGGAAAGGTCGCGGTGCCGAGCAGGTAGAAGTCGGACGCGTAGGCGAGCAGCGCTCGATGTAGTTCGGGCGCATCGTCGACACGCTCCGCCAGGCGAAACCACACCTGTTGGAACGGCGGCCGCTTCGGCGGATTGAGTTCATCGCGCGGATAGATATGGCGGAAGTCGAACGGCCCCATCCGCGACAGCCAACGTTGGATCTTGGGCGGCAGCTTCGCCAGCATTTCAGGCGGCAGCACCGGCGAGGGTTCGATGTCCTCGGGCTTGGGAACTTCCGGCATCGACAGCTGGTGCTCGCCCCCGACTTCATCTTTCTGGAACGATGCGGCGAGGAAGAAGATCGGCTGCCCGTGCTGGATCGCGGTCACGCGGCGCACGGAAAAACTGCCGCCATCGCGGGTGCGGTCGACCTGGTAGACGATCGGGTGTTCGATGTCGCCGGCCTTGAGGAAATAGGCGTGCAGCGAGTGCGCCGTACGGGCGGATTCCAGCGTCTGCTGGGCTGCCGACAGCGCTTGGCCCAGTACCTGCCCGCCGAACACGTATTTGGTGCCGATATCCCGACTTTGACCGCGGAACAGATTGTCCTCGAGGCGTTCGAGCGAGAGCAGATCGATCAGCTCGGAGACGTGGGAGGGCATGTGGGGCGACCTTGCGGGGTAGGTGGGAATTATAGCTGGCGCGGTTTTTCCCCTTCGTTCTCCCTGCGCTGTTTGCGGGGAGAAGGTGCCGAAGGCGGATGAGGGGCGCT
>JANMAO010000161.1:0-2641 GCA_031359875.1 Lysobacter sp.
CAACCGCACCATCGGTTGGTAGTGCATGGCCATCTCGCCGCGCTGGATGGCGTTTTCGAGTTCCATCTCCAGGTCCCACATGTCGGAAATCCCGAGGTCGCGGGAGTTGTCCGGCGCAAACCCGAACGGTTGCCCGTCGAGACGTGCGTGGGAAAGGGCGCCCTCGGCCTGGCGCAGCAGGTACTCGGCCTGGGTGGCGTGTTGCGGGCACAGTGCGACACCGGTGGTGATGGAAATCCGCACCGGGCCGTCGGTCGATTGCACCGGGACATCGAGCAGGCGATTGAGTTTCTGCACCGCCAGTTCCGCGTGCCCGCGATTCATCACCTGCGGCAGGATCAGTGCAAAGCGGTTGTCGCCGATGCGCGCGGCGTAGTCGGACTTGCGTGCGACGGCCTTCAATTGCTGCGCGAGATGACGCAGTACGACGTCGCCAAAATCGTATCCGTGGGCGCCGTTGATGAGGGCGAAACTGCTTATGTCGACCACGAGCAAGGCCAAGGTGGTCTGGCGGTCGTTGGCGAGCAGGATGTATCGGCGCAGCAGCGCCAGGAAGCTGCGACGGTTATGCAGCCCCGTCAGCTCATCATTGACCCCGATGATGTCTGCCATCAGTCGAGAAACAGTTCAGTGGTGTCGACACCGTAGGCGCCGGGCGGCAGGCTGCATTTCACGTTGAGCAGGCGCCCTTCCGAATCCGCCGGATCCTCGCTCAGGTCGAGCAAGCCAAATTCCCGGAGCGGCCGCTTGTCCTGGTCGAGCAACAACATCACGCTCGGGCGCAATCGTTTCAGGGTGTGGATGGCGGTCACGACGCCGACGCGCCCGTCCGTCAATTCGATCAGCGATCCGGTGGGATAGATGCCGCAGGTCTGGATGAATTGCTCCACCAGCTCGGCCTGGTAAAGGCGGTCGCGGCCTTCGTACAGGTCCATCACTGCCTGGTGGGGCGAGCGCGCCTTTGCATGCGGGCGCGTGCCGGTCATGGCGTCGTAGCTGTCGATGATCCCCATGATCCGTCCGAAAATCGGGATGTCGCCGCCACTCAGGCCGTGTGGATAGCCGCTGCCGTCGTGGCGCTCGTGATGCGTCGCAACCGCATCGATCACTTTCTGCGAGACGCCCGGAGTCTGGCCGAGGATATCCAAGGCATGTTTGACGTGCAGGCGCACTTCGGTCATCTCCGACAAATCCAGGGGGGACGGTCGACTCAGTAGCTCCATTGGCACCCTCACCTTGCCGATGTCGCACAGCAATCCGGCCAGCGCGAGCTCGCCCAGATCGTGCCGCTCCAGCCCGAGGCTGCGACCAAAGGTGGCCGCCCAGACCGAACTGCCAAGTGTGTGCTGGTAGGCGCGGTTGTCCTTGCGCTTGAGCTCCTTGAGCCAGAGGAAGGCCGAGGGATTGCGCGTGATGGAGTCGATCATGGCTTCGACGCCGTCCGTCAACTTGTGCAAATCCAGGTCGCGACCGTTGCGCACGTCCTCTGTGACTTCGCTGACCCCCCGCTGCAGCGCGTCGTGGGCTACCGCTGCCTGCGGCATCTCGCTCTGGAATCCGGTCTGGACCTCCCAGGTCGTCTTGCGCAGCCCGCTTACCTCATCGGCAGCGCGGGCCTTGCGGACGACGGGGTCTTCCTCCAGCTCGATGAAGCGCGGGTCGGGTGACCGCCCCGAGGCAATGTCGACATGCACGTAGCTGCACAGCCGCTGCAGCGAGCGAATGTCCTCGTCTGTCCTGACCGTGAACCCCTCGAGCGGGAACGACGTGCCAAGCCATGGACGGTCCAGGCGGGTGACAAACATGTCCACCTCCAGCCCGTTCACGCTGATCTTGAATTCCTGTTTGAACTTCGGCATTCAAAGGCCCCCAAGCCAGTCAGCACGATAACCAATCCGCCGGGGTGAATCCATGATTGGTGGCACAGTCGCCGTCGGCTCCACCTCCCTTTTGTGAAGCGAGGGGAGGGTAGGCGAATCCTCCCCGCAGGCCGCCAACCTTGCCTGCGCTGCATTGAAGCGAAGGCGGCAAGCTGTGCCCACTTCGTGTTACCAAGGCAACGCGGCACGACGCATCCGATCACCGCATGGAATCCACCGATGCAAACCTTCAACACCCCGCGCCTGCATCTGCGCCCGCTCAGTGAAGCGGACGAGGCGTTGTATTGCCAGCTGTATACCGATCCGGAACTGATGCGCCATATCGCCGCGCCGATGTCGATCGAGGCAGCGCAACGCAGCTTCCGCGCGGCTTGCAGGCAGCAGACCCCACAGCCGCAGCGCTGGATCATTTCGGAGCGCGCTACGCACCACGACATCGGCCTGCTGGGTCTGATCCGGGGCGAGCCGGGGCCGGAAATCGGGGTGATGCTGCTGGCCCACGGGCATGGTCGCGGCTACGGCGGCGAATCCATGGCGGGGATGGTGGACCGGGTCTTTGCTGCTGAAACCGAGCAGATCATTTGTGCGCGACAGTCGGTGGTGGACAACCCGACGGTCATCCGGATGATGCTCCGGCTCGGATTCAAACCATTGCCGCCGACGCAGGCCAAGCCGTCGGGCGGAGAATGGGAATTGACCCGCGACCAGTGGCTGGCGAGGCGCATTGCGGCCGAAGTGGCAATGATCGACGCCAATCGTTA
>JANMAO010000170.1:0-10318 GCA_031359875.1 Lysobacter sp.
CGCGGCGAAGGGACTGGAATTCCGCTATGTCTTCATCGTCGGGGTCGAGGATGGCGTGCTGCCGCACGAGGCATCGATCGAGGAAGGCCGGCTCGACGAGGAGCGGCGCTTGTTCTATGTCGGCATCACCCGCGCCAAGGAAGCGCTGTGGCTGTCGCACGCGCGCGAGGCGCAAAAGTGGGGCGACAAGTTGCGCCTGCAACCCAGCCGGTTCCTGGATGAACTTCCTGCCGCCGAACTGCAGCGCGATTGCGCTGATCCGGTCGCCGACGCCGAGCGCAAGCAGGAGCGCGCGACGGTGGGATTCGCGGCGATCAAGGCGCTGCTGGAAAGCTGAGGCCCACACGCTATTGCTCGAGCGCCACGTCGACCTCGCGCTCGTCATGGCGGCCATGATCATCGACGACTGAAATCCGGAACTGGCCGGTGCGATCCGGCGCCCAGTTCAAGGACGCTCCTGGGTCCGCAGCGCCGATGAAACTGTCGCCGACAAACCAGTACAGATGTTCGACATCGGCATCGACGCTGGCGGCCAGCGCCAGGTCGGACTGCTCGGGATGCGACAGGCGCAACGTGTAGCGGGTCGCGCGGTAGGGCGACGTGATCTGCGGCGGCGTGCCCTGCCAGTCCTGGGACTGAGCGCAATCGCTGCCCGGAGGCGGCCGCCGTCGCGGCACGCCGGCCTGTACGAACACGCGCGCAAGATCGGACGGCCAGAATTCGTACACCTCCCGGGTCATCGTGCGGGCGTCGAACGGTCCGCAGGCCGTCCGGCCTGTGGCGCGATCCACGGCAACCATGCGATGCACGTTGCTGATGCGGATCGGCGACTTGCCCGGAATGAACCACGTCTCGCCGCGCTCCGGGCAATACCGGTTGGGCAGATCGCCGCTGGCACGACAGATCTCAACGCGCTTGATGTTCAATGGCCACCTGCGGGCCGGCTCGGAAAGATCCAGATGGGCCGCGCGCATGGCGTCGATGATCGAAAAAAACAGCGGCGCCGCGGCGTCGACGCCGACCAGCGCCGGATTGCCGGTGCCATCGAAATTGCCCATCCACACCACCAGCGCGTAAGGACCGAACACGCCCGCGCTCCAGGCATCGCGGAACCCCCAGGAGGTTCCGGTTTTCCAGTACACCGGCATCGAGGAGGCCGTTGCCAACGCACCTGCATCCGGACGCGGGTTCTGACGCAGCATGTCGCGGGTCACAAAGGCGGCTTCGGGGCTGATCAGCGCGGTGCCGCCTTCCTGCGGATCCGCCGCACGCCAGCGCAGCGAGCGCAACAGCCCGTCGTTGCCGAGCATGGCGTACATCCGCGCGAGTTCCTCCATGCTGACCTCACCACCACCCAGGACCAACGCCAGTCCGTAATGCGATTCGCTTGCCATGCGGCTGATGCCGGCCATGCGCAGGAATCCGTAGAAACTCGGGTGCGTCAGCTGCGTTGCGACTCCGACAGCGGGAATGTTGCGGCTGCGGATTAGCGCGTCGGTCGCGGTCACTGGCCCAAGGAACCTGCCGTCGAAATTTTCCGGCGTGTACGGCCCGAATGCCGTCGGCACGTCGCGCAACACGGTCGCCGGATGCAGCACGCCCTGGTCCAGCGCCAGTGCGTAGATGAATGGCTTGAGCGTCGATCCTGGTGAACGCTTTGCAGCCGTGCCATTGACCTGCCCGGCGATGCTCGCATCGAAGTAATCCGCCGAGCCGACCAGCGCGCGCACACCCATGTCGCGTGTGTCGACCAGCAGCACCGAGGCGTTGCGCAGGCCGCGCGTGCGTTCGCGTTGCAGGTGGTTGCGCACGCGCTCTTCCACCAGCCGCTGCAGGCGCGCGTCGAGCGTGGTCGCCCACTGTGGCCCCGGTGCGGGATGCGTGCCGCGATCGGCCAGCAGTCGTTCGACGTAGTGCGGCGCCCTGAACGGCAACTCGTGCGCTGCGCGAAGCCGCAGCGGCAACCGCATCTGCGCGTCCTTCGCACTGTCGTTGCCATGGCCGGCACGCCAGCGCGCATACAGCCGCGCGCGGGCGGCGTGAAGTCCGGCGCCAATGTAGGCGTCACCCGCCTCGGCGTTCGTGCGCAGGCGGCCACGTCGGGACGGCGCCTGGGGCAGCACCGCCAATGTCAGCGCCTCCGGCAACGTCAGCTCGGCGGCTGGTTTGCGGAAATAGATCAGGCTTGCAGCACCCACGCCTTCGATGTTGCCGCCGTACGGTGCAAGATTGAGGTAGGCCTCGAGGATGTCGTCCTTGCTGTAGCAGGCCTCCAGCTGCAGTGCACGCAGCACCTGCGACACCTTGCCGCCCACGCTGCGCGTTTCCAGCCGCCAGCGCAGGCGGGCGAGCTGCATGGTGATGGTCGAGCCACCGATGCGCGTGCCGCCGGAGTACGTCGACCAGGCGCCGCGTGCCAGGCTGAGCGGATTGATGCCGGGATGGCGCCGGAACCAGGCGTCCTCGTGCAGCAGCACCGCGTCGACCAGTGTGGGTGAGATCGTCCGCAGCGGCGTCCACAGGCGATAGCGTTGATCAGCCGCCAGCGTCAGTCGCAGCAGCTGGCCATGGCGGTCGCGCACGGCGACTGATTGCAGCACGTCCGCCGACAACGGCGGTCGTGGCCACCAGCGCGCGCCCGCAAGCGCCACCACCACCAATACCAGACAGATCAGCGAGCCGCGCCAGCGGCGCCATGTGCGCGCGCAGGCGGCGCGCATCCGATGCAGGTTCATGGCTTGGCTGCATTCACCTGCAACAAGCCACCCGGGCCGCCCTGCGCATAGACCGAACGCTGGTACATGGACTCGGCGTAGATCGGCGCGATCACAAAGCGACCCGCGTTGTTGGCGCGCACCCGATAGCGGAACTCCTGCACGCCAGGCGCTACATAGCCGAACAGGACAACGCGGTCTTCGCGCTGTTCGATGTGGTGCGGCACGAAGGTGGATCCGGTCATCGCAAGCGTGGATTCGGGACGTGCATCGCTGGGCGAGTGCGCGCTGGTCGAACTGCTGTCGCCATCCCCCTCGTCCGCATCATCGCTGCCGTCGCTGGACACCGGCTTCTGTGACGGCGCTACGCCCGGTTGCAGGACTGGCTCAAAGCCGCCCGGCAACAGATCGACGATGGCGATGTCCTCGTACCCATGGCTGGCGCGCGCACGCACGCGCAGTCGCACGGTGATTTCCTGGCCCAGGACGAGAGTGGTGACAGGTTTGCCATCGTCGCCGAGATAGTCGCGCACGACTTCCAGCCCGTGGTCCTGGACGGCGGCTGGCGGGGCGCGGTCGTACCCGCTCTGCTCGAGCAGGTACCAGGCCGGCGTCGTGCCGGTTGGGGTCACCAAAAGCCGCACATCACTGCCCAGGAACTCGCCCCGCTGCACCGACCCGATCGCCGCGCCAATCGCGCGCGGCGCGCCGCTCTTGCCCGCCGCCTGCAACATGGGCAATGCGCCGCCGCCCTTGCCGCTCGTGCCGGCTTCTAGCGCCAGCAGCGTCAGCGCCGATGACAACGTGTTGTAACGGTCGTTGCGCAACGGATCGAGCAGGCGCTCCTGCGCGGATGGCGCAAGCCGCCTCGCCAGCGCCGGGAAGTGGCGATTGAGCAGGTACACGCGCCAAGCGTGATCGATGCCGACATCGGAGTAGTCGTCGTAATCCGGCCATATGGTCGGGCTTGGACCGTTGGCAAGGATCAGGGCCTTGCTCGCCAGTTCCTGCGCGGGTCGGTCCTGCTGCAGCAGCTTGTAGCTGGCGGCAAGCAGCATCCCCGCGACGTCGGCCTGCCATGTCCTGGGCTGATCGCGCCGCAGCTGCTCGTGCACGGCGGTGAGCAGGTTGCTGGCGGTACGACCCTGCCGCACCAGCAGGTACACCGCGAAGGCGCGCGCGCGCAGGAAGGCGATGTCATGCCGCGAGTGGTCCGCGGCCAGGGATTCCAGATAAGGATTCAACGATCGCAACATGTCATCGGGCATCGCCAGTCCGCGCTCGCGCGCTTCCAGCAGGTAGAGCGCCGCATAGCCGGAGACGAACGGATCGGCGTCGGGTGTCGCCGCCCAGATGCCCAGGCCACCGTCGGTGTTCTGGCGCGAGCGCAGCACGTCGACCAGGTTCAGTCCGGGCGGCGCGACCACTTTGCCGAACTCCGGGTGCGAGGCGAACACGAGCGCGGGAATGCCCTGGCTCAACAGCTGTTCCGTGCACAGGTACGGGTAGTCGCGCAGGTAGGCGCTCAAGCCATCGAGCGCCACCAGCGGCGAGTTCGACGCCGACAGCTGCCGGGTGGCCCGGGCGTCGTACATCACGCGCAGGTGTTCCAGCACGACGCGGCGATCGGCATGACCCACGCGCAGATCGGAGCGGGCCACGGTCGCCGGCCGCAGCGACAGCTCGATCCGGCGTTGCGCCGAATATTTCCCGCTTCTCACGCTGACCACGATCGGCACCGCGCCCAGTGCATAGCCCGCGCGCAGGCGGAAGCGCTGTATCGCCTCGCCGCCGGGCCGGATCGAAACCGCCGTTGGCGCCGGACCGACCAGCCTCAGCGAAGCCGGCAGGACCAGCGTCGCCGTGGCCGCGATCGGCTGGGTGGCGCCTTCGATGGTGTTGGCGATGCCGACCGGCAATTCAAAGTCGTCGCCCGGCGCCACATGCGTGGGCACGGTCGGCGTCAGCACGAAGTCGCCGCGCACCAGCAGGTCGGCCTGCGCCCGACCAACGCGCTGGGGAGTGACGGCCATCGCCACCAGGCGCACCTGGCCGTTGAACGAATCTGGCAGCGTAAACGTGACGCGCTTTTTGCCGTCGACGTCGATGATGCCCGACCACCACACGGCTGGTTTTTCCGATTTGCGCTTGAACGGGTTCAGATTCTTCGACAGGTCGCCGTCGCTGTCGCCACCGGGTGCGGTCAACGCGACGATCCGGCTGAACTCCGGCAGCACCAGGTCGAGGATCTGCGCGGTGTCGACCTGCAGCATCTTCTTCCTGAAGAAGTAATCGAGCGGATCGCCGACCTTGTAACGAGCGACCTGCAGGATGCCCGCATCGACCGCGAACACCACCACGCGCGCCTTGCCCTGGGTGGTGATGTCGACCGGGATCGGCGCACCGGGTCGCGCGGTCCTTGGCAGGTGAAGTTGCAATGGTAGTTGTCGCGCACTTCGATCGACCGCGAACGGCGCCACGCCATAGGACAACGGGCTCATGAAGACTTCGTCGGACGACGGATCGCGCAGGAACTGCACGTTGACGTAGCCGTTGCCCTCGAAATCGGCGGGCACGGTGATGTGCTGCACCGAGGCCGTGGTGTCGGCCTTGAACCACACCTGCGCATAGACCCTGTCGCGCTCCAGCGTGATCAATCCGCTGCCCGGGTACGGCGCACGCACGCTCAGTTCGATGGTCTCACCGGGCTTGTAGGCCGGTTTGGACAGCGTCAGCGCGAGCTCGGCATTGCGATCCAGTGCGCGCGTCAGGTTGGCGGCGCCGGCCACCGAGTACGCGATCTGGTTGAGCACGCTGCCGCCGGCATCACGGATCTGCAGTTCGTAGTCGCCCGGCGTGCCGGTCGGCAGCCGATAGGACTGCGCGCCTGCAGCCAACGCCAGCGGCGTGACGTTGCGGTCGAAACGCCGCTCACGCGAGACATAGCGGTACAGGCCCGAGCCTTCCTTGGTCAAGACCGACACGAATCTGCGCTCGACCAGCGCTGCTTGCAGGCCCGCGACCGCGCGCGGATTGCCGTTCGGCCCGATGCCGAGCAGCTGCACCGCATGGGCGGTATTGCGCTTGATGTAGTCGAGGTCGTCGCTGGTCTTGATGCCGACCATGTACTCGTTGCTCGACACCAGCATTGACGTCTGCGCGGCGACATTGCGACCGCTACCCGGCTCGAATGCGCGTGCGAGCAACTGCAGCTGGTACGTCGCATGCACGTACTTGGTGAGATCCAGCGCGAATTCGGCGTTCCCGGTGGCATCGGTGATGCCGTCGCTCAGGTTCTCGCTGTAGCCCTCCTTGGCGCGCTGCGGATCGTAAAAACGATAACCGGGATATTGCGCGAAGGCCGGAAACGCCGGCCGCAACACCAGCGTCGCCTCGACCTTGCGCTGTTGCGCCGGGGTGCCGTACAGGTTCTCGGCGCTGACGATCGCCTTGAGCTTGTCCGGCTTGACCCAGCCGCGGCTGGATTCCGACGACAGCCGTGCGCGCACCCGCATCGTGTCCGGCGCGAACTCGCGGACCTGGACGCTGGTCTGGCCGATCGGCGTTCGGCCATTGTTCTTGCCGACCAGCGACAGGTCGACCTGCCACGTCCCGCTGGGTGCACTGTCCTGCGGCGTGTAGTCCAGGCTTTCGAAACCGGCCGCGCTCAGGCTCAGCCTCTGGCGGCGGGCAACAATCCCGCGCGGGTCGGTCAGCACGACTTCGAGTGGCAATCCGAGCAGTGGATGCTTCCAGTCGGCCGGGCGCACGATCATGCCGATGTGCATGGTGTCGCCAGGCCGGTACAGACCTCGATCGGAAAACAGGAAGGCGTTCAACGCACCCGGTTCGAGATCGTTGGGTTCGCCGCCGATATCGAAGCGCGAGTAGTCGAGCACGCGGCCCTGGTCGTCGATCGGCAGGAACGACAGATCGTCGTCCTTCTCGATCGTCAGCATCACCGGCTGCTTTTCGCGCTTGAAGTCTGCCAGCGTTGGCAGGCGTGCGCGTCCGTCGCCGTCGGTGTCGGCTTCTGCCAGCGTCTCACCATTACGCGCGATCGCCTTGACGTGCGCTCCGGTCACCGCCGCTCCGCGTGACAACGACTGTACGAAGACGTCGCGACTGCCATCCAGCGCTTTCTTGGCGACGATGCCAAGATCGGTGAGCACCACCAGCCGGCTATCTTTTTCCTCGCCTGCGTCGTCGGCCAGCGTCTGTTGCGCGGTGCGTTTCGCGTCGCCCTCATCCATCGTCCGCAGGCTGAGCAGGAAGACGCCATGGCGCGAAGGCGCCAGGAATTCGCCCAGATCGACACCGAGGTAGTTGGCCTTGGCGGGATTGCTGCCCGGGATTTGCAGCCGTTTCTCGACGCGGTCGACCAGGCTGTCGGCCTCGATGCCGCTCAGTGACGGCTGCGCATAGCTGCCTTGGTTGCCGAAGGCAAGGTGATGCAGTTGACCCGGCAACACGCGGCCGATCTCCAGCCGCGCGGCATCGAGGTTGCGCGCGACGATGCTGACGCGGCGCTCGCCATGCAATGACAGCAACGCGCCGTCGCCGACGAAGCGCAGCAGTTGCGGGTACTCGGGCACCGTGGCGACGCTCGCGTAAGACGCGCCCAGCCGGAAGCCGCCAAATGCCGTGAGGCCCTTGACGACATGGACGTAGACATAGCGCCCGGGCGGCGCCTCGTAGCGGAAGCTGTGGGTCTCGATGTACTCGCGCTCGCCCGGCAGCGCGGTCAGCGGCAACAACTGCGATTTGCCCAGGATGGCTCCGTCGATTTCCGACTCCGACCATGCGTAGAAGCCCGATTGCCTGCTGGCGGCGATCTTCGGGTTTTTGGCCGGCAGCAACCATGCCTTGACCGCGCCTGCGACTTCGGTATCGCGCATCGCGTTGTTGAAGGTCAGGACCAGCACCTGCTCGGGTTCATAGCGTTCGTTGTCCACGAGCGTGGCTTCGAGCGAATCCACCGACACGCTGTACAGCGACGGCAGCTTGACCTTGCCGTCCACCGGCTGCTGCGTTCCCGGGCCGCCAAGCGCGCTGCTCACGCCGCTGGCCAACGTCAGGGCGACATTGCCGCCGTTGTCCGGCAGTTGCAGTGGATCCGAATGCACCCAGGCCTTGAGTCGATGCTCGTCGTAACTGACGGTATGGCCCGGCGGTGCCAGCGCGGTATCGGCGCCATCATGCAGCTGCAGATGGATGCGGCGTTCGAATTGCGCGGCGTCGATCGGGTGGCTGAAACCGAATGCGAACACGGCCTTTTTCAACGCCGGATTGACCGGGTCCTGGTAGAACTCGCTGCTGTGCAACGTCACCGCGAACGGCGCGGTGTGGAAGGCGACCGCATCGCTGGCGAGCTTCACGCCCGGTGCCACCGCCAGCTTGCGGTCGATCTGGATTTCGTAATCCGCACCGACCGGCCAGTCGGCGGCCGGGGTGAATTCGAGCGTGTGGTCATCGAGCCACTTCCAGTTACCGGCGAAGTCCGGCTGCAGCCGGATGCCGCTGGGTGGCTTTCCGATCCCGGCGATGGGCGCGGCCGAGCCGGAAAACGTCAACTTCAGTGTGTCGATCTTCGCCGGCACCTTGTCGTAGTCGGTCACCGTCGGCTCGTGCACGGCAATCTGCAGGGCGTCGGGTTCAATCGGTGCGGGCCGTGTCGCCAGCCAGTAACCACCTGCGCCCAGCAGCAGCACCAGCACGGCACCACCGATCCAGCGCCGCGGATGCTGCGCGACCTTTGCAGTGGCGACATTCCACCAGCCCGGCGGCTGCCAGGACATCTGGCCGAACAGGCGTCTGCGCAACGGCGCGGGCGCAGGCGGCGGATTGCCTTCGGCAGGCGCCGGGGCTGCCGGCGGCGGACTGTGCTGCATACGCTTTCCCCATCGCTGATGTCGACACGCGGGCCGCACGGTGCATGACGCCGTCGCAGTCCTTTCCCCGGACCAGCCCCACCGCTGCTCCATTGCGGATGCTGGCATATTCCGGCACTGGCGGACGACCGGTCGTGCTCTTCGGGTTCGACTTTCTTGAATTCCGCGAACAGACCAGGTCAGCGCACACCGGCATCCACAATGAAGGCCCGTTGCCCGTTGCCCGTTGACCGCGGCAGAGCGACCGGCGTGCTTGCCCAGCGCCGACGCGCGCGGCCAAGATGCGGCTGTGGTCGGGAGGACCGTGCTCATGCATCAGTGGCGACCGGGTTCCATCGTGCTGTGTGCGGTGTTGCTGGCGGCTTGCCAGCGTCCGGGCACGCCGGCTGCCCCGTCAGTGTCCACGCCGACTTCGATCGCCACGCCTGCCTTCGCGATGCAAGCGCTCTCCCGGCATCTGCGCGACAACGACCTGCAAGCCTTTGCGCGCGATGCCGTGCCGCCGGAGTTGCACGAGCAACTCGAGGCCGCCTGGCGCGCTGGCCGCACGCGCTGGCCGCTGCAGGAGTTGCCGTTCGATGGCCATCTCCCCGGACTGATGGCCGCGCTGGCAGCGCCGGCTGCGGACATGCAGCTGCTGCAGACGTTCGAGCAGCAGTTCGCAGGCCAGGACCGGCAGATCCACAGCGCCGCCGAGGCGTTGGCGGTGTTCGGGCTGCAGTATCTGCAGGATCGGGGCGACTTCAGCCAGGACGAACGCGCGCACTACGCGCAGCTGGTCCGGGCAGCGAGCCGCTGGGGACAGGGAGCGCCGCTAGGGGATCGCGGGCGCGCCAGGCAGGCGATCGCGCAGCTGACGGTTGCCGCCCGACAGACCGGTCTCGGATCAAAAGACGCATTCCGCAGCCTGGGAATGCAGGAAAGCCTGCGCCGGATGGGCCCGTTCGCGGCGGCCTTCAAGCACGTGCTGGTGCCCTACGGGCTGGATCTGGACGCCAGCCTGGATGGCATGCAGGTGAAGCTGCAGCAGCAGACCGGCGACAACGCGCGGCTGCGGATGCGTTACACCCTTGGCCTGGAGGACATCGACACCGTCGTCGCGATGCAGCGCATCGATGGCCGCTGGTATCTGGCCGACTACCTGCGCCACGCCCGGGCTGCGATCGCGCAGGGTCCCGCGGCGGGCGTGACGACCGCACACGGCGGCCCGGGGGACCCTCGACAGGGCGGGGACGGGGTTCAGCGATAATGCCGGCGATGCCGACCCAGCCCACCCTGCCGTTCGCCGATCCACCGCAGCCGCCACCGCAGCCGCCGATCAACGCGGCGGTTGCTGATATCGATGCCGATACTGGCGCGGCCGCCGCGCCGTTGCCGGCCGAGGACGCCGGCGACGGGATTGCCGCGGGACGGCGCCCGCCGCCAGCGCACGACCGCGCCGCTGCGCCGGTGGATGCCACGGTCCAAGCCGAGTTGCCTATCGCGCCCGCTGCGCCTACGGCGCCCAATGCGCCAGCACGCCGGCCATGGTGGATGCCGTTGCTCGGCAAGCTGCTGGAGCCGTGGATCGGGATCAAGATCGAGCCGCCCACCCCGGCGCAATTGATCGACGGTCGCCCGGTCTGCTACGTGCTCGAGGACTACGGCTTGTCGAACGCGCTGGTGCTGGAGCGCGCCTGCCACGAGGCCGGCCTGCCGTCGCCGTTGCGGCCG
>JANMAO010000172.1:0-1917 GCA_031359875.1 Lysobacter sp.
CATCGATGAGCGCCCGACCCAGGGTCAGGTACGTCGCAAGCACCGACACCGGATTGCCGGGCAGGCCGAGCAGCCGCGCCTGGTCCATGGTGCCCAGCAGCACCGGCATGCCCGGCTTCATCCGCACCTTCCAGAAATGCATCTGCCCGCGCCCCTGCCGGCACTCTTCGGCCAGCACCATCGGGATGTGATCCTTTTCGCCGGCCGACACCGCGCCGCAGGTGATCACCAGGTCGAACGCGCACGCCGCATCGCGCAGCGCGATCTCGACCCGTCTCGCATCGTCGGGCAGGCGCGGCCACGCGGTGGGTTCCAGACCGTCTGCACGCAACAGGCCCATCAGAAGTTCGCGGTTGCTGTCGTAGATCTCGCCTGGTGCCAGCGGCAGGCCCGGCTCGACCAGTTCGTCTCCACTGCTGAACACCGCGACCGTCGGCCTGCGGCTGACATGCAACGACGCAAGTCCCAGCGACGCCGCCAGCGAGACCCGCGCCGGCGTCAGCACCTGCCCGGCCCGCAGCACGCAGTCGCCGATGCGCACGTCTTCCGCGGCGCGGCGGACATTCGCGCCCGGCGACAGGCTGCGAGGCACCTGCACATACCCGCTGTCCACGATCCGCGCCGTTTCCTTGACCGTGACCGTATCGGCGCCGTCCGGCAGCAGCGCACCGGTGGTGATGCGCACGCATTCGCCCGGGCCGACCACGACGCCGCTGGTCGCGCCTGCAAACTGCTCGCCGACCAGACGCAACGCGGTTTCCCCGTCGTGGGCATCGGCGTGACGCAGCGCGAATCCGTCCATCGCGCTGTTGTCAAACGGCGGCAACGGCATCGTCGCGACCACATCACTCGCCAGCACGCGGCCGTGGCAGTGGGACAACGCAAGTGACTGCACTTCGAGTCGGTGGTTGTCGGCGACTTCGCGCACGACCGCCAAGGCCTCGTCGAAAGAAATCGCGGCCGTAGGCAGATTCATGATTGCGGGCTCATGGTTTCAGGTCCGTCGAATGTACGCCGGCGAGCGCCAGGTCCTCCGGCGTATTGAGATTGCCAAACCGCACGCCGTCGAAACGCACCCGCGACATGCGGAGGCGGCGCTGCAGGGAATGCGCGGCGACATCGCCATTGGCGACCGCGGCAGCGATCGCCGGCGTCAACGCACAGATGCGCCACAGCGCGACCAGCGGTTGCACGCCGTCATCGTCGCAGGCGCAGGCTCCGTCGGTCGCGCGGCCGGCGACCAGCGTCGGCAGCAGGCTATCGTTGACGTCGACGAGGTCCACCGGCATCGTCAGTAACCAAGGCGTGCCGCACGCGCTGGCGAGCGCGGCCAGGCCCGCGAGCGGCCCGATGTCTCCGGCGATGCGGTCGGCGACGGCATGCAACCCGGCAATCCGGTAACGCGGCAGATCACGGTTTGCGCTGACAATCGTGGCCGACACCTCATTGGCGAAACGATCGCGCCAGCGCAGAACCTGCGGCGTGCCGCCTAACTGCATCCAAGCCTTGTCGCGGCCGCCCAGGCGGGTCGCGCGGCCGCCCGCCAGGATGCCGAGGGTAAGGTTGCGGCGCGTGGGCAGATCTGTCACGTCGTGGTTCCCGCGAGCGCTGCTGTTTCCGGCTGTTGCTGCGATGGAGGAGCGCCGACGCGTTGGTCGCCAGCATGCAGAAGCAATGCAACCCCACAGTCGGTGGATGTTGCGATCCCAGGCCTTCGCGCACGGCGCGATGGCCTCACGCGCCGCGAAACATGCTCTTCACCGCAGGTCGCCAGTCCGGCCCCTCGCCCACCTGAGCCGGGCGCGGGCTGCCCTGAAGCTGTCCAGGACCCGGATGAAATTAGGCAAATCAACGCGCAAGGCGGGCCCAGCGTCACTTCCCGCGCTTGACGTGCCGGATCAACCGTCGCTTCTTGGC